>NZ_AUGA01000066.1:0-29813 GCF_000426785.1 Bradyrhizobium sp. th-b2
GGGCGGGGCCATACGTTTTTTGAGCAGACGGTTTTCCAGGGTCAGATCGGCTACGGCCTCCTTCAGGGCGGCGGCCTCCCGGCGGAGATCCTTCACCTCGCCGGAGGTCGCAGCTCGCGCCGTATCGCCCGCCAGGAGGCGCTTGCTGGCCTCGAGGAACTCCTTGGACCAGCCGTAATACATCGAGGCGGCAATGCCCTCGCGCCGGCAGAGCTCGGAGATATTCTCCTCGCCCCGCAGTCCTTCCAGCACGGATACGGATCTTCTCTTCCGTCGAATACTGCCGGCGCGTCTGGCGCCGAATGTCCTTTAGCACTTGTTCTGCCGGCGCTTTGCCCAGTCCGGATTTCTGCTCCATCTGCGCTCCTGTTGGCTACGATGAACCAGAAATCCTCCCTCCGCAAAATCCTTCAATTTGTCTCACATGCGCTGACGGCGAACAGTATGGTCGAGATTCTCGAAGACCGGCTGGTCCGTGCTGTCCTCATGCCACACGACTGGAAGCCAATCGCTGGGCGTGATCTGCTCCGGGCAGGCCAGCAAACCGGCGATAAAGCCGTCAGGATCTTCGAGCAGCATCGTTTCCTCGCCGAGGGCGAGCAATTCCTCGTCAAGCTGCTTGGGTCGGCGCGACAGACCGGACATGGGCACTCCAATTCCATGGAAGCACGGCCTTGCCAAAGCCCATTGCCTTCCAACGCCTCGCATGAGACTCGACAGATCGAAATTCCGCCCAGACCAACAAGGGTCGCCTTCTCATGCTTAGCGCAAAAGGCGGCTTTCTGCTGCGCAACCTGCTGCGCAACGTACGGTCGTTGCTCATAGCGCGATTGTCACATTGGGTGCCGCGCGAACTTCGCTGACGCCTCTGACCCGGCGACTGGAAGCAGAGCTAGCACGCTTGTAGCATTTGCCGATGACGCCCCCCGAGGCGACATCGAACGCGTTAAACAGCGAGGTCGTACCAAAGAAATGGCGAGGGAAATGCGCAATTTGGGATTTTCGCATCACCACCGAACTTTCGGCACTGTTCTTGAAACGGGCCATTCCGCACCTCGTCGAGTTGGTTGAGATCGATCAATGCCCGCTGCGCGAGAGCCTTTAGTGAGCGATGGTAGCGCTGACAGATTGCAACCCGGACTTGCCCCTACCAGGACAAGGAGGCGACAGCATGCTTTGTGTGTGGCACAAATTCTCGCAATCTGCGAGATGCCCGAGATGCCACAGCACAGGGAGCAAATAATGGCACTGAACGATGTTATTGGCGAACATGCCTTTGTATCCAAGGTAGATGTATCAGACTTGGATGTCAGCGCGGCCTTCTATGGAAGAAGCTCGGCTTAGTTCCAGACGAAAAATACAACACGCCACGCTAGAGCAGAAGGTCATTCGCGCAAAGTTCCGCATGCTGGAACTGGCCAAGCAGCTCGGCAACGTCAGCCAAGCCTGCCGGATGATGGGCTATAGCCGCGGCAGCACGGCGACATCGGACGTTGCCACCGCGAAGGTGATCCCGGAAAGGGTGGATGGTGCAGGCGCTGGTCATGACGTATCACAACGAAACGGATGGTCACGGGCGCAGGCATTTTTCGTCCGCAACAACAAAGACCACACACGGATCGACATTCAAAGGCGTGCAAAGCGCGTAGGCAATCTGTTCCGCGAAGGAGTTCGCGGGTGCCTGCGTTATGCTCGTCAGTACGCTCTCCGTTTCTGTCGCTCCGACAAACAACTCCCCTATCAGGCGCCCGACGTTTTGGGGCGGGGCGCTTACGACGCTTGGGTCCGCAACGAGAGCTCACTCAGAGGAGCGCATAATGACCGTCGATCACTTGGCAGCCGCACTTCAGTCAGCAGCGAGGCCGGCTTCGACAACCGACACCAAGGCAGGCGCGGCACCCGCCGATGTCCTGATCGTCGCGACAGTGTTGACGAGCACCGAGGCCATTCACCTCGTCGATCTGAACGGGGCGCAGTACGAGATTGCCGCCGGGGATGTAATCGACATTGAGTATCCGGCGCTCGGTCCGGTGGCCGCGGAGGCGCCTCCTCCCGAGAGCGAGCAGCCGCCTGCGAAAGAACAGGTCGACACCGAGCCGACGGAGGAACGCGCTGACAAGGCGGCGTCGACGCAGGAGCCTCGATTGGCGTTCATCAAGATCAATCCGAATGCGGTTCTCACGCGGCGGATCGAGGTCCCTGCCGTTCTAGTCGCGGCGGCCGGTACCTGGCTCACCGTCGTTCCCAACACGGGTCAGGCGGCCTGAGCGGCCCGGACGTGCACTAAACCTATCCCCTGATTCAACGCGCGCAGGCGGACCGATCTGGTCACGTCTGCTGCTGAGAACGGGATGTCGCCATTGCGCGGCGTCCCGGCCGCAGGTCGAGAGAGATCGGACTGTCCGTGAGCAGAAGTGTCGTGAGCAGAAAAGTCGAGAGTTGACCGTTCGTCGGTAGTGGACGTTTCGTGAGCGAAAGTGTCGAGAGTTGAACTCCCCAGAGTAACCGAGCAAGCGCCAGCGCCCGAGGAAATGCCTATGAGCATTCGCGATTCGATCGTTGTCTGTATCGAAGAAATTTCATCCGAACGCGGATTCGACCATGCCAGCAACCTGTTTGAAAGCGGTGTGCTGACTTCGCTCGACGTGCTGTCGTTGGTGGCGTTTATCGAGGACACGTTCAGTTTGGAAATCACCGGCGACGAGATCGACATGGCTAGTTTCGGCACGGTCGATGGTCTGGTGAACCTGGTCATGACTCTTCAGGCGAACGCCGCTCACGGCGCAGCCGCCGCGCGTTCACATGGGTAGTCATCCCGGAATGATCCCGGTTCATGACATGTTGCGCCGAACTGCGCGCGACTGCCCTGACAGGGAGGCGATAGCCTGGCATAGAGGCCGCATGACCTATACGGCGCTGAACCAGGCGTCGAACCGAATCGCCGCCTTTCTTGCCCGGGCTGGCGTCGAACGCGGCATGCGCGTCGCGATCTATTCAGCGAAATGCGTTGAGGAGGTTGCTGTGATCTTCGCCGTCATGAAGGTCGGCGCGGTCCTGGTCCATGTCAACCCGGCGTTCCGCGACGACAAGCTCGGTCATGTGCTCGCGGAATGCGAACCCGCCGCCTTCTTCTTTCATTCGAGCAAGCGCGTGGCGGTCGAGCGCGCCGCCCGCGTCTCCGCGCTGCCGCCGCTGCTGATCAGGCTCGGCGCGGACGACCCGGTGACGGCCGGCGATCCGGACGCGGTTTGCGTCGCGGCGATCGAGCTCTCAACGATCATGCATGACCTCGTTCCCGACGACCCGACCTTCGCTGGTGTTCCCAGCGCCGCGGACGACCTCGCGGCGATCATCTACACCTCTGGCACCACGGCGTCCGCAAAGGGCATCATGGTCACCCACGGGATCCTGTCGGAGGCGACGCTGGTGTCTGCGCAGCTGCTCGGCAACGTCGCCGACGACCGCCTGATCAGCTTGACGCCGTTCTCGTTCGACGGTGCATTGAGCCAGCTTTTCACCATGACGTCGGTCGGCGGGACGCTGGTTCTGCAGGACTCGTTGTTTCCGAAGGATGTGCTCGCGACGCTCATCGGCGAGCGGATCACCGGCGTTCATGCGGTTCCCTCGTTCTGGCGCATGATGCAAGACCGCTGCCCCGCCTTCGCGGACGCGGCGCTGCCTTGCCTGCGCTACCTGTCGTTGATCGGGGAGAGTTTTCCCGAGGCCGATCTGCTTCGGCTGAAGCGCACGCTGGCGTCGACAGATTTCTACATGATGTACGGCACCACCGAGGCGTTCCGATCGACCTGTCTTGCTCCGGCGGAGTTCTTTATCAAGTTCGGCTCGGCGGGCCGTCCGCTGCCCGGCGTGACCATCAGCATCGTCGACGAGCACGGAAAACCCTGTCCCGCAGGCACCGTCGGGGAGATCGTGCATGCGGGCGCGTTCGTGTCGCCCGGATACTGGAAACTTACGACATCCACGACGTTCCGGGACGGTCGCGTCTACACCGGAGACCTCGGCGCACTTGATGCGGATGGCTATCTTCGCTTCGTCGGCCGCAAAGACACCATGGTCAAGCGGCTCGGTTATCAGCTCTATCCGGAAGACGTCGAGGCGTGCCTGCAAGCGCTCGACGGCGTTGCGGCGGCCGCGGTGACTTGCGGCCCGGACCCGAGCGGCGCGCAGGCGTTGCGCGCCTTCATCGTGTGCCGACGCGGCGCGACACTCGGCGAGACCGCGGTGGCGCAGCACTGCCGCCGGCATTTGCCGTACTACATGGTTCCGGACGACATCGTCTTTGTCGACAACCTGCCGACGACGGGCAACAGCAAGATCGACCGCGGTCGCCTGAGGATGGAGCAGGTGTGATGCGTCGGTGCAACGTATGCGTCCTTCCCGAGACCTTCCCCGGAATCACCATCGACCAAGACGGCGTCTGCTCGCTGTGCAGCGAGTTCTCCGCCGCAGATGCGCCGGGTCCGTCCGCCCGCCTCACCGAGGCGCTGTCGGACATCATCGCGGAGGCCAAGCGACAGAACCATCGCTACGACGCCGTGGTGGCGTTCAGCGGCGGCAAGGATAGCTCCTACCTGCTGCATCTGCTGGCGTCGCAGCTCGGTCTCAGGCTGCTGGCGGTGACGTTCGACAACGGTTTCGTGTCGGCGGCCTGCCTCACCAACATGCGCAACGTGGTCTCCACCCTCGCGATCGACCACATCATCGTGCGGCACCGCCAGGATCATATGAATGCGCTCTTCCTGGAGAGCGCGCTGGCGCGGGTCTATCCGGATCACCTGACCAAGTTCGGCAGCAGCGTCTGCATCTCGTGCATCCGCATCGTCATCACCACGATGCTGCGCGTCGCGATCGAGAAAGGCATCCCGTTGGTGATGCTGGGCAATACACCCGGGCAGGTGCTCGCCTCGGATCAGGAGATGATCTTCAAGGACAACGTCATTCCCCATCCGCTGCGCCGGCAGTTGTTCGCGCGGCTGGCGGAGCGGACCGGGTCATGGGCGTACGATTATCTGATGCTGTCTGCCGACGAGTACAAGACCCGTCCGTTTCCGACGATTGTCAGTCCGCTGCCGATCGTAGGGTACGACGAGCATGAAATCTACCGCGTTCTCGCCGGGCTCGGCTGGTCGAAACCCACCGACGTCGATCCAAGCTCGACGAATTGCCGGCTGAACGCGTTCGGCATCATCCGGCACAAGAACCTGTATCGATTCCATCCCTATGATTACGAGATGAGCCGGCTCGTCAGGCTCGGCATCCTGTCCCGCGAGGCGGCGCTCGACAAACTGAACGATCCGACCGGCACCGTTATCGATCTCGCTTCGGAAATCGAAAGAGATCTGCTGTGCCGCTCCTGCGATAATTGCCGGCCGAGGGCTTAGCGATGTGCGGGATCTGCGGCGTTCTCGACATGCGCGAAGGGCCGGTTTCGCCGGAGGCGCTGGCACGGATGGCGGCGCAGCTCTCGCACCGTGGTCCCGATGACGCCGGCGTCCACATCGACGGCGCCGTCGGCTTCGGCCATCGACGGCTTTCGGTCATCGATCTCGCCGGCGGGCGTCAACCGCTCGGCAACGAGGACGGCACCGTCTGGGTCACCTACAACGGTGAAATCTACAATTACCGCGAATTTCGGCCGTCGCTGCAGCGCAGGGGCCATCGCTTTGCCACCGATTGCGATACCGAGATCATCGTCCACGCCTACGAGGAAGACGGGATCGACTGCGTCGCGCAATTCAACGGCATGTTCGCGCTGGCGCTCTGGGACCGCACCAAGCGGCTGCTCGTGCTGGCGCGCGACCGGCTCGGCATCAAGCCGCTCTACTATGGCGTGTTCGGCAACGTCTTCCTGTTTGCTTCCGAGATCAAGGCGATCCTGGCGCACCCGGCGGCCCGGAGCAAGGTCGATCACGACGGTGTCGCGGACTATCTGCTCTGCACGTCGCTGCTCGACGGCAGAACGATGTTCCGGGGGATCCGCTCGCTGCCGCCCGGCGGGATCCTTGCGCTGCAGGACGGCGAACTGCGGCTTCACATCTATTGGTCGATGCCGCGCGCGGCCGTGCGCCACGCCGGCACCTCGCTTGAGGAAAGCCGGGACGTGGTGCGCGGAATGCTCGACGCGGCCATCGGGGCGCAAGTGGTGAGCGACGTTCCGCTCGGCACGCTTCTGAGCGGCGGCCTTGATTCCAGCCTGGTCTCGGCGCTCGCCGCCGGACATGTCGGCGGGCAGCTCAAGACATTCGCGATGGGCTACGACCACGGCGACACGCTTCGGCACGACGACATTGACGGCCCCTACGCCGAGTTGGTGGCGCGCGCCTATCACACCGACCACACCGAATTTCTGTTTCGGTCGGACGAGTATCGCGACGTCATGAGCCGTGTCACCTGGCACGTCGAGAAGCCGGTCGACCTGACCGCGCCGTCATTGTTCCTGCTCTATCGCGAGGTCAAGCCGAACGTGACCGTGGTGATGTCGGGAGAGGGCGCCGATGAATTGTTCGCCGGCTACCATTTTTTTCTCGATGGCTGCGGCGCGGGCACACCAGCCGAATTCCCGTGGGCGCCCTATCTCGACGAGGTCGCGGCGCTTCTCGATCCCGCCTTCGTGGCGCGAACGCGGTGCCGCGATCGGATCCAGACCACCTTGTCGGCGGAGATGGCCAGCTTCGAGAGCGACGATCCGCTCAACAAGCTGCTGTACCTGTTCCTGAAGTACTATCTGGTCGAGATGCTCGAACGTCTCGACAAGACCAGCATGGCGTGGGGCGTGGAATCGCGGGTGCCGTTCCTGGATCACCGCCTGGTCGAATATGTCCTCGACCTGCCGGCTTCGTACAAGGCGAAGCCGGACAGCAACAAAGTGGTGCTCCGGACGCTCGCTGCCGATCTGCTGCCCGCCGCCGTGGTGATGCGGCGGAAGCGGCCTGTTCCCATCCCGGTCGATCCGAAATCGATCTGGACCGAGCGCAATCGCGCCAACGCGCTGGTGCAGGCACCGGACTCCCGCATCGCCGGCTATTTCGACAGGACGAAGGTCGACGAATTCTTTCGCAAGAAGAACCAGTTCGCAGGCACCGACAACCTCGCGATCTTCAGGACCGCGCACGCCCTGGTCGCGCTCGATGCGTGGCACCGGGCCTTCGGGGTGGCGGCATGAGAAGCGCAGAGTCCGAAATCCTAACGAATGGAAGAGCCTTCGTCCAGCGGGTGGTGGCGCCGGGCGCAGCGACCGCCGACGAGCGCGAAGAGTTTCCGATCGATGTCTTTCGGGCGGTCGGGCGATTCGGCGTGTTCGGCGCGGGCTTTCCGAGCGACTATAACGGCCTCGCGCTCGGCTTCGCCGTCTATGCCGGGCTGATCCGGGAGATCGCGCAGGCCTGCGCCTCGACCGCGATGAGCGCCGTCGCGCACGCCACGCTGGCGGCGCTGCCGATTTTCCTCGGCGGCTCCGAGCGGCTCAAGCGACGGTTGCTCCCGGCTTTGATCGGCGGCGACGCCATCGGTGCCTTCGCCATGACCGAGGCCGGCAGTGGCTCCGACATCGCCGCGACCGCCACCACCGCGACGGACGCCGGCGACCATTATCTTCTCAACGGCGCGAAGGTCTTCATCACCAACGCCAATGTCGCTGACGTGGCCGTGGTGGTGGCCAAGACGTCGCCGGCCGCCGGCATCCTCGGACTGAGCTTGTTCGCGGTCGAGAAAGGGATGCCGGGATTCCGGGCGACGGGGCGGCAGGAGCGAAAGCTCGGCATGCGGGCCTCCGACACCGGAGAACTCGTGTTCACCGAAGTCCGAGTACCCAGGGACAATTTGATCGGACGCCGGAACGGCGGCTTCGCGATCCTGCAACAGACATTGCCGGCGGCCCGGCTCGACATGGCTGCGATCGCAATCGGAATTTCCGAGCGGGCGCGCGATCTGTGCGTTGACCATGCGGTCGGCCGGCGGCAATTCGGCAAGCCGATCGGCCGCTTCCAGCTGGTGCAGCGGATGCTTGCCGACATGGAGACCAGTATCGACGCGGCCAGTCTGCTGCTCGCGCATGGCCTCGAACTACGCGATCGGGGGCTCCCCCTGGCCAAGGCGGCGTCGGAGGCGAAGCTCTTCGCCTCCGAGATGGCGGTCGAGATCACCCGCAACGCGATCCAGATACACGGCGCCTCCGGCTATTCCAGGGATCTGCCGCTGGAGCGCCTGTATCGCGACGCCAAGCTGACCGAGATCGGCGACGGCACATCGGAAATCCAGCGTCTGATCATTGCCGACGAAATGATCAAGGCGCGTTCGCCCCGGATTTCGGGGCGGTGAAGGGAGACGGGGATGCCCACCATCAACATCGCGAACCCGAATCTTGAGCAGGCTTCGGACACGACGCTGTATCCGCTGTCGTTCCAGCAGGAACGCATCTTCTACCTGGACGAGATCTCGCCGCAGAAGTCGATCTGGACCCGGGCCTCGTGCCGGCGCCTATCCGGTCTGCTCGACGTCGATGCCCTGGAAGATGCGGTCGTGGCGCTGATCGATCGTCACGCCGCGCTTCGCACCCGGATCACCCTCGTCGACGGCACGCTGTTCCAGTCACGGCTCGACGGCAACGACGGCAGCTTCGAGTTCGTCGATCGCTCTTCCGGTCCGGACGGCGGCGGCGCAGACCGCTCCGCAGCCTTTGATGACGAAGCGCAGAGCCTGCTGAACCAGGAGTACGGGCGTTCCTTCACGCTCGACGGCGGCCGGCTTTTCAAAGTCGTGCTGGTGCGCTGGTCAGACCAGGAGTGGCAGCTCATCCTGAAGCTGCATCACATCATTTCCGATGCCATCACGATTCGCATCCTGTGGAATGACCTGAAACGTCTCTACAATGCGCGGCGGGTCGGCGGCGGCGACCCGGCACCGCTCGACCTCGATTATGTCGACTACGCGAGGTGGCTGAGAGACCGCTTCTCCGAGCAGAACATCCACGAGGCGGAAGCCTATTGGCTGTCACAGTTCGCTGACAAGCCGCCGGAGCTCGATCTCCCCACCGACCTTCCGGCCCCGCTGCAGCTGTCGTTTTGCGGCGCCGTGGAATCGCGCCCGCTGTCGCCCGATCTCGTCGCCCGGCTGCAGTCGTTCAGCCTGAAGCATCGCGTCGTCCCATTCTCGACGATGCTCGGCGCGCAGGCTCTGCTGCTCTGCAAATATTGCCGGCAGGACGACATCATCATCGGGACGGTATTCTCCGGGCGGCACCACGATCCCAGGCTGAAGGCGCTCGCCGGCTTCTTCGCCAACAGCGTCGCGCTGCGGCTGCGGGTCGACCCGCAGGCCTCCGTCAGCGACTTCGTGCGCCAGGTCCACGACCGTGTGACGGGCGCCCATCGCATGCAGGATTATCCGCTCGAACGTCTCGTCGACCGCCTCGCGCTGGATCGCGAACATCGCCGCAACCCGCTGTTCCGGGCGATGTTCAACATGGTCACCGACTTCGAGCCGACCCACGCGTTCAGCGGCATTCGCGACGAGCGCGTGCTGGAGCCTGAGATCACCGCGACGCAGGTCGACCTGCTGCTCGATTTCCACACTGGTCCCGATGCTGCCGAGCTGCGTCTCGAGCACAATACCGAGCTGTTCGAGCCGCGCAGCATCCGGCGCATTCTCCACCACTACGAGGTGCTGCTCACCGCGATGATTGAGCGCCCGGACGCAATCCTGCGCGATCTGTCGATGCTGGACGCGGAAGAGCGGCAACGGGTTCGTTCGTTCGCCGAAGGCAATGTGGTCCCGGCGGCGGCCGGCCGCGGCATCGTCGGCCTGTTGGAACAACGCGCGGCGCGCACGCCCGACCAGCCGGCATTGCTCTCGTCCGCCGGCACGCTTACGTGCGGCGAGGTCAACCGCAAGGCCAACCAGCTGGCGGCCGCCCTGGTCGATGCCGGTGTCGCCGAAGGCGACATCGTCGCGGTATTGCTCGAACGCTCGCCGGCGATGGTCGTGGCGATCTTGGCGGCGCTCAAGGCCGGCGCGGCCTACCTGCCGATCGATCCGAGCTTTCCGCCGCAGCGGATCGACTTCATCCTGAACGACGGCGGCGTCCGCTGCCTGCTGGCGGCGAGCGAGCCGCCATCCGATCCGCAGGGCCCGCGAGGCCCGCTGCCGGTGATCCGCGTTGACGATGCGGCGTCCTACGCCGGACCCGCTATCAATCCGGACCGCAGCTTCGACCCTGAGCGGCCAGCCTATGTGATCTACACCTCGGGCTCGACCGGCCATCCGAAGGGGGTGGTGGTCAGCCATCGCGCCTTGATGAATACGCTCGAATTCCTGGAGGCGAGCTATCCGCTGGCCAGCAAGACGATCCTGTTCAAGACGAACTTCACGTTTGACGTGTCGGCCGCCGAACTGTTCGGCTGGCTGTTCGACGACGGCCGGCTCGCGGTGCTTGATCTTGGCGCCGAGCGCGATAGCCGCGCTTTGCTCGAAGCCATCGAAAAGTTCGCGGTGACGCACGTCAATTTTGTCCCTTCGATGCTGGACGTGCTCCTGGAGAGCCAGCCGGCAGGCGCCGCTTTACCGTGGGACAGGCTTCGCTACGTCTTCGCCGCGGGCGAGGCGCTCAAGCCCGACCTGGTGAATCGCTTCCATCGCCTGGTTCCCAAGGTCCGGCTCGAAAACCTGTATGGTCCGACCGAAGCCGCGATCTACGCCACCTATCATTCCCTGCCGCGCGGGACGGAGGTGACCTGGGTCCCGATCGGCAGGCCGATTTCCAACACCGGCGCGCATATCCTTGACGAGGCGCTTCGTCCGGTTCCGGTTGGTGTGGTCGGCGAATTGTGGTTGTCCGGCGTCGGGCTTGCGACGGAATACCTGAACCGACCCGACCTGACGGCAGAGCGATTCTGCCCGAGGTCCGACTTGGGAGGCCGCCGCCTCTACCGAACCGGCGACCTCGCAAAATGGGGCGACGACGGGCTGATCTACTACCTCGGCCGCGCCGACAGGCAGGTCAAGATCCGCGGCTTCCGCGTCGAGGTCGCGGAGGTCGAGCAGAAATTGCGTGCTTGCGACGGCGTGGCCGAGGCCGCCGTCACCGTCAGGAGCGACGCGTTCGGCCAGAACAGCCTCGTCGCCTATCTCGCTTTCGACAAGGAACGTCCGACCTCGATCGAGCGGATTTCGAGCGACTTGACCGCATGGCTGCCCGGTTTCATGATTCCCGAAGTGTTTGTGCCGCTCGACCGCCTACCACGGCTTCCGAGCGGCAAGATCGACATCCAACGCTTGCCGGCACCAACCCCGACCGACGCGTCGGCGACCACGGCGCAACGTGCGGCGACCGAGCTCGAACGCAAGATCATCGCGATCGCCGAAGACCTGCTCCACCTCCGTGGCTTGACCCCCGCCAGCAATTTCTTCCACCTCGGAGGCAACTCGCTGCTGACGCTGCGTTTCATCGCGGGCCTCGACAAGGCGCTTGGGACCCGGCTGAGGGCGATGGATTTTCTCCGGCTGCCGACCATCGCCGAGATCGCTGCGCTGATCGAGCCGATGCTTCAGCGGCCATCGTCGATCAAGGATCGCATCGTCATCGTCCAGATCCCGGCGCGCCCGGTGCCGGTCGGCGACATGTCCTGCCGAGACACCTCGCCATGACAGCCGTCGGGATTCGCAAATATCCGCCGATCCCCACCGGCGACCGGACCATTCCCTGTCCGCTGACCTTTCAGCAGGAGCGGGTTCTGCATTTCTGCGAACTCGATCCCGCCAGCTCGATCTGGGACATCAACACCTGCAAACGGCTGGCCGGGCATCTCGACCTGCGGCGGCTGCGCGGGGCGGTCGACCTGTTGGCCGCCGCGCATGCCGTGCTGCGCACCCGGGTGTCACGGCGCGGCGAGCGCCCGGTGCAGACCTTCGATCAGGATCTCAAACGCGCTGTTCGGCACTTCGACGCGTCGGCGGCGGCCGGCCCCGACCGCGACACCGCACTGGCAACCCAGATCGCCGCAATCTGCCGGAATCCGATCTCGCAATGGAGACCCGACGATGCATTCTTCGAGGTCGTGCTGCTGACGCTCGGCCCGGACGATCAGGCGTTGCTGCTGCGGGTCCACCACATCATCGCGGACGCCGCCTCAGTGCTGATCCTGTGGCGAGAGCTGACGTCGATCTACAACGCGCTCACCCGCGATGCGCCGGTCGCAGCGTCGCCGATGACGCTGACTTATTTGGATTACGCGCATTGGCAGCGCCGTCATTTCGATGCGGAGCGGACCCGCGAGCAGGAGGCCTATTGGCTGGCACGGTTCGAAGGCGAACCGCCGGCCCTCGATCTGCCCACCGATGCGGCGCCGTCGCCGGCGATGTCCCTGAACGGCGGATTGGAGATCGTCGCGATTCCGCTCCACCTGATCGAGGCGTTCCAGCGGCAGAGCTGGGAGCAGCGCGTTCTGCTGTTTTCGAGCCTGTTCGCCGCCTACCTCGTGCTCTTGCAGAAGATCTGCCAGCAGGAGGACATCACGTCCGGCGTGCTGTTCTCGGGCCGGCACTACAGCGCGGAGCTCGCCAACACCGTCGGATTCTTCGTCAACATGGTGGCGGTGCGCGCGGATGTCCGCTTCGACGACACCTTCGAACGGTTGGTGCGGGCGGTGCATGAACGGGTCGAGGAAGCCTATTTCATGCAGGACTATCCGTTCGAGCGGTTGATCCAGACGCTGGCTCCGGCCCGCGGCAATGGCCGGATTCCGTTGGTCCGAACCATGTTCAACCTGGTGCCGGACCCCGAGGACACGACGGAATTCGATGGCGTTGCGCAGGCCCGCTGGATCGATGTCGCCACCCAGACCCAAGCGGTTCAGGTCGATCTGATCTTCGACATCCATTGGGGATCGGCGGGGGCGGAGATCCGGATCGAGTACAACACTGACATTTTCGAACGCGGCACGGTCGCCCGGTTGGGGCGCCACTACATCACCTTGCTCGAGCGGCTGGCGGGTGGCTGGGACATTGGTCTCGACCGTCTCGCCGTGGTCGGCGAAGCTGAAGCGTGTCAGTTGCTCGACGGATGCAACCCGACGCCGTCGCCGTTCGCCGCGGAGAGCTGCATCCACGAGCTGTTCGAGCAGCATGCTCGTCGCCGGCCGGCGGCGATCGCGCTGGTCGATAGCATCGAGCGGATCAGCTACGGCGACGCCGACCGCACATCCAATCGGCTCGCCCGGCTGTTGCGGGCCCGCGGGGTCGGGCCGGACAGCATCGTCGCCGTCATCGGCCGCCGCTCGGTGGAGATGGTGCTCGGCGAACTCGCCGTTCTCAAAGCGGGCGGCGCCTACCTGCCGCTCGGCCGGGACAGCCCGGCCCGCCTTTGGGACGACATTCTGCGCGACGCGCGGCCGCAGGTCGTGATCATGCCGAACGACGATCGGCGCGACCTCGATCTCGACGTCCCGGTTCTGCGTCTGCGCGACGCCGAGGCTCCAGGCATCGACGATGGGCCGTTGCCGCACGTGACCGGGCCGTCGAATCTCGCTTACGTCGTCTACACCTCGGGTTCGACTGGAAAACCCAAAGGCGTCATGGTCGAGCATCGCAGCGTCGTCAATCTCGTGACCAACGTCGATTATCTCGAATTCCGCCCGGACGACCGGATGCTTCAGACCGGGGCGCCCGCCTTCGATGCGACAACGTTCGAGATCTGGGGCGCCTTGCTCAACGGGCTACCGCTCTACCAGATCGACGACGAGACCCTGCTAGACTACGTGGCGTTTGACGACGAACTCGCCCGGCACGGCATCACGATCCTGTTTCTCGTTCCGGCGCTGCTCAACCAGTTCGCGCATGCCAACCCCTCGGTGTTCCGTCCGCTGCGCTATCTCATCACCGGCGGCGACGTGGCGTCGACCCGGCACGTCGAGCGGATTCGGAGAGCCAACCCCCGGCTGACGCTGATCAACGCCTACGGCCCAAGTGAGAACACCACCTATTCGACTTGTCACGTGGTCACTGGTGTCGAGCCGCGGACGATACCGATCGGCAGGCCGATCCCAAACTCGACGGCCTATGTCTTCGACCGTCACATGCTGCTGACCCCGACCGGCGTGGTCGGCGAGCTTTACGTCGGGGGCGTCGGTCTTGCGCGGGGCTATCTTCATCGTCCCGCACTCACCGCCGAGCGTTTCGTCACGAATCCTCACGTGGCGGGGGAGCGACTCTACCGCACCGGAGACTTGGTCCGTCGCCGCGCGGACGGGGTGCTGGAGTTCGTGGGCCGGGCCGACCGGCAGATCAAGATCCGGGGCTTCCGCATCGAGCCCGGCGAGATCGAGAACCGGCTTCTCGAGGACGGCCGCCTGCGCGAGGCCTGCGTCGTCCCGGCCAAGGCCGACGACGGCGGCGTCTTCCTGTGCGCCTATTACATTGCCGCCACCGATGTGGGCGCGCAGGAGTTGCGGCAGCAACTGGCAACTCGGCTTCCGGCTTATATGCTGCCATCCGCCTTTTGCCGCATCGAGATCATGCCGCTGACCGAGAACGGCAAGATCGATTACCGCGCGCTGCCCGAGCCACGGCGGTGGATGGCTGAACCGCGGTCCGTCCGCGCCCCCGAGAGCGCGGCGGAAATCGCTATTGCGAGGGTCTGGGAAGAGCTGCTCGAGACCCGGAATGTCGGCGCAACCGCGAATTTTTTCGAGATCGGAGGCCATTCCCTGAAAGCCAGCGCCCTGGCCTCGCGCCTGAGCAAGATGTTCGGACTGAAGATCACGCTCAGGAACGTGTTCGATGCGCCAACCGTGGGGGAGTTGGCGCGGCTGGTCGGCTCACTGGCGCAAATGGAGCACCGAGATGGCGTCGCCGGTTGAGCAGGGCTACTATCCCGCGTCCGCGAACCAGAGGCGGATGTATGTTCTCAACCGGCTGTCGCCGGACGGCATCGCCTACAACGTGCCGGTCGCGATCCGGCTGAATGGCAAGCTCGACGCGGTCCGCCTGCAGGACGCGCTCTCGGCGCTGGTGACGCGCCATGACAGCTTGAGGACGTCGTTCGGGATCGTTGGCGAGACGATCATCCAGACGCTTCAGGCGCCGCTCCGCGTCCCGCTCGATTTCGAGAGGGCGCGCGCCAAGAGCGAGGTCGAGGCGATCAAGCGACGCTTCGTCCGGCCGTTCGATCTGCATCGGCCGCCGCTGCTGCGGGCCTGTCTGATCAGGCTGGGCTCGCTCAAGCACGTCCTCTTGCTCGATTTGCACCACATCATCTGCGACGGCGTGTCGATCGACATCCTGAGCGACGAACTGGGCCGGCTCTATGATGGCCAGACGCTGCCTCCGCTGCCCGCCGACTACAAGGACTTCGCGCTGTGGCAGCGGGAGTTCGCCGGCAGCGAGGAAGCCGAGCAGCAGCAGAACTACTGGCTCCGCCTGCTCGAGGGTGAGCGGACGGCGCTGAACCTGCCGACCGACCTCCCGCGGCCGAGCACGCAGTCGTTCGACGGCGACCGGGTGACGCTTCGTCCCAATCTGCGGCTCACCGCCGCGTTGCGCGAACTCGCGGCGGGCAACCGCGTGTCGATGTACATGTTGCTGCTCGCCGCCTACTACGTCGTACTCTCGAAATATTCGGGCCAGGACGACCTGGTGGTCGGCACGCTCGCGGCCGGACGCAACGCCGAACGGTTTCAGGGCGTCATCGGCTTGTTCGTCAATACCCTGGCGCTGCGCAGCCGGCCTCGCGGCGAGCTCGCTTTCAGCGACTATCTGCAACAGGTCCGCGACGAGTGCCTCGACGCATTCGAGAACCAGGACAGTCAGTTCGAAGATCTGGTCGATCGCATCGCGCCGCTGCGCGATCTCGGCCGCGGCCCGCTGTTCGACACGATGTTCACCGCGCTGTCGTCGAATGCAACGCCGACGGTTTATGGCGGCATCGAATTCAGCCCTTACGAACTCGACTACGCGATCGCCAAGTTCGACCTCACCTTGACCGTTATCGAGCAACAGCACGGCGAGCTGGAATTCGACTTCGAGTATTGCACCGACCTGTTCCGCCGCGACACGATCGAACGCCTGTCCGCCCATTACGTCACGGCACTCGAGGCTGTTGTGGCCGACCCCGCGATCCGGCTGCGCGACATCGACGTGTCGGGCGTCGACGAAAGGCGGGCCGTTGTCACGGATTTGCCGCAGCCGACGGATGCGGCGCAGAGCGTGGTAGAGCTGTTCGAGATCCAGGCTCGCACAAATCCGGCAGCGCCTGCGATCGCGTGCGACGGCAAGGCGATCGACTACGCGACCCTCGACCGCCTCTCGAGCACGATCGCGGCGCAGCTGCAGGCGGCCGGAGCGGGACCGGGGGCGATCGTCGGCCTGGTCGCCGCGCCGTCGATCGAGGCGGTCGCGGCGATCCTCGGTATCCTCAAGCTCGGCGCCGCATTCCTTCCGATTGACCCGAGCACGCCGGCAGACCGTTTCCGGACGATCGCGGCGGGGTCGGGGATGGCGGTGGTGCTGCTGCCGACCGACGCCCATCCGCTCGCGGGCCTCGGGCCGGTGGATCTCGCCCTCGACCGCGCCGCCGGCGACGTGGAGGGTGGGCTACCCGACCGCGCAGCGGTGACCGGCGGCGATCTCGCTTACGTGATCTACACCTCCGGCTCGACCGGGTTGCCCAAGGGCGTGATGATCTCGCACCGCGCGCTCGCCAATTACGTCAGCTGGGCGGTGCGGACCTATATCGGCGATTCGCCCGCCGCCTTCGCGCTGCATTCGCCGCTTTCGGTCGATCTCACCATTACATCTGCTTTCGCGCCGCTGGTCTCGGGAAATCGGCTCGTCGTTTACCGGAACGACGACGCCATGGGATTGATGCGGGATATTCTTCGCGACGATCAGGTCGAGGTGCTCAAGCTGACGCCGACGCATCTGGCGTTGCTCGCCGAGGCGATGCACGAGGGTGCTCCCGCCAACCGCCGGCTGCGCGCGTTGATCGTCGGCGGTGAAGATTTCAAGACCGGCCTGGCGAGGAAAGTCGACAACGGCTTCGACGGCCGTGTCGAACTCTACAACGAGTACGGGCCGACCGAGGCGACGGTCGGCTGCATGATCTACAAATTCGACCCCGCGGTGGACAAGGCGGCGTCGGTGCCGATCGGAACGGCGATCGACAACGTCGCGGTCCTGGTGCTCGACCGCTACGGGCTGCCGGTGCCGAGGGGAGCGATCGGCGAATTGCATATCGCCGGGGCCTGCCTGGCCGACGGCTACCTAAACAATCCCGACATGACGGCCGAGCGGTTTGTCATGCAGCGCCTCGGCGGTCACGAGATCCGCCTCTACAAGACCGGCGATCTCGCGCGCATGCTGCCAAGCGGTGCGCTGGATTTCCTCGGGCGCAACGACGATCAGGTCAAGCTGCGCGGCTTCCGGATCGAACTCGGAGAGATCGAGACGGCGTTGCTGCGCTGCCCCGGGGTGATCGATGCCGTGGTGGCGCCGCGGACCGACGCGGCCGGCGATTCCTATCTGTGCGCCTATGTCGTCGCGGCCGGCGCGATCGAGACCGCCGACCTCCGTCGCCTTCTGGCGCAGTGCCTTCCGGCGCACATGGTTCCGTCGCGCGTGGTTATCGTCGATCGCCTTCCGATCGGGCGCAGTGGCAAGGTCGACCGGACAGCGCTGCCCGACCCGGGCGAGCCGACCGGGAGCCCAGGCTCAGCCGCACCCCGCTCCGCGGTGGAATGCGCGATTGCTGTCATTTGGGAGCAGGTGCTGGGCGTTCAGCGGATCGGCCTCGACGATGACTTCTTCGATCTCGGCGGGCAATCACTGAAGGCGACCCTGATGATTGCCCGCGTCAACCGCGAGCTGCACGCCGGTGTCACGTTGCGCGACGCCTTCGTGCGCCGGACCATCCGCGGCCTCGCCGGCCTGGTCGATGAAACCAGGGAGGACCCGTGCGCAGAGATAGCAGCCGTCGCTCCCCGGGATTATTACCCGGTCTCGGCGGCGCAGAAGCGGCTGTTCATCATCCATCAACTCGCGCCACAGGATGTTCAGTACAACGTCCCGTTCGCATTGAACGTGACCGGGCCGTTCGATCGTGCGCGCTGGCTCGGCGCCTTCCGCGCGCTGCTGGCGCGGCACGAGTCGCTGCGGACCTCGTTCCTGCTGGTCGACGACCAGATCGTTCAGAAGGTGCATGCCGAGGTCGATTTTGCCTTCGAAGGCCGAGCTTCCGGCGCTTCCGCATCGCTTGCGCAGGCGATCGAGGGGTATGTCCGTCCGTTCGACCTCGACCGGGCGCCGCTGCTCCGAGCTACCATACTGAACGCCGGCCCGGTCGAGCACACGATTCTCGTCGATCTCCACCACATCGTCGCCGACGGGCTTTCGATCGACATCATCATCGACGATCTGCGCGCGCTCTACGAAGGCCGGACGCTGGAGGGCGTGGCTGTCCAGTACAGGGACTACGCCGCCTGGCAGCATGTCCGTTCCGCGAGCGCGGAGGTGCGGAGCCAGGAGGCGTATTGGAGAGCGGTGTTCGAGGGGGGAGCGCCGGCCCTCACGCTTCCCACTGACTTTCCGCGCGGGGCCATCCGCTCGTTCGATGGGGACCTCATGAGCTTCACGGTCGATGCGGCGCTCGCCGAACGGCTGCGCGCGATCGGTCGGGCCGCCGGCGCGACCCTGTTCATGACTCTGCTGGCAGCCTACACGGTCCTGCTGTCGAAGTATACCGGCCAGGAGGACATCGTCGTCGGCATTCCGGTGGCGGGGCGGAGGATGGCCTCGCTGCAGCGGGTGGTCGGAATGTTCGTCAACACGTTGGCGACGCGGAACCGGCCGCGCGGCGAGCTTCGCTTCGTCGACTATCTCGATACTGTGCAGGCGCACGCGCTGGATGCCTACGACAACCAGGACTACCAGTTCGAAGAGTTGGTGGACAGGCTCGAGATCGAACGCGACCTCGGCCGGAATCCGCTGTTCGACACGGTGTTTGCGACGCTCGAGGGCGGACGCAGGGCGTTCCAGGCCGACGGCGTCACCGTTCGCATCGAGAACGTGCCCTGGAAGATCTCGAAGTTCGACCTGACCCTGCTGGCCGAAGAGCGCGAGGATTCCATCGTCTTCGAACTCGAGTACTGCACCGGCCTGTTCCGGCGCGACACCATCGAGCGCATGGCGAACCACTTCGTGCATCTGCTGGAGCAGATCGCATCCGACCCGGCGCGGCTGCTCCGCGATCTCGATCCGCTGACTGAGCAGGAGCGCCGGCAAGTCCTGGTGGAGTTCAATCGCTCCGAGGCCAATTATCCGGCAGGCCGGACCGTTCACGAACTCATCGAGGACCAGGCGGAACGGACGCCGGAAGCGCCGGCGGTCGTGTTCGGCACGCAGACGCTCTCTTACGGCGAATTGAACCGACGCGCCAACATGCTGGCGCGGCTGCTGGTTCGCAACGGCATCGCCGTCGAGGACATGGTCGGCATCGTGGCGGAGCCGTCGCTGGAGATGATGATCGGCATCCTGTCGATCCTCAAAGCCGGTGCGGCCTATCTGCCGATCGACGCCGACTGCCCCGCCGATCGCGCCGCGATGATGCTTGAGGATAGCAAGGCCAAGATGGTTGTTTTCGCCGGCGTCGAGCCGTGGGGCGAGGTGGGGCGGCCGTCGCTCGACCTCAGCCAACCGACGCTCTACCGAGGCGATGAGGCCAATCTCGGGGTCACCGCATCGAGCCGAAACCTCGCCTATGTCATCTACACCTCCGGAACCACCGGGGCGCCGAAAGGCGTCATGGTCGAGCATTCCGCGGTCAACAACCTGTGCGCCTGGCACATTCGCAGCTTCGCGCTGTCCAACGCCGACCGGACCACCAAATACGCCCGCTTCAGTTTCGATGCGTCGGTGTGGGAGATCCTTCCTTCGCTGCAGGCTGGCGCCGCGCTGCATATTGTCCCGCAGGAGATCCGGCTCGACCTCGCCCGGCTGGCGCGCTACTTCGACGACGCCGGCATCACCGTCAGCTTTCTGCCGACGCAGATCTGCGAACTCTTCGTGCAGTTCGACAATCGGTCGCTGCGGCTCCTGCTGACCGGCGGCGACCGCCTGCGCCGCGGCGGCAGCGGCCGCTACCAGCTCGTCAACAATTACGGGCCGACCGAGAGCACCGTGGTGGCGACCAGCGGCCCGGTCGTCGCGGCCGACGGACCGATCTCGATCGGCAAGCCGATCGCAAATATCCGCGTCTATCTGGTCGACAAGGCCGACAGGCCGGTCCCGATCGGCGTTCCGGGCGAATTATGCATCGCCGGAGCGGGGCTCGCACGCGGTTACCTCGGCGATGCCGTGCGGACTGCCGAGAAGTTCGTCGCCAACCCGTTCGAGCCGGGAGAGCGGCTCTATCGGACTGGGGATGTGGCGCGGTGGCGGCCGGATGGATCGATCGACTATCTCGGACGCACCGACGGCCAGGTGAAGATTCGCGGCTGCCGCATCGAGCCGCGCGAGGTCGAAACGGCGATCCTCGCCCATGAGGCGGTGAGGGATGCCGTCGTCGTCGCCCGCGAAGATCGCAAGGGCGACAAGCAGCTCTCCGCCTATATCGCATGGCGCGACGCCGCGCGCCTGACCGATCTGCGGGCCTCTCTCGGCCAGCGGCTTCCTAACTACATGCTGCCGGCGTTCTTCGTGACGCTGGACGAAATCCCGCTGAATGCACGCGGCAAGGTCGATCTGGCGGCGCTGCCGCCCGCAGACGGCGAAGCCCCGACCACCGGCGAGGCTCCCCGCACTTCCGCCGAATCTCGGCTGGCCGCGATCTGGCAGCAGGTTCTGGACCGGCAGCATGTCGGCATTCACGACAATTTCTTCGCGATCGGCGGCGATTCGCTGCGCGCCACCATCATGATCGCCAAGGCCAACAAGGCGTTCGGCACCGCCGTTGCGCTCGGCGCGGTGTTCGACCGGCCGACCATCGCCAGATTGGCAGAGGACTTCGCTGCGGGGTCGGAGAGCGCGGCGCCGAGCTTGGTGCCGGTGGAGAACCGCCTGCACTACGCCGCGACGCCGACCCAGGGGCTGCTCTACGCGGTCTGCACGGCCCGCGGCGGCGTCGAATACAACCTTCCGATGGCGTTCGAGATCGGCGGCGAGCTCGACATTCCGCGGCTCGAAGGCGCGTTCCGCGAGGTCATCGACCGGCATGAAGCGCTGCGCACCGGGTTCTTGAGCGTGGACGGCGGTGCCGTTCAATACGTCGTTCCGAAGGTGGATTTCTCGATCGCCCGTCTGCCGAGGTGCGGCGACGCGGAGATCGGGGAGGTCACGCGCGACTTCATCCGGCCGTTCCAGCTGTCGGCGCCGCCGCTGATCCGGGCGGCGGTGGTCCCGCGCGGTCCCGGCCGCCATGTTCTCCTCATCGACATGCACCACCTGGTCAGCGACGGCACCTCGATGGGGCTGCTGTTCAAGGAGATCGCGGCGCTCTATGCCGGTTCACGTCCGCCGCGCCCCGGCATCACTTACAAGGACTTCGCGGAGTGGCTTCAAGGCCATTTACGCAGCGACCGGATGCGCGCCCACGAGGCCTATTGGCGCCAGGTCCTCGATTCGCCTCCCGACACGATCCGGCTCGAGTCGGATTTTCCGCGCAAGGAGGCATTTGCATTCGCTGGAAGCCGGATCAATTGTACCGCCGACGCGGCGCTGCACGACGGTCTCAAGGCGCTTTGCACGCGCCAGGGCGTCACGCTCTATGTGCTGCTGCTCGCCGCCTATAATGTGCTGCTCTCCAAATACAGCGGCCGTGAGGACATCATCATCGGCGTGCCGACGGTCGGCCGCTATCTCGCCGACGTTCACGACGTGGTCGGGATGTTCGTGAGCACCCACGTTATCCGCAGCCTGCCGCGCGCCGAGCGGCGCTTCGACGAATTCCTTCAGGAGGTCAAGGCCGGGGTGCGCGGTGCCGTCGAGCACCAAGAGTATCAGCTCTGGGACATCATGGTGCAGCACAACGTCGCCACCGGGAAATTGCTGTTCAGCGCCGTCTTCGTCGTTCAGGATCAAGCCTTCACCAGCATGGAGATTCCGGGCCTCGAGATCGAAGAGATCGACCCGCATTACAACGTGGCGAAGTTCGACCTGACGATGGGTGCCGTCGAGCGGCCGGGGCGCCTCGATATCGAGATCGAATACAACACGGATCTGTTCCGCCGCAGCACTGCGGCGCGGATTGTCGGCCAATATCTGCACATTCTCGACCAGATCGTCGCGGACCCCGGCCGGATGCTGAGGCAGATCGAAATCGTGACGCCGGCCGAAAAGTCGGCCTTGCTATCCGGCGTCCGGGACACCGCTCCGGTCGGCGACGACGACGACGCTTGGACGGCGGCGACCGTGGTCACCCTGTTCAAGCGGCGGGTCCGCGCCGCTCCGGATCGCGTCGCCGTGGCCGTTGACGGCATCACCGTGACCTACCGCACCCTCCACCAACGGACGCAGCAGCTCGGGCGGCGGCTGGCGGCGGAAGGTGTCGGGCCGGGAATGATCGTGGCGCTCCTCGCTGCTCCCTCAGTAGAGATGATCTCCGCCGTCCTTGCAATCTGGGCGACCGGCGCGGCCTGCGTTCCGCTCGCAGCCGACGATCCGCCGCGGCGGGTCGCGGCCCGACTCGCCGAGACTGCTGCGGCGCTGTTGGTCTGCGACCGCGATTCCAAGCCGGACGAGCTCGGCATCCCGGCGCTCCTGCTCGACGGCGCGACCGAACCGGAAACGGTCGCGGCTCTTCCCGATGGTCCGGCTGATCCGAAGGCGCTTGCCGTCGTCGGCGTCGCGACCGACCGCAGCGGAATTCGGAAGCACGTCATGATCGAGCACCGATCATTGCTCGACCGCGCCCGATGGTTCATCGACAGGTTCGCGATCGTCGAGGCTGATCGCACTGTGATGTGCGGCGACCTGAGCTCGGGTGCCGCCTTGCTCACGCTGATCTCGACGTTGTGCGCCGGCGCCTCGGTCTGGATCGCACCGGAGGAAGCGCGCCAGTCTGCCACGACGCTGGTGAAGGGGGTGAGCGACAAAGGCGTGACGGTCGGCTGGCTGCCGGCGACGCTGTGCGAACGGCTCGCCGGGACCGCGGGGCTGCCGTTGCGGACGCTGATTGCGACCGGCGGCGCCATCACCCCTCTGCGGCGCGGCAATTACGAACTCGTCACCTGCTTCGGCCTGCCGGAGCACACCGAGGTAACGACGTGCAAGCCGGTGACGGCCGAGACGGCCGGAAGCCTTGTCGGCACTCCGATCATCGGTTCGGAGACCTATATCCTCGGTCACGACGACAGCCTTCTGCCGATTGGGGTAACCGGCGAACTTTGTCTCGGCGGGGCCGGCCTGGCGCGGGGGTATCTCGGCGAGGAGCCATCGATCTCGCATGGTTTCACACCAAACCCGCACGTCCCCGACGGTCGCATCTTCCGCTCCGGTCTTCGCGCAAAACGGCTTGCGGACGGCGGCATCGAACTGATCGACTGCGGCGGCGATGTGGAGATCGACGGCCATCGGGTCCATCTGGCCGAGATTGAACATTGCTTGCGCGAGCATGCAAACATCGCGGACGCGGCCATCGTGCGGGGCGATGCGGATCGGCTCCAGCCGACGCTGTGCGCGCTCGTCGTCACCACCGGCGTGCTGCCGGAATCGGCCTCGGCATTGGTCCGCGACCTGAAGCGACATCTCGCCGAGTGGCTGCCGCGGTACATGATCCCGGAGGCATACGTCCAGGTCGCCACCATCCCGCGCGACGAGACGGATCGGGTCGCAGTCGAGGCTCTGCCGATACCGGCAAAGCAATCGCCGCCGGTACCGACGGCAGATGCTGCGGACCCGAGCCTCGTTCCCGCGATCCGGACCATCGTCGAAGAGCTTGTCGGCGTGCCCGCGGTCGACCCCGCGGCCGACCTGCGCAACGCCGGCCTGACCTCGCTTGCGGCGATGACGCTGCAGTCGCGCCTCACGGCCCGGTTCGGTATTGCCCCGAACCTGTGCCGATGGCTGCAGGCGCCGTCGATCGCGAACCTTTCCTACCATCTCTCGGAGGCTTTGCGCGGCGAACGCCAGGCCATCACGCCAACAGGGGAAACGCCGCCGCCATGATGCGACACGATTCCATCGCCGCCGCGATCCAGGATGTGCTCGACCTGCACCGCGATCGCCTCGCGCTCCTCGCCGGCATCGATCGGCCGAAGATCGGTTACCTGTCGATTCAGACCCCCGAGGAAATCCTGCTGGCCGCGGGCGCGATCCCGTTCCGGCTGACCGGCGAGTACAGCACCGAAACCGACGGGGCGAGCGTGCATCTTGGCAGCAACTACTGCTCCTACGTGCTGAGCTGTTTCGGCGAGGGGCTCGCCGGCGTGTACAGCTTCGCGGACGCGGTCGTGTTCGTCGATGCCTGCGATATGCGCAAGCGGCTGTGGGAGACCTGGGCTCGGACCGTTCCCGGTTGTGAAAGCTGGTTCCTCGAACTTCCCAACGATGCGAGCCCATTGTCGAAATCGTTCTTCGCCGGTCAGCTCCGCAAGCTGATCAGCCGGCTGGAGCAGCGCTACGGCCGGCCGATCGGCGAGGGCGCGCTGCGTGACGGCATCGCGCGGTGCAACCGCACACGCGAGCTGATGCAGCGGCTGCACGACGGCAACAAGCGTGGCGGCCCGCTGCTGACGGGACAGCAGTCGATCGACCTCGTGAAGGCAGCAACAACGGGTTTGAAGGACGAGTTCAACGATCGCCTGGCGGCGCTGCTCGACTCCGCCGCTTCGCAGCAACCCCGGGCCGGCCGGCAGCGACACCGGGTATTGATTTGCGGCAGCTATTTCGATCAGCCGGCGATCGTGGAGGTCATCGAGGCCACCGGCGCCGACATCGTCTGCGGGGATATCAGCAATGGGGTCAAGTATTTCGAAGGACAGATCGATGCCGACGCGGAGCCGGTGGCGGCCATCGCGGACTACTATCTCGAAAAGCACACCAGCGCGCGTTGCATCGATACCGACATTCGGGTGCGGCACCTGTTCGACCTAGTGCGGGACTATCGCGTGGAATCGGTGATCTACTTCGCCCTGAAATTTTGCGACACCAACCTGCACGACTACCCCTACATCAAGGAAAAATTGCGCGAGATCCCCGTTCTGTTCATTGAAGGCGAGCACAACGGCAGCAATATCGCCAGTATCAAGACGCGTATCGAGACGTTCCTGGAGCCGCGATTTTTCTGAGGAGGCGAGATGGACCTGGACAACATCGCGCAGCAGCGCGCTACTCAATACGAGAACATGCTGCGTCTGATCGGACGCCAGCGGGCGCCATCGGAAGAGGCCGCGCCGGCCCTCGCCGCGACCCGGATGCGGTCGGTCGTGAACTGCGACCGGATCGCCGAGGCGTATAGGGCCGATGCGAAGGTGGCTTATGTTTCCGAGCAATTCCCGACCGAGATCGTCTTCGCCGCCGGTGTTCTGCCGTGGAACATCGAGTCGATGTCGAACATGCTTGCCCAGTCGCTCGACATCGACCAGGTGTTTCGGCTCACCCAGGAGCGCGAGCTGTCCCGCGACATCTGCTCGTTCCTTCGGGGGCCGTTCGGGATGATGCTCGCCGAATGCTATCCGCGGCCGAATTTCGTGCTCACCAACGACCAGCCCTGCGAGGGGCTTCTCAAGACCATTTTTATGTCCGGCAAGCGCTACGGGGTGCCGACCTTCGCGCTGCACACGCCGAATCTGCTGGATCAGGATGCGCTCGACTATCTCGTCCAGCAGATCGAAATCATGCTGACCCGGATCGCCGGGGTGTTTCAGTCCGATCCCGATCCCGAGTGCCTGCGCAGCAGCATCGTGAATTCGAATCGCGCCCGTGAGTACTACCGCAAAGCGGCTCTGCTGCTCGAACGCCACGCCTTGCCCGGCGTGGCGCGCGAGCTTCTGGAGATCTTCGGAATGAACTATTTCGGCGCGCCAGAGAACATCGATCTCTGCAAGACCTTGTACGAGGAGGCGGTGGTGCTGGCGGAGACCACGGCGCCGAAGCGCCCGCGTGTGATGTGGATCGGCCAGACCCCGGGTGACTCCGACGAGCTGCTTCGGCATCTCGGCCGGTCCGTCGACGTGCTGTACTGGGCGCCGCTGTGGGAAGCGAACCTGATGGCGCTCGACGAAGAGCAGCCGCTGCGAAGCATCGCCGAGCGCGCGATCCGCTATCACTGGAACGCGGAAAGAATGGAATGCGACCTCGACCACATCACCGACGCCTACCAGGTCGAGGGATACATCATCGCCAACACCTGGGGGTGCCGAAACATGATGGCCATCGGTCCGACGTTCCGATCTCTGGCGGCGCGCAAGCGAATCAAGAACCTGACGATCAGCATCGATCCCGTCGATCGCAACAATTACGCCTTCCCCCATATCAAGAACCGCGTCGATGCGTTTCTGGAAACATTGCAGTGAATGAGAGAACGCGATGATTACGCTCGGTATTGATATCGGTTCGCTGTCGACCAAGTCGGTCCTGATGGAGAACGACGAGGTGGTGGCTTTCGACGTGGTCCTGACCGGAGGCACCAACCGCAAAGCCGCTGAGACGACGTTTGAGAACGTCCTCACGGCGTCCGGGTTAAGGCGAGGCGACGTCAAGTTCGTCGTTTCGACGGGGTACGGGCGGGAGAATCTGCCGTTCGCCGACAAGCACGTTTCGGAGATCACCTGCCACGGAATCGGCATGCATCTCAGGAACCCGGACATCCGGACTATTCTTGAGATCGGCGGCCAGGACAGCAAGGCAATCCGCATCGACGACGGCGGGCGCGTCGAGCAGTTCGTTATGAACGACAAATGCGCCGCCGGCTGCGGACGCTTTCTCGAGGTGACTGCGCGCGCGATGGGCATCGGACTCTCCGAGCTCGGCGAAGCCTCGGCGCTGGCGCGCAACCCGCTTCGGATCAGCAGCACCTGCGCGGTATTTGCCGAAACCGAAATCGTTTCCCTCGTCGCCGTCGGAACGCCGGTGCCTGACATCGTCCGGGCCGTTCACGACTCGATCGCCCAGCGCGCGGTCGTGCTGCTGCGCCAGGTCGGAATCAGCGGGCCGGTCGGGATGAGCGGTGGCGTGGCGCTCAACAGCGGCGTGGTCCGCGCCCTCGAGGATAAACTGCAGACCAGCATCTACATCGTCGACAATCCGCAGGTGCGAGGCGCGATTGGTGCCGCCTACATCGCCCAGAGACTGGCCTGAGGCGGTTCTGCAAAATCGGGACCGTCCGATCGAAGATCGAGATGAAATGGAAACTGAGAGCATGATCCGGCGAACCAAACACCGATCCGCGAATAAGGCCATGCTGAAGCGGCGGGGGCGGAGCGGGGGGATGGCTCGGAGAGACTTTGCCACGCTTTGGTTGGCGCGACGGCGAAGCGACGGCTTGTTCGGGGGGCGACCATGACGGCTGTGACGATGTCCGGTTCGACAGAGCCGACCCACTATCACGCGATCGGCCGCAGCAACCTTCCCGAACTGCCCGAGTGGCAGAGACTCGACGCGCAGCTTCGTCACGAGATCGACATCGTGGCGCGGGTGCTGCCGTTCCGGACCAACCGCTACGTGGTGGAGAACCTGATCGATTGGTCGCGGGTGCCGGACGATCCGATCTTTCAGCTGGTGTTTCCTCAGCGTGGCATGCTGTCGGAGGCTGATTTCGACGACGTTCGAACCCTGGTGGAAAGCGCCGACGATACCGAGGTGATGGCGCGTGCGGTCGAGCGAATTCGCCGCCGCCTCAACCCGCATCCCGCCGGCCAGCTCACCCACAACACGGCGACGCTCGCCGGCCGTCCGCTCCCGGGCGTGCAGCACAAATATCGCGAGACCGTGGTGTTCTTTCCGGCCCAGGGGCAGACCTGCCACGCCTACTGCACCTATTGTTTCCGCTGGGCGCAGTTTGTCGGCGTGCAAGGGATGCGGATCGAAGCGAGGAGCACCTCCGACCTCGTCGCCTATCTCCGGGTGCACCCGAAAGTCACCGACGTCCTGATCACCGGAGGCGATCCGATGATCATGGCAACTCGAACGCTCCGGCGCTACATTGAACCGCTGTTGGCTCCCGAGCTGGCGCACATCCAGAACATCCGGATTGGCACCAAATCGGTCGCCTATTGGCCGCACAGGTTCGTGTCGGATGCCGACGCCGACGATTGCCTCAGACTGTTCGAGCAGGTTCCTGCGGCAAACCGCCATCTCGCCATCATGGGGCACTACACTCATCCGGTCGAACTCCAGTCACCGCTCGCCCGCGAGGCGATCCGGCGCATCCGCGACACCGGCGCCCAGATCAGAATGCAGGCGCCGCTGATCCGTCACGTCAACGATGCACCCGAGCTGTGGTCGGAGCTATGGCGCACCGGCGTGCGGCTCGGACTGATCCCCTATTACATGTTCATCGAGCGAGACACCGGCCCTCGCGACTATTTCTCCGTGCCGCTGGTCCGCGCCCACGAGATCTTCCGGCGTGCCGCCGCGAACGTCTCCGGCCTCGCGCGCGCGGCGCAAGGGCCGACGATGTCCGTGCTTCCCGGAAAGATCAGAATCCTGGGCGTCGTCGCACGCAGCGAGTTGGTGGATCGTCAGGAGCCCGCGGTGTTGCGCAACGGCGGCGCCGGCGCGCCATCGGCCGATCCGCAGGAGCAGATTCTGGTCTGCGACTTCCTTCAGGCACGGGACGCGCGGTTGAACCAGATGGTGTTCTTTGCCGCCTTCGATCCCGGCGCAACCTGGCTCGACCAGATGCGGCCGGCATTCGGCGGCGAGCGATTTGCCTTCGAGCAGGCCGCTGACCGCGATCGAACAGCTCCGCTGCACGCGTTCAGCGAATGCCTGCTGGACTGATGCCGCACAAAGGACGACGAGCCGCAGTCCGGGATCGTGAGCACGCTGAATAGAGTGTTGCGCTGACCAATTGAGCCCGCCGCTCTCCTCTTAAGGTCAGGGCATTCCCGCGGATCCGAAGATGAATCAGATGGTGCTGACGCTGGAACGCGCCGGCCTTATCAGACGGCAGCCAAGGACGCCTCGCAGCATCGAGGTCCTCATTGATCCGAAACTCCTGCCCGAGCTAATCTGACTGCCGCACCCAACCTGTCAAAATCAATGTGCAGAGCCGCTAGCCCGTCTGTGAGACTGCGGCTTTTGGGCCCGATTGATGCGGCCGCACAGCCGGCTCACCTGGCTCTTGGAGATGCCGCTCAACCCCATCGCCTGCACCAGATCGTCCACCGAGCGGGTCCAGACGCCCTGCACATAAGCTTCCTGCACCACGGCGGTGAACGCCTTCTAGGCCATGCGGCGCGGCTCCAGGAAGCCCGGGAAGTAGGAGCCCTTGCGCAGTTTGGGGATGCGAAGTTCGACCGTGCCGGCGCGGGTCTCCCAGCTCCGGTCGCGGTAGCCGTTGCGCTGGGCCAGACGCTCGGGACTCTTCTCGCCGTAGGCCGCTCCGGTCTGGCCTTCGACTTCCAGCTCCATCAGCCGCTGGGCGGCAAAGCCGATCATCTCGCGCAACAGATCGGCATCAGGGGTCTTCTCCACGAGCGTGCGCAGGTCCATCATATCGTCGGTCATCGGTGGTTCCTCGGTTGCGTTGGCGTGTCGCAACCCGATCCTACCGGCGAATCGCCGGTGACCACCGCAAAGCCGCCCGCCCGCTACGGCGCTATTTGAGGCGCGCGTACCGGGCGGCTTTGCTCTTCCGAGCTACACCATCA
>NZ_AUGA01000067.1:0-29807 GCF_000426785.1 Bradyrhizobium sp. th-b2
GAGAACATCCGCTCTGACCACAATCTGATCGGGCTGCCGATCATCGCGCTGTCGGCGATGGTGTCGCCGGCGGCGATCGAGCGCGGCCGGCAGGCCGGCTTCCACGACTATGTCGCCAAGTTTGACCGTCCCGGACTGATCGCGGCGCTGAAAGAGCAGACCGCCGAACTGCGCCGGGCGGCCTAGAGCATGATCCGGAAAAGTGGGAACCGGTTTTCCGATCAGATCATGCTCAAACGAAGGACCCGAAGGAAACAGCATCGATGACCAGCAAGACCGAGACCAGTGAAGGCGCGATGGCCGAATACGTCACCGCTGTGATCGGCGGGCAGCTGTTTGGCTTACCGATCTCGCGGGTGCAGGACGTGTTCATGCCGGAGCGGCTGACGCGGGTGCCGCTGTCGTCGACCGAGATCGCCGGCGTGCTCAATCTGCGCGGCCGCATCGTCACCGTGGTCGACATGCGCGCCCGGCTCGGGCTGCCGAAGGCCGCTGACGGCCAGCCGCCGATGGCGGTCGGCGTCGACCAGCGCGGCGAATCCTATGGCCTCCTGATCGACCAGATCGGCGAAGTGCTGCGGCTGCCCGACGACAGCCGCCAGGACAACCCGGTCAACCTCGATCCCCGCATGGCCAAGCTCGCCGGCGGCGTCTACCGCCTCGACGGCCAGCTCATGGTCGTCCTCGATATCGATCGCGTGCTCGAACTGGTGCCCAAGACAGCTGCTGCAGCGTAACGCTCCGTCGCGTAGACGGCGGATTCTACAAGGAGGCCAACACATGAAGACATGTCTCGTCGTCGACGATTCCGGTGTGGTGCGAAAGATCGCGCGCCGCATCCTCGAAGGAATGCAGTTCACCGTCATCGAGGCCGAGGACGGCGCCGTGGCGCTCGAAGCCTGCAAGCGGGCGCTGCCCGACGCGGTGCTGCTTGACTGGAATATGCCGGTCATGGACGGCTTCGAATTCCTCGTGCAGCTCCGCCGCATGCCCGGCGGCGATCAGCCCAAGGTCGTGTTCTGCACCACCGAAAACGGCATCGACCACATCTCGCGGGCCCTGCATGCCGGCGCCAACGAGTACATCATGAAGCCGTTCGACAAGGACATCGTGATCGCGAAATTCCAAGAAGTGGGCCTGCTGGCGCTCGATGCGTCGGCCGAAGCCTGACACCCAGATTCACCCTTTTGTCCTTGCGAGGCTCCCGTGACGCCCCCCGACTACGAGTATCTGCGTAAGCTCCTGAAGGACCATTCCGGTCTCGATCTGTCTGCGGACAAGCAGTATCTGATCGAGAGCCGCCTGTTGCCGCTGGCGCGCAAAAGCGGCCTGTCCGGCATCCCCGACCTGGTGGCGAAGATCAGGGCCGGCTCGTCCACGCACACCGTCCAGGTGGTCGAGGCCATGACCACCAACGAGACCTTCTTCTTCCGCGACAAGGTGCCGTTCGAGCATTTCCGCGACACCATCATGCCGGAGGTGCTGAAGGCGCGTGCCGCGCGCCGGAGCGTCCGGATCTGGTGCGCCGCCGGCTCGACCGGGCAGGAGCCCTATTCGCTGGCGATGAGCCTGAAGGAAATGGGCGCGGCGCTTGCGGGATGGCGGGTCGAGATCATCGCGACCGATCTGTCGCAGGAGGTGCTGGAGAAGGCGAAAGCCGGCATCTACAGCCAGTTCGAGGTGCAGCGCGGGCTGCCGATCCAGATGCTGGTCAAGTACTTCAAGCAGTCTGGTGAACTCTGGCAGATCAATCCCGAGTTGCGCTCGATGGTGCAGCACCGTCAGCTCAATCTGCTGCACGATTTCTCCGCGCTCGGCGCTTTCGATGTGGTGTTCTGCCGCAACGTGCTGATCTATTTCGATCAGGACACCAAGATCAACATCTTCAACCGCCTCGCCCGCTCGATGGAGACCGATGGCTTCCTGGTGCTGGGCGCCGCCGAGACCGTGGTCGGTCTGACCGACAGGTTCAAGCCGATTCCCGACCGCCGCGGCCTTTACCGGCCGAGCGGGGTGCAGCCGGCGCTCGCCATGCCGAGGGCCGCCATGGCGGCCGGATATTGAGCGATGACCGAAGACGGCAAATCCGTTGAGCGGGTCACGTTCAGCCGGGGCGTCGATGTCTGCATCATGGCCATCGACGGCACCTGGCGGCGCGACTGCCAGCTCAACGCCATCTCGGACAATGATGCGTCGCTGACGGTCGAGGGTTCCATTCAGGGGCTCAACCTGAAGGAGTTCTTCCTGCTATTGTCCTCGACCGGGCTTGCCTATCGCCGTTGCGAGCTGGTCCGCGTCAACGGCACCGAAATGGATATCAGCTTCCTGAAGGGCAAGCCGAGCAAGCGCCGGGCGTCCGCCGACGAAGAGCGGGCCCGAGCCTGACCTGACCTGATCTGATCTGATCTGATCTGATCTGACTTGGCCTGGCCGGGCACGGCCTGCCGTCAATCCGAATGCGTGGAACGGATGGTCGCCCCAAGGGTTGGGGCGTGTTGGGCGTCGTCGGACGATCCGCGTGATGGCGCCCGAACCCGGGGGGCTGCCGCCCCCGTGGGTCAGTTCAGGAGGCGCGCCGGTGCCTCCGAATAGCGCAATCGAGTGCCATGCCGAGGCCGGCGTCGCAGGCTCTCAGGGCCGTGGATGCAGCCTCGTAGCGTGGGGTGACGTCGTCAAGCACGGCGATGTTGGCGGCGGCGTCCCTCTCGGCCAGCAATGCCTCGCGCGCAATCGCCGCTTCGATCAGTCGCAGGCTCGCCTGGACATGGCCGATCAGCGCGACGAGGTCCGTCACGATCAGGTTGTAGGAATCATTGCCCTCGTCCAAACGCACTGCAACGCCGTCCGCCGCTGCATTTACCATCCATGTTTTCTCCACCGTCCCCGCTTTTAGGGAACGCGGTGCTACTTGTGCGTTAAGCGGACGTCCCGTACAAATACGGGTCCATTGATCGAGATGGTCGAGTTACTTCTTGTGCGGTCAGGTCAGCACGCTTCACCACTGATGGACGATGCAAATGGTTGAGAATGGCGCTCCTCGCGGGGAAATTTTCGTGGTCGACGACGAGCCCGCCGTCCGCGAGACGCTTTCCGTGGTCCTGTCGACCGCTGGTTACAAGGTGATCTGCTTTGCGGATGGTGCGGCGCTGCTCTCGGTGGCGCGCAGCAGGACGCCGGCCTGCATCCTGCTGGACGTGCATATTCCAGGCAAATCCGGCCTCGATATCCTGCGCGAGCTTCACGGCGAGGATTATCCGGCGCCGATCTTCATGATCTCCGGTCAGGGAGACATCCAGATGGCGGTCAGCGCCATCAAGAACGGCGCGCTCGATTTCATCGAGAAGCCGTTCCGCGGCAATGAGATCGTCAGCCGTCTCAATGAAGCGATCGACGCCTACACGCGGCGCCAGGCCGAGACCTCGGCGTCGCGCATCGCCGCGCTGCACTTCCCGGGGCGCGAGCCGCTGACCCGCCGCGAGCGCGAGGTGCTCGAGCAATTCACCGCGGGCGCCTCCAACAAGGAGGCCGGGCGTCATCTCGGCATCAGCCCGCGCACGATCGAGGATCACCGCGCCAACATCATGAAGAAGCTCGGCGCGCGCAATGCCGCCGATCTCGTCCGCATCGTGATGACGGCGCAGCGCCAGAGCTAGCAAAGGCTGGATTCTACGCTGATTTCCAGATTGCGGAGTTTGTGCGGCGCACGCCCGGCACACGGGCGGCGAACGGCACGTCTGCGCCGTGCGCAGGACGACACGCCCGGAAATCGAGTATATGCGTTGCGCAGGGCATGCGCTGAGACGACGCGCGTGCAGGCAATCTCGAGACACGCAATATCGAAGCACGCAATATCGAGCACATGGCGCACCGAAGATGACGAAGAAGAACAAGACTCCCGATCAATTGCGCAGCGCGCGCTGGTTTGCGCCCGACGATCTCAGAGCCTTCGGCCATCGCTCGCGCGCGATGCAGATGGGCTACGCGCCGGAGGAGTGGCGCGACCGGCCGGTGATCGCGATCATCAACACCTGGTCGGACGCGCAGCCCTGCCACATGCACTTCAAGAGCCGGGTCGACGACGTCAAGCGCGGCGTGCTGATGGCCGGCGGTTTCCCGCTCGAGCTGCCGGCGCTGTCGCTGTCGGAATCGCTCTTGAAGCCGACCACGATGCTCTACCGCAACATGCTGGCGATGGATGCCGAGGAGCTGTTGCGCGGCCATCCGGTCGACGGCGTGGTGCTGATGGGCGGCTGCGACAAGACCACGCCGGGGCTGCTGCTCGGCGCCACCAGCATGAATCTGCCGGCGATCTATCTGCCGGCGGGGCCGATGCTGCGCGGCAAGTGGAAGGGCCGCACGTTGGGCTCCGGCTCGGACGCCTGGAAATACTGGGACGAGCGCCGTGCCGGCAAGATTTCCGACAAGGACTGGGTCGACATGGAGGCCGGCATCGCCCGCAGCTATGGCACCTGCATGACCATGGGCACGGCGTCCACCATGACCGCGATCGCGGAAGCGATCGGCATGACCTTGCCGGGGGCCTCGTCGATCCCCGCGGCCGACGCCAACCACATCCGCATGAGCTCGGAGGCCGGCCGCCGCATCGTCGAGATGGTGTGGGAGGATCTCACCCCGCAGAAGATCCAGACCCGAAGAGCGTTCGAGAACGCGATCACGGTCGCGATGGCGATGGGCTGCTCGACGAACGCCATCATTCACCTCATTGCGCAGGCGCGCCGCGCCGGACAGGATATTTCGCTCGACGATTTCGAGACGGCGAGCCGCAAGGTGCCCGTGATCGCCAATGTGCGGCCAAGTGGCGACCACTATCTGATGGAGGATTTCTTCTATGCCGGCGGACTGCCCGGCCTGATGAACCGGATCAAGCAGCATCTGCATCTCGATTGCATGACCGTGTCAGGCAAGACGCTGGGCGACAACATCGCAGGCGCCGAGGTCCATAATGACGACGTCATCCGCACCGTCGAGAATCCGATCTACAAGGAGGGCGCGCTTGCGGTGTTGAAAGGCAATCTCGCGCCCGACGGCTGCGTCATTAAGCCTTCTGCCTGCGATCCGCGCTTCCTCAAGCACACCGGGCCGGCGCTGGTGTTCGACGATTATCCGTCGATGAAGAAGGCGGTCGACGATCCCGATCTCGACGTCACGGCCGATCACGTGCTGATCCTGCGCAATGCCGGGCCGCAGGGCGGGCCGGGCATGCCAGAATGGGGCATGCTGCCGATCCCGACCAAGCTCGTGAAGCAGGGCGTGCGCGACATGGTGCGGCTGTCGGACGCGCGGATGAGCGGCACCAGCTACGGCGCCTGCATCCTGCACGTCTCGCCGGAGTCCTATATCGGCGGTCCGCTGGCGCTGGTCAGGAACGGCGACCGCATCACGCTCGACGTCGCCGCGCGCACCATCGATCTCGATGTGCCGGAGGCGGAGCGGGCCAAGCGCCGCGCCGAATGGAAGCAGCCCGAAAAGCGCTTCGAGCGCGGCTATGGCTGGATGTTCTCGAAACACATCAAGCAGGCCAATGAAGGCTGCGATTTCGATTTCCTGGAGACCGGTTTTGGCAAGCCGGTGGGAGAGCCGTCGATTTATTAACTCACCACGTCGTTCCGGGGCGCTGCGCAGCAGCGAACCCGGAACCTCCAGATTCCCCGGGGCGCAATTGCGCCCCCGAGGTTCGATGCTGACGCATCGCCCCGGAACGACAATCGGAAAAACCACATGTCAAAACTCAGCGACGCCACCCGCAACAAGCTGAAGACCGTTTCCACCGCAACGGTTGCAACCGCGCTGTTCAAGCGCGGCCTCCGTATTCAGATGATCCAAGATGTTCATCCCTTAAGCCCGGATCAGCCGACCATGGTCGGCGAGGCCTTCACGCTGCGCTACATGCCGGCGCGCGAGGACCTCAACACAATCGAGGTATTCCGCGATCGCTCACATCCGCAGCGCAAGGCGATCGAGGAATGTCCCGCAGGCAGCGTGCTGGTCATGGACAGCCGCAAGGACGCGCGCGCGGCCTCGGCCGGCGCCATCCTGGTGACGCGGCTGATGAAGCGCGGCTGCGCCGGCGTGGTCACCGATGGCGGCTTCCGCGATTCGGCCGAGATCGCGCGGCTCGGCTTCCCGGCCTTCCATCACCGCCCGAGCGCGCCGACCAATCTGACGCTGCGTCAGGCGATCGAGATCAACGTTCCGATCGGCTGCGGCGACGCGCCGGTGTTTCCCGGCGACGTGATCCTCGGCGACAGCGACGGCGTCATCGTGATCCCCGCCCATCTCGCCGGTGAGATCGCCAATGAAACCCTCGAGATGACCGCGTTCGAGGATTTCGTCACCGAGGAGGTGCAGAAGGGTCGCGGCATCTTCGGCCTCTATCCCGCGACCGACGAGCAGACGCTGCAGGATTTTGCAGCGTGGCGGAAGTCCAGGGGACGGTAGCGCCTCACTCTCCGCCGTCGTCCTTGATAAGCGACCGCCACGCATTCCGCCGTCGTCCCGGCGAAAGCCGGGACCCATAACCACAGGGAGGAGTTTGGCGAAGGCTGGCAGTGCCGTGGTACTGCGACTTCCTTGCTCGATAGATCACGCGGTATGGGTCCTGGCTTTCGCCAGGACGACGATGGGGAGGTATCCGGGCTACGAAAGCTACACCTCCGCCCTCTCCGCCATCCCGACTGCCCACAGCGCGAACGCGTAGACGATCGCGACCTCGTCGAGGCGGTTGAAGCGGCCGGAGGCGCCGCCGTGGCCGGCGCCCATGTTGGTCCGCAGCAGCACCGGTCCGCCGCCGCGCATGGTAGCGCGCAGCCGCGCGATCCATTTCGCCGGCTCCCAGTAGGTAACGCGCGGGTCGGTGAGGCCGCCCATTGCGAGGATCGCCGGATAGTCCTTTGCCGCGACATTGTCGTAGGGCGAATAGGACAGGATGGTACGAAAATCCTTCTCGCTGTCGATCGGGTTGCCCCATTCCGGCCATTCCGGCGGCGTCAGCGGCAGCGTGTCGTCGAGCATGGTGTTGAGCACGTCGACGAACGGCACTTCGGCGACAATGCCGGCGAACAGCTCGCCGGCGCGGTTGGCGACCGCGCCCATCAGCATGCCGCCCGCCGAGCCGCCATGGCCGACGATGCGCTTGGCGCTGGTATAGTTCGCATCACACAGCGCGCGGCCGGCGGCGGCGAAATCGTCGAACGTGTTGGTCTTCCTCTCGCGCTTGCCGTCGAGATACCAGCCCCAGCCCTTGTCGGCGCCGCCGCGGATATGCGCGATCGCATAGACGAAGCCGCGGTCGACCAGCGACAGCCGGTTCGCCGCAAACGACGCCGGCATCGCCATGCCGTAGGAGCCGTAGCCATAGAGCAGCAGCGGCGCCTTGCCGTCGCGGACAAAGTCCTTGCGGTGCAGGATCGACACCGGCACCTGCGCGCCGTCATGCGAGGTCGCCATGATCCGCGTGGTGACGTAGTCGGCCGGGTTGTGACCGGACGGAATCTCCTGGCGCTTGCGCAACACCCGCGTCCGCGTCGCCATGTCGTAGTCATAGACCTCCGACGGCGTCGTCATCGACGAATAGGCAAAGCGTAGATTGGTGGTCTCGAACTCGTAGCCGCCCATGGTGTCGAGCGAATAGGCGGCCTCGTCGAAGGCGATCGCGTGCTCCTCGCCCGTCTTGAGATCGCGGATGATGATCGCCGGCAGCGCGTTGGCGCGCTCCAGCCGCACCATGTGACCGGCATAGAGCTCGACGTCGAGCACATAGACGCCCTCGCGATACGGAATCAAATCGCGCCAGTTGGCGCGCTCGGGCGACGCAAGGGGCGCGGTCGCGACCTTGAAGTCGATGGCGTCGTCGGCGTTGGTCAGGATGAAGAGCTCGTCGCCGCGGTCGGCGATCGAGTATTGCACGCCTTCCTCGCGCGCCGCGACCAGCCGCGGCGGTGCGTCGGGATTGGCGAGATCGATCAGCCGCTGTTCGGAGGTCTCGTGGTCGCCGCCGGCGATCACACAGAAGCGGCCGCTGGCGCTCTCGTGCAGATGGGTGAACCAGCCGGGATCCTGCTCTTCATAGATCAGGATGTCGTCGGCCTGCTTGGTGCCGAGCTTGTGCCGCCACACCTGCATCGGGCGGTGATTGTCGTCGAGCTTGACGTAGAAGAAGCTCTTCGAATCCGCGGCCCAGACCACGCCGCCATCGGTCTCCTCGACGAGATCCTCGAGATCGCCGCCATCGGCCCAGTCGCGCACCCGAATGGAAAAGTATTCCGAGCCCTTGGTGTCGGCGCTCCAGGCGTGCAGCCGGTGATCGTTGGAATGCCGGCTACCGCCGAACTTGAAATATTTGTGGTCCTTGGCCAGCGCATCGCCATCGAGCACGACATGCGCATCGCCGCCGTCGCGCGGCGTGCGGCAGAACAGCTCGTGCTGGCCGCCCTCGCGGAACTTGCGGAAATAGGCGAACGGGCCGTCCGGCGACGGCACGCTGGAATCGTCCTCCTTGATCCGCCCGCGCATCTCCTTGACGAGCTGCTTCTGCAAGCCGTCGGTGTGGCCGAGCAGGCTCTCGGTGTAGCCGTTTTCGGCTTCGAGATAGGTCCGGATATCGGGATCGAGGATCGAGGGATCGCGCAGCACCTCCTGCCAGTTCGGATCCTTGATCCAGGCATAGTCGTCCGTCACCGTGATGCCATGAGTGGTGAACGAATGCGGCCGGCGCGGCGCGACAGGGGGCGAATTCTTGGTGGTGGATTTGGTCACACGATCCTCATATGCGGGGTTCCGCCTTATATCGGGATGAATGTGGCGATTGCCAGATGGGTGGGCGCCGCCGTTTGTTTCGTCATTGCGAGGAGCGTAGCAACGAAGCAATCAATTCTATCCCTTCGGTGAGATATGGATTGCTTCGCTTCGCTCGCAATGACGGGGATAGAGCGACGCTACCCGTTCCGCAGCTTCGCGCCGGCATTGCCGCCGGACATCGGGATCTGGTTCACCGCCAGCACCACGGCAAATGTAATCACCAGCATCGCGATGCCGAGCACCGCGATCGCGGCGAGGTCGCCGCCTTCGTTGAGATCGTAGATCAGGACCGACAGCACCTTGGTCTGCGAGGTGAACAGCACGATCGCGGCCGACAGTTCCCGCATCACGCCGATGAAGATGAAGCACCAGGTCGCGATCACCCCGGTGCGCAGCAGAGGCGCGGTGATCTGGCGCAACGCCTGCAACCGCGTCGCGCCGAGGATGCGGCTTGCTTCCTCGAGCTCGGGATGGATGGTCGCGAATGCCGCCTGCAATTGCTGATAGGCCGAGGGCAGGTTGATGGTGAGGAACGCCAGCAGCAGGATCCACAGCGTGCCGTAGAGCACGAAGGGCGGCCGCGTGTAGCTCAGGAACAGGCCGACGCCGAGCACGATGCCGGGAACGGCGACCGGCGCGGTGGCGAGGAAGCCGAGGATGCGATGGCCCGCGATCACCTTCCGTGTCGTCACATAGGCGATGACCAGCGCCAGAATGGTGCCGATGGTCGCGGTCGCGGCGCCCAGAATCACGGTGTTCTTCAGCGCCAGTTGCGTCGACGACAGCTCGGTGAACACGAAGACGATGTTGTGCAGCGTTGCCGTCGACGGCGTCACCAGTGTGGTCGCATTCGGCGAGAACGCGGCATTGAGCAGCGCGAAGTAGGGCAGGAACACCGGGTTGAGCAGCACCAGGAGGCAGAAGCCGAGCGCGGCCCAGCGCCATCCCTTCAGCTCCACGCGGCGCGGCGCGTCATATTTGCCGCCGATCACCGAATAGCCGCGGCGGCCGAGCAGCGCCTTCTGGCCCTGCAGCAGCAGGATGGTCAGCACCAGCAGCGGCACGGCGGCGGCGGCCGCGAGTTCGAGCTTCGGCGGATACTGGAACAGGCTCCAGATCTTGGTCGTCATGGTGTGGAAACCGGCCGGCAGCGCCAGGATCGCCGGCGAGCCGAACAGCGTCATCGCCTGCAGGAAGGCGATCAGGGCGCCCGCGACCAGCGCGGGCAGCGCCAGCGGGATCGTCACCCGCCGCGCTGTGGTCCAGGCGTTGCCGCCGAGGATCGCGGAGGCGTCCTCCAGTTCACCCGGCATGCTGTCGAGCGCATTGGCCACCAGCACGAACACGAACGGGAAAGTGTAGCAGGAGATCACGAAGATGATCCCGGTCATCGAATAGATGTTGAACAGCGCGTCCGCATCCGCGCCCGCGAACAGCCGGTAGAGCTGATTCAACAGCCCCGAATTCGGCGCGGCCAGCAATTCCCAGGCCACCGCGCCGAGGAACGGTGGCGTCACGAACGACGCCGTCACCAGCGCGCGGATGGTCTGCCGGCCCGGCATGTCGGTGCGCGACACCAGCCAGCTGAGCGGCGCCGCGACGATGCAGCAGATCACCGCCGACGTGGTCGCGATGATCGCAGTCGTCAGCAGCGGATCGAGGAAATCGGGATTGCTGAACAGCGTGACGAAGTTCTGCAGCGTCGGATGGCGGTTCTTGTCGGTGAAGGCAAAAACCGCAAGCCACGAAAGCGGCAGCAGGATCAGCAGGATGAGCACCGCCGCGAACAGCCAGAGCACCGGGCGCGTCCAGTCGATGCGGGGGCGGGGGGCTGGGGAGGTGGTTGTGGTTGTTGTCATGCGGAGACTCTCACCTCGTCATTCGCGGTGCGCAATTGCGCACCTGAGGGCATCGCGAAGCGATGAGCCCGGAATCCATCGGGCCGCATGTGCTGACGGTGAAATGGATTCCGGGTTCGCGCGTTGCGCGCCCCGGAATGACGGTGGTGCGTGTCGAGACCCATGCCCTCACACCCGAAACAACCGCGCATAGCGCGTCTTGATTTCTTCGGTCATCGCCTCCACCCCCGCCGGATCCTCCTCCATCAGCTTGATGTCGGCGAGCCTGCGCCGGCCGGCCCTTGGCTGCACCTGGGCGTGCACCGAATATTGACCGGTGAAGTCGACGAAGAATTGCTGGGTCTCGCGGGTGTGCAGCCAGGCCTGGAACAGCTTTGCGGCGTTCGGATGCGGCGCGCCGGCGAAGATGGCCGTCGGTCCCGAGATTGTCGGCGTGCCCTCGGTCGGATAGACCGGCTCGACCGGCTGTCCGGCCTCCTTCAACAGCACGATGCCGTATTCATTGCCGTCGGCCATCACGGCGCGTTCGCCGAGCGAGAGCTTCTTCGGTGGGTCGGTCGAGGACTGCACCTGCATCACGCGCTGTTTTGCAAGCTTCTCCAGATAGGGCCAGCCGAGCTCGCGCACGATCTGGAATGTTGTGGTCATGATGGTGCCGCTATAGGCCGGATGGCCCTTCACCATCTTGCCGGCCCATTTCGGGTCGAGCAAATCGGCAAAGCTTTTCGGCGCGTCCTCCGCCTTCACCAGATTGGTGTTGTAGGCTATCGACGACAGCCACAGCCGCGTCGTCACGGCCATCCCGTCCGGGTCGCGATAATTGTCGGGGAAATATTTCGCGACGTCCTCGGGCACGAACGGCATCAGCCACCCGCTCTTTTTCCATGGGATAAAGTGCGAGGCATCGGCGCTGTTGACGACATCGGCGGCGTGGATGTTGGCGTCGAATTCCTGTGCCACGCGCTGGAACAGCCGCTCCGAGCCGGAACGCTCGATCTGCACCGTGATGCCGGGATACGCGGCCTCGAACACCTTGCCGAGTTTTTCGCCGACCGGCAGGTCCATCGACGAATAGAACACCAGCTTGCCTTCCTTCTTCGCTGCGGCGACAAGGTCGGGCGTAATCGCAACCGGCTCAGGTGCCGCGGCGCGCGCGGGCGATGCGAACACGCTGCCGGCTGCAAGCGCCGCAGCGCCTTTCAGGACATCGCGTCTGGAAACTGGTTTCCGCATCGCGTCCCTCCGTTTCTTGTTCATTAACGGCTGAGCGCCCGACAACGCTCGGGCGGCAATGTCAGCCAAACCTCGCTACCTTTCTCGACCGCGGTCTCCGTCGGAGTGGTCACGCGCAACGAGGTGCCGTCGGAGGTTTCCACCATGTAGTCGCGGTTCATGCCGAGATAGACCTGCCGCGTCACGATGGCCTTGAGCGTGTTCTGCGTTGCGGCCGGCGCGTGCGTCGAGAGCTGGATCTCGTGCTGGCGGATCGCGACCGGCGCGCTCTGGCCGGCTGCGAGTTTCGCGCCGACCACCTCGAGCGTCGCGCCGGCGAATTCCACGTGGGTCGCGTCGCGCGCGGTGCCCTTGATCACGTTGGCGGCGCCGATGAAGCGCGCGACGAATTCGGATTCCGGCCGCGCATAGATGTCCTCAGGCGCGCCGAGCTGGTCGATCTTGCCGGCGTTCATCACCGCGATCAGATCGGCTGTCGTCATCGCCTCGGACTGATCGTGGGTGACGTAGACCGTGGTGTAGCGATATTCATCGTGCAGGCGGCGGATTTCGAACCGCATCTCCTCGCGCAGATTGGCGTCGAGGTTGGACAGCGGCTCGTCGAGCAGCAGCGTCTCGGGGCCGACGATCAGCGCCCGCGCCAGCGCGACGCGCTGCTGCTGGCCGCCGGACAGCTCGCCCGGATAGCGCTGCGCCAGTGGTTCCAGTTTGGTCGTCGCCAGAATCGCGGCGAGTTTTTTCGCGATGGTGTCGCGATCCATTTTGCGCAAGCGCAGGCCGTAGACGATGTTCTCGGCCACTGTCATGTGCGGCCACAGCGCGTAGCTCTGGAAGATCATCGACATGTTGCGCTGCTCGGGCGGCAGCGTGCGGGCTTTCGACGACACCACGCGGTCGCCGACGCGGATTTCGCCGTCTGACGGTTCGAGGAAGCCGGCAATCAGCCGCAGCGTCGTGGTCTTGCCGCAGCCGGACGGCCCGAGCAGGCAGACAAGCTGACCATGATCGATCGTCAGCGAAACATCATCAACCGCGATAAACGATCCAAACCGCTTGACCAGGCCGCGCAACTCCACCGATGCCAAGCGATCCCCTCCATTTTGTTGTCTCGCAGGGATCCGTGCCCGGCTGTTGCCGGCAGTAAAGCGGAAAATGATGACGGCGGAAAGTGTTCGCGCCCCGTCATAAAGTCGTGGCTCCTCTTCGTTGCGTATCCCCCGACCACTCTCCCGTCATCCTGAGGAGCGCGCTCTTGCGCGCGTCTCGAAGGATGCACGGCCCAGATGTCTCGGCGCGCTCCGACTCGGTCGCGGCGGCAGCTCGGCCGTCGATCCTTCGAGACGGCCGCTTTGCGGCCTCCTCAGGATGACGGCGAGGGGTTGCGTTGGCGACGATGTGCCAGTCGGCTCATCGCGCCCCAATCCGACCGAATCAGTGCTTCCTTCTTCGCTCGACTCCAGCCTTTGATCTGCCGTTCCGCAGCGATACCGTCAGTGACGCGATCGAAATACTCTGACCAGACGAGGACCACTGGTCGACGGTTCAGAGTGTAGCCGGGGAAGGTACCCGCATTGTGCTGTTCGATGCGCGGCGCGAGATCGTCACCCGTGGCACTGCCGACGTAGAAGGACTCGTCGGCACAGCGAAGCATGTAGATGTAAATGCCCATCGCGATGATCCTGTCCGTATGCGTGGATCAAGAATGGCGTGAATGTGGCCACGGTCAATGGGCAATGCTATTCCACCATTCCGCGACCACCTCGTCCCGTCATCCTGAGGAGCGCGCTCTTGCGCGCGTCTCGAAGGATGCACGGCCCCGATGGAGCCGCGCGGCCGCAGCCGGGCCGTCGACCCTTCGAGACGCGCTTCGCGCTCCTCAGGATGACGGGTCTCAAGCCGCGGCTTTCTGCTCCTACGCCTTCACGTTGTCGCCGAGCCACTGGATGGCGGCGTCGGCGCCGGCTTTGCCGTGTGGGATATTCAGCGCGGTGAGCGCGACCTCGACGACGCCGAGCGTGCCGAGGATCATCGGCGCGTTGACGTGGCCCATATGCGCGATGCGGAACGCCTGGCCCTGCAAATCGCCGATGCCGGTGCCGAGCACGACGCCGCATTTTTCCTTGGCGTAGCGGTGGATTGCGGCGGGATCGGCGCCCTTCACGGTCACGGTCGTCACCGTGTTGGAACGCTCGGCGGCTTCAGTGATGTTGAAGCCGAGCACCTGGCCCTCGGCCCAGGTGGCAACCGCGCGGCGCACGGCTTCGCCGAGCAGCCGGTGCCGTTCGAAGGCATTTTCCAGGCCTTCGGCATGCAGCATGTTGATCGCCTCGCGCAAAGCGAACAACAGATGCACCGGCGCGGTGCCGGCATACTTGCGGTAGTGCTCGCTGCCTTCGCGCTCGGTCCAGTCCCAATAGGGTGTGCGCAGATCGGCCTTCTTGTGTGCGTCCCAGGCGCGGTCATTGGCGGCGACGAAGCCGAGGCCGGGCGGCGTCATCAGGCCCTTCTGCGAGCCGGACATCGCGACGTCGACATACCATTTGTCCATCTCGAACGGCATGCAGCCGAGCGAGGCAACAGTATCGACCATGAACAGCGCGGGGTGGCCGGCGGCCTTGATCGCCCTGCCGATCGCCTCGATGTCGTTGTAGGCGCCCGACGCGGTGTCGACCTGCACCGCGAGGATCGCCTTGATCTTGTGCTCCTTGTCGCGGCGCAGCCGCTCCTCGACCTCCGCCGGACGGATCGCGCGACGCCAGTCGCCCTTCAGCACCTCGACCTCGGCGCCCATCGCCGCCGCAGCCTGGCCCCAGCCGATCGCAAAGCGTCCGCTTTCCAGCACCAGCACCTTGTCGCCGCGCGACAGCACGTTGGAGAGCGTCGCCTCCCAGGCGCCGTGGCCGTTGGCGATGTAGATGTAGGATTTGCCCATGGTGGCGAACAGTTTTGAGAGATCGCGCAGCAGGCTCTCGGTCAGTTCGAACATCTCGGCGGAGTAGATATCGAGCGCCGGGCGATGCATCGCCTGCAACACCTGATCGGGCATCGTGGTGGGCCCGGGGATGGCCAGAAATTCCCGGCCCGCGCGAACGGTCATCGTCCTGTTCCTTATGGGTAAAGCAACGCAAATCATGCGTGTGAGGGGTCAAGTGCCGAGGATATTCCATCACGGCTGCGATTGCGAGCCGGACAAAGCAATCCAGCGTTTCCAAAAGCGCGGGACACAGCCTTATTTGCCGATCGATTCGACCACCGCGCGCCAGATCTGGTCCTTGAACTCCGTCGCGGCGGGGCTTGGGATCTGCTCGACGGTGCCGTGGTTCTTGCGGCAGGCCTCGACCAGCCGCAGCACCCAGATTTCGCCGTCGGTGTAATAGAGATCGCCGCCGCCATTGCGGCCGGCGAGGGTCGGGCCGATGCCGGTCACCTGATATTTCGCGGTGACCATGCCGGCGGACTCGAGGTCGGTGGCGAGCAGTGCACGTTCGGCGTCGAGATCGGCCGCGATATGATGGGTCACCGCCCCGGTGTAGCTGGAGATGCCGACACTGCGGTCGAGCGTCGCAGCGCCAAGCCACACCGGGCGCTTCTCCTGACCCTGATCCAGCACCCGCCAGAAGCGGACATGGTTGCGGCGATCCGCACTCGCTCCAACCGGTTTCTCGAAGGCAAGGTCTTCGCGGCGATCGAGATAGAACAGGTTGCTCACCGGCGCATCCTTGTAGGGACGATCGAGCAGCACCGAGCCTATGATTTCGATCGAGGATTTCAGCGTGACCGGATCGGCCGGATACCAGCCGGTCTCGTGCATCGCACAGACCACGTCCCTGGTGTCGCCGATCAGCCCGACATTCATGGGATCGCCGGGAATGCCCTGCGCGGTGCGCGTCACCATCGGCAGATTGGCAAGGCCCTTCTGGTGTTCGTAATGCGTCCACAGTGCGGGCAGCAGCAGATAGGCCGCGATCAGGTAGATGACGAGGGCGAACAGAAACAGCCGCAGATAGCGCAGGCGTTTGCGCCGGCGCGCCGCAGGCGGATTGATCTCGAGATCGGTCACGGTACACGTTTCCAGATCAGGTGTGTCGCGCGCCCTAGCGCCGCGTCTCGCGGCAGCCGGCGGCCTCGGCTTCCTCGACCGAGCAGAACCAGCGCGTGCCCTTGCTGATCTTCATCTCGATCTTGGCGTACCAGCGGCTGGTCGGCTGATGAAAGATGCATTCGCCGGAGCGGTTGACGTTGCCCTTGATGGTGCAGTCGGGCGAGGGCGCGACGGGACCGGAGGCCGAGGCGAGCAGGATCGAGCTGGCTCCGTCCGGCGGCTTCACCGCGCCGAGCACATTGGTCTTCTTGTTGCGCACGCGCCAGTCCCACGGCGCGATGAACGCGCCCTGCCACATCCCGGCCTTGGCCTCGCGCGCCGCCTTTTCGTCCGGCTCGTAATCATGCGAGACGCGGGTGTAGGCCAGCGCCCAGCCATTGCTGACCAGCCATTTCTGGATGTCCTCGCCGTCGACCTCGCAGCGCGCGATGGTGCGGCCGCGGCGATCGACCGAGCGGGGATGGCAGGTCCAGCTCTTGTTGCCGGCATGCTTGATCAGCTCGTCGCGCGCGGCGACGCCGCAGGTCCAGCGTTCGCCCTTGGTGTTGAGGCAGAGCTGGTCGGTCGACGGCGCGTCGACACCGCCGAGCCGGATGCGGGCGCTGCCGATCTGGATCTGGTCGCCGTCGCGGATCTTCGGCACGCCGGTGATGTCGGCGGCGACAGCTAAGGTCGGCAGCGCGAGCAGCAGGCCAGCAGTGAGCAGCATCTTGAACATCGGCATTCCCGGCCAGAATCTTGTCGTTCAAAGGGCTTGAGCGTCTCGACGTCAGTGCCCAAGGATTGTGCGGGCAATTGGGCAACCGTGCCAGTGCCCGAGTGTTTCCGCCAGTTTCAACTTCACGTCATCCGCTTCTTCGCCAGCGCGAGACCCATCAGCACGAAGGCCGACGTCACCTCGGGCCCGCCGACCAGGATGCGGGTCGGCGTCTTCATCTTATTCCATTCATAGGCCTTGTAGGGCCCCTTGCGGCCGCCCTCGCCGAGGCCCTGCACGATGCAGTGCAGCGCCGGCGTGAAGGTCGAGACCGCGGCGCCAAGATGCGCCAGCGCCATCAGCGCCAGCGCGGCGTCGAACGGGTTCATCTCGTGGGCGATCAGCTCGTTCGTGACGTAGCCGAGCACGCGGGCGCGGATCAGCGCGAACACGTTGCCGGGATCGATGACGCGCTGCGCCGCCAGCGGCAGCGCAACGAAGGCGGCGTAGCAGCGGCCGAAATAGGCCGAATAGAGCTCCGGCAGATAATAGATATGCGAGCGCGGATTCTTGAACGCGCCGCTTTCAACCAGGTTCTTCTGGAAGGCGATGATGCGATGCACCGTCTCCAGCCGCTGCGGCGTCTCGATGATCTTCCAGCGGGTGAGGTTGCGGAACGAGACCTCGAGAATGTCGAGGTTCAGCGTCGGATCGAGGTCGTTGCCGTAGGGCCGCTCGCCCGCGAGATTGTCGATCCAGGTGACGACGCCGCCTTCATAATCGATGTTGTCGTTGAGCGGCACGGTGACGCGCGGCTCGTTGGCGCCCGAGCGCACCTGGTAGCCGCGGTAGAAGTCGAGCAGCGGCTGCGCGAGGATCGGATCGTCGGAGCCGGCCTGTGTCGCGGCAGAGAACGAGCAGGCCGTGGTGTCGCAGTCGGGCACATAGACGCCGAAGCCGAGGTCCTGCTTGATCTGGGCGAAGAAGCGCGAGAAGCGCGGATGCCGGCCCGGCGCCAGCGCGGTGATCACCTTCACGACGGAGCCGTCATGCGACGGCACCTCCTCGGCGCTGGTCTTCAGGCAGAACTCGACCATGTCAGAGATCGCGCGCCGCGCCGCGCTTGTCTCATCCGGCGATGCCAGCCCGGTCTCGACAAAGCCGAGCAGCGCCTCGGTGAAGAACGCGTCGTAATAGGCCGAGCGGTGGCGGATCTGCACCGGCTCCCACATCGGCTCGGCGATGCCGCGCCAGGCCGGGTTGATCAGCACGCGCGCCGGCGAATGCGCGATGAAGATCCGCGCCAGGCTGAACAGCAGGGTCGAGTTCTTGTAGCCGCGCGCGTTGAGCCCGGTCAGCGCCATCAGCATCTCGCGCCCGCCGACGTCGGGGTCGCCGATTAAATTGAAGGCGGCATAGGTCGGGATGAAGCCGCCGTTCCTGCGGAACGAGCGCAGCAGATGCGCGCCGGTCAGGCGGATCACACGGTCGATCTCGGCCATCCCGGGCAGGCGCCCCGGCGCAGGCGCGGCCGGCGGGGCCGGGTGGCGGACGCCGATATCGTCCATCAGCGCCGCCACTGGCGCGCCGATCGCGGCCCAGTCCGGCGCGTCGGCGTCGCGCGCCTCAATCAGCGCGGCGCGCAGGCCGGCAAGCCGCGCGGGGTCGTTCAGCGCCGGCAGGCCGGTGCGGCGGAGCAGCGCGCGCAGCGGCGGATTGCCGAGTGCGGTCCGGTAAAACTTCCCGAGATGGGCATCGCCGCCGCGATAGGACTGCAGCACGGGGTCGCAGACGTCATACAGCGACGGGCCATCCTTGGCTGCGGTCAGTGACCGGCACACGGCGCCTGCGATCTCGTGAAAGCCCATGAAACTCTTTCTGTTGGAACCGGTTAATGCTGCCATCAGGCAGCATTTCCCGCGCTTCGCCCCAGACTCCCGCAAGCCGTTGGAAAGCTACATGAATCCCTGCAAAATACAAATGTGACCGAAGTCACGTAACGGGATCTTAACGGCGTCAATGGCCTCTGCCGGGCGGCAGCATGCGGCAAACCGGGTTGCTCCGGCCGCCCGGCCGGGTTAAGGGAGTGTTTGTTGCAGCGCCGCAAATTGAGATCAATCAACGGCACACACAGCTCAACCCCATTAAACCTGACCATCACTGACGCGACTAACTGGCGCGATCTCGTGTGAGCGTGATCGGGACAAAGATTGGGACTAGGAACGCTATGAACCTTAGGCAGCCTCATATTTCCCGTCGCACCATTGCCTTCGCTGTGGCGGTGGCTGGCACGGTGTCGCTGGCGATCGGCGCCCATGCCGCGCTCAACAAGCGGACGATGGATGTCGCCAAAGGGACCGTCGGGGCTGTCGCCACCGACACCACCGACACCACCGGCAGCATCCCGGCCGGCACCTCCCGTCTCGCACTGATCATCGGCAACGGCCATTACCCGGACGCATCGGCCCCGCTGGCCCAGCCGATCAACGATGCCCGCACCCTGTCGTGGGCGCTGCGCCGCGAGGGTTTTGACGTCGACGTGGTCGAGGACGCGACGCGCGACGACATGTTCCGCGCGGTCGAGCGCATGAAGGCCAAGATCCGCCCCGACACCGTCGTGATGCTGTTCTTCGGCGGCTATGGCGTGCAGGTCGGCCGCGAAAGCTACATGATCCCGGTCGACGCCACGATCTGGAAGGAAGCCGACGTCAAGCGCACCGGGGTCAGCGTCGAGTCCGTGCTCGATGCGATGAAGGAGCGCGGTGCCAAAGCCAAGCTCGTGGTGCTCGATGCCTCGCGCCGCAATCCCTATGAGCGCCGTTTCCGCGCCTTCTCGCACGGCCTCGCGCCGATCTCGCCGCCGGAGAATACGCTGGTGCTGACCTCGGCGACGCCGGGCAAGGTCGCCGACGATTCCAGGGCGCCGAACAGCGTCTTGGTCTCCGAGCTGATCAACAACCTCAACGCCCAGGCCGGCGCCGAAACCGCCTTCAACAAGACCCGCGTCGCGATCTCGCGCGCGAGCGAAGGCGAGCAGGTGCCGAGCGTGTCGTCGTCGCTCTTGGAAGACATCAAGCTCGGCGGCTGAGCCCAAGTCTTCCCGCACGTCGTCCCGGCCTAGTGCGCAATTGCGCACGGGAGCCGGGACCCATAACCACGAATGTGCGTTGTGGTGCGATGCTGGGGCCGCAGCCGCGTTCATCGCAAAGATCGGTGGTTATGGGTCCCGGGTCGCGCTTCGCTTGCCCGGGACGACGCTGTGGGTGCCGCGCCGTCTACTTCGCGTCCGCGCTCGCGCCCACCGGCCGCACCGGATCGCCTTCGCGCAGCAGTGCGCCAGCGCGGGCGACCACGATGTCGCCTTCCTGGATGCCGTCGCGGATCTCGACCTGGCCGGCCGACATCAATCCGGTCTCCACCCGCCGCGTCTCGACGCGGCCGCCGCGGATCACCTGCACCACGGTGCCCGCGGTGGAATAGAGGATCGCGGTCAGCGGCACCGCGACGCCGCAACTCTGCCCGGTCTTGATCTGCGCCCGCCCGCTCGAATTCACCAGCAGCCGCTTGTTGGCGGTGATGGCGATGAACACCTGGCCGAGCTGGCTGTTCGGCTCGATGGTCGGCGCGATCCGCCGCACCTTGCCGTCGACATCGCCGGCGCCGATGATCTTCAGCCGCGCGGTCTGCTCGGTCTTCAGCTTGGCGATGTCGCGGGTCGGCACCATGCCGACCAGGTCGTATTCGCTCTTGGCGATGATCGAGAACAGCGCGTCCTTGCCCGAGGCCGGCGCGCCGACGATTGCCGACGACGCCGAGATCGTGCCCGCCACCGGGGCTGTAATGTTGCTCGAATTGGTGCCGTCGGTCAGCTTTGCCAGCACCTGCCCCGCGGTGACGGTGTCGCCGGGATCGGCATTCACTTCCGCCACCTTCAGCCCGAACCGCTCGGGCCGGACCTGCTGCTCGTCGCGCGGCAGCACGATGCCGGACACCTCGACGATATTGCCGAAGCAGAATTTTGAGGCCTTCAGCACCGTCACCGCCGCGCCCTTCGGCGCAGCATCCGTCTCGCCCGCGGCAGACGCGGGCGAGACGGCGAGCAGGACCAGCACGGCGGCGGTCAGCGCAGAGGCGCGCATGCGGGGCAAAATCATAGACAAACTATTTCCACAACGAGGGCCTCCTGAATACCAGATGCCGCCTGGCCGGGCCAGCCGGCTGCGCCGCGTCGGCCGCGCCCGTATCCGCCAGCCCCAGCTTCGCCGGCTCCTCGGCGCGCCAGATGTGGCGCAGGATCTCCGGGTTGACCCGCTCGGCATGCGTTACCGGCAGCATGTGGCCGGCGGCCGGCAGATGCCGCAGCTCGGCGCCATCAATCAGCAAGGCGAGCTTTGCGACAATGCGCTGCGTCACATAGGGTGACAGCCCGCCCGACAGCAGCAGCGTCGGCACCCCCAGACCGCGCGCGGCGGCCGCCACGTCGTCCAGATCGAGCGCGGCGTTGAAATCGTAAGGCAGCTTGTCGGCCTGCTCGATCATCCGCAGACGCCCGCTCGGCGAGAACTGCTCGCGCGGGCCGGAGCCGGCCCAGAACGCGGTGAACGCCTCGACCGCCTCCATCACCGCGCCATCGAAAATATCCTGCGACACGATGTGCGCCGTGCGCGCGAAGCGCTCGTAGAGCCGCGCGTCGGCCGGCGAGTCGAGCAGCGTATGATCCGGAAAAGGGCGAAGCGGTTTTTCCTCGCGACAAACGCGGGGCGCGTTTGCGCGGGGATCATGCTCAAACAAAGAACTGTTGCGTGATGATGCGTCACGCACAGCATGATCCGGAAAAGTGTGCAGCGGTTTTCCGACAGGATCATGCTCAAACAAGGAGCTCTTGCGTGACGACTCGTCACGCAAGAGCGTCGGCAGCACCGGCTCGATCAGCGTCAGGCTGTGGATGCGCTGCGAATAAGGCGATGCGGTCGCCAGCCGAAACGCGATCGCCCCGCCATAGGAATGCCCGATCAGATGAATCGGCCCCGCGGCCTTTGCGAGCCAGGGCTCGAGCAGCGCGATCTCGCCATCCAGCGTCCGCGGCCAGTCGCGCCCAATGGCAGCAACGCCATAGCCGGAAATATCCGGCGCCATGAACCGATAGCCACTGAGCGCGGCCGCAAGCTTCGTCCATTGCCGTCCCGACCCCAACGAGCAATGCAGCGCCACCACCGACGCTGCCTCAGGCGTCCCGTTCAAACCCGTCATCAAACCCATCCTGCTTGTTCTTTTTTACGCGACCGCGCGTCGAGTCATGACGCGAACGACGCGGGGGATGGGTTATTCCTGGGACGAGCGGGAGAGGCCGTGATCGTGATCACGGACGCAGTCAGATTCACTGGATGTTGATTATCGCGAGAATGATCGGACACAACGACGGAAGAGCAGGCGTTTTGCTTTCCCATAGGTGCAATCGGCGCCCGGCCTTCCCTGCGCCCTCTCACAATCGAGGAGGGTGATTTGATCGCTCACTCGGGCGCAACGCGTCGCGAAGACGCGGACGCATATCCCTCACGCTGTTTGACAATGTTGATCCGGGACTAACGTGGCTCCGTCGCGCTGCTGCTCCGTCACCCTGAGGAGCGCGCTCTTGCGCGCGTCTCGAAGGGTCGACGGCCACCAGTCGGGCCGCGCATCCTTCGAGGCTCGCCCAGCGGCGCAATTGCGCCGCAAGGTTCGCACCTCAGGATGACGGGATTGATAGCGGTGCGGACGTGACTACAGCAGCACTACCTCAGCGCACGATGCGTTTCACGCGCGCCTTCTTCTTGGCGATGGGGGCTGGCGCCAGCTCAGCCTCGGCGGCAGCCTGGGCCTCGCGGGCTTCGCGCAGCGCGCGCAACCGCTCCATGTTCTTGCGGATCGCGGCCGCGTCGCGCTCGACCTCGGCGATGGCGCGGGCGCCTTCCTCGGCCGCCATCCGCTGTCGGTCGGCTCTTGCAAGGCTTGCGGGCGATGGAGCGGGCTTCCTGGCGTTCATCGGCATCCTCTCAAGGGCATGATCCCCCGCGCAAGCGCGTCGCGTCTGTGTCCCGCGGCGCAGCTGTCTCGCCAAACGGCGCGACGCAGCGTTCTCAGGGGTCACGCGCAACAGCACATGCTAAAACCCGCCCAATCCGGGTGGATCGAGCGGGCAGCAACGTCATCCCAGTACATCCGTGGAATGACGAACCGGCATGATCTCCGCGCAAACGCTAGCGTTTGTCGCGAGCGAAAAGCGCGTCGCGCTTTCCGCTGTAATCATGCCCAAGCAGGAATCTCAGACGATCTGAAGATTCTCGGCGCTGGTCTTGCCGCGCATCTTGTCGGTCTTCAGCTCGAACGAGACCTTCTGTCCTTCAGCGAGGCCAGTCAGACCGGCACGCTCGACCGCGCTGATGTGAACGAACACATCCTTGCTGCCGTCGCTCGGCTCGATGAAACCAAAGCCCTTCTGGCCGTTGAACCACTTCACAGTACCTGTCGCCATCTTCTCTTCTCCAAAGCGCGTAAGCGCGTTTTTGCGCAATACTGCGCGTCACATCCATTCAACTGGCGATGTCTTTGGAGGAGGGCCGTTCTGGCCATTCAACAAGGCACAACGGCTAATCGAATGGGACGAATATACACACTTTCCCCGCGAATGCAAGGTTCCGGCGGTAGCGGGTTCCCGCTGGCGGATGCGGTCGCCGGGTCTCTCCTCGCAATTGGGACGACGCTGTAGCGGCGCGAACTCTCAATCCGTCACCCTGAGGAGCGCGAAGCGCGTCTCGAAGGGCGACGGGCACAAGCGGGGCCGTGCATCCTTCGAGACGCCGCTTCGCGGCTCCTCAGGATGACGGGTTTGGTGGATGCGATGCGTTCCGGGCCACGAAGCGGAATGCACACGGCTACTCCGCCGCTGCCTCAGCTCTCGACTCGCCCTTCCAGCGCAAAATCTCCGCGGCGAGGATCGGGTGATTGAATCCCTTCAGCACGAGGTCGTCGATGGCGCGGCCCTCGACATGGGGCTCGACGGTGCCGTAGACGCGGCGGCTCACCACGATCTGGCCGGCCTTGGCCTCGCCGCACAGGCGGGAGGCGAGGTTGGTGACGCTGCCGATCGCGGCATATTCCAGCCGCTGCTCGAAGCCGACCTGGCCGAGCGTGGCGTAGCCGACGGCGATGCCGATGCCGAACCCCAGGCTATGCCCGCGGTTGCGCCAGCGCTCGGTCAGCGGGCCGATGGTGTCGCGCATCTCGACCGCCATCTTCACCGCGCGCAGCGTGTGGTCTGCGAGCAGGATCGGCGCGTTGAACAGGATCATCACGCCGTCGCCGGCATACTTGTCGAGCGTGCCCTCATATTTGAAGATCAGCGTGCCGAGCGCCGCGTGATATTCGCGCAGCACGTTCATCGCCTCTTCCGGCTCGGTCGCTTCGGTGAAGGCGGTGAAGCCGCGCAAATCGCAGAACACCACGGTGACCTCGCGGCGGTGGCTGGCGAGCAGCCCCTCGGGGCTGTCGGAGGAGGCGATCAGCTGCGCCACCTGCGGCGCCAGGAAACGCTCGAGCTTGCGGATGCGCTCGATCTCGGAAAGCTGGGTTTCGACGCGGGCCTCCAGCGACTTGTTCCAGTCCTTGAGCTCCTCGGTTTGCTCGCGGAGCTTGTCGGCCTGCTCGCGCACGGTGGAATGGGCTTGCTCCAGCGCGTGGCTCTTCTGGTCGACTTCGGTGAACAACCGCGCGTTGCGCATCGCGAGCACCGCCTGGTGCGCAAAGGTCTTCATCAGGCCGATCAGGCTCACGGGGAAATCGCCGGCCGCCTTGCGCAGCACCACCAGCGAACCGAGCACGCCCTGCTGGTCGACCAGCGGCACCACCAGCACGGAGTGGAAGCCGGCGCCGACCACGACATCGCGCAGCGGATGATCGCCCTCGCCTGCGAGATCGGGGAACGCCAGCGGCTCGCCATCGGCCGCGGCCTCAGCAAGCGGGCTGTTCGCCGCGTCAATTGCGCGATGGCGGCCTTCGGCTTCGATGCCGATCGATTGCGTCAGGTTGAACGTGCGATGTGCCGCGTCATAGCCATAGATCAGCACGGCGTCGGCATGGGTGATCTCGAGCGCGCGGGCGGCGACCGTCGGCAGCACGGCATTGAGGTCGAGCGAGGACGCCACCGCGCGGCCGACCTCCTCCAGCACCTTCAGCTCGTTGATCGATTGCGCGAGGTCGCGAGTGCGCTCCTTCACCTTCCATTCGAGGTCGGAGTAAGTCTCCGCGAGCTGTCCGGCCATGCTGTTGAACTGGCCGGCGAGCTCCTCCAGCTCGTCCGCGGTCTTGACCTCGATGCGATGGCCGAAGTCGCCGGCGCCCAGCCGCCGCGCGCCGGTGCGCAACGCCGTGATCGGCACCAGCATGCGGCGCGCCAAAATCGTCCCGGCGATGATTGCGACCAGGAGGCCGAGCGCGATCAGAAGCGCGATGCGCACCAGCTGGTCGCGGATCGGGGAGAGCGCCTGCGACGTCGGCTGCTCGACAAACACGTGCCAGCCGAGATTCGGTGCGGCGCTCGCGGTGGTCAGCACCGCGTTGCCGTTGATGTCGGTGCCGGAGGCGAGCCGCTTGCCGGGGGGCGACAGCACTGCGGCGACCTGCGGCAGCGCGGCGATATCCTTGCCGACCTCTGGGCCCTTCGAGGAGCTCGCCAGCACGCGGCCCTTGGCGTCGACGACATAGGCGAAGGCGAGGCGGCCGACCTGGGAATCGCCGAAATAGTCGCTGAGGAAGCGCAGGTCGATCTCGGCCACGGTGACGCCGGCGTTGAAGCCGGAATGCAGCTCGCCGATCGACATAAAGGGCCGCCCGTCGTGGAAAGTGGCCGGCGCATAGGCGGTGCCACGGCTCACTGCCTCGATGAAGCGGAGGTCGCGGGACAAGTCGGCGTTGGAGTTCACGGTGACGGTCTGGCGCGACAGCCGCAGCAGCTCGCGGCCCTGGCCGTTGATCAGCGTGAGCTGGCTCACCGCCGGCACCTGGCCGAGCAGCTGGGTATAGTCGGCGCGGCGCAGCTCGATCGTGTTGGAGGAGGCGCGGGTCACCCAGGAGATCTGCCGCTCGAGGTCCGAGATCGCCTGCTCGATGCGCTTGGCGGTGGCGTCCGCCTTGTCGCTCATCGCGTCGGTGAGCGTACTCCTGATGCCGCGGTAGCTGATCCAGGTCTCAAGCGCGCCGTTGACCGCCAGCACGAACACGACGAGCCCGACCAGCGCGAGGACGTATTTGGCGAACAGGCCGCCGCGCAGGAACCAGATCTTGCCCTTGTCCGTCACCCCGTTCATCCAGCCTCGTCCGCCCCCTCGCAATCGGGTGCGCCGCATCATCCGGCGCTGTTTAGCACGGATCGGCGGGGCAGGGCGGAGCCTCCCGTCGCATGGTTAGCCCCGGATATCGGTGGGGGATATCCGGGAATAATCAGCGATTGAACAGCTGGCGCAGCACGTCGTTCATCGCCGGATTGTCGTGCTGCTCGGCGGTCGCGCCGGACGGGGGATTGGGTGGCGGGGGTTGGTCGGCGGCCGGCGGTGCGTCGGGCGCGGACGGGGCCAGGTTGCGGCTCGGGCGGGACGCGTTGCCCTGGTTCATGGTGGAGAGGCCCTGCTGCAGCAGGTTGCCGATGGTCTCGCCAAGCTGCCCGCCGAGCGGGTTGCTCTGGCCGCTGCCCCCTGGAGGCTGGCCGGTGCCGGGCTGTGCGTCGGTTCCGCCGCCCTGCGCGCCGTTGAGGAGATTGCTCAGCCCGCTGAGGCCTTGGTTCAGGCCTTGGGTCAGACCTTGGCCATTCGCGCCGAACAGGCCCTTACCCATCTCCTTCAGCTTGGCATAGGCGGCCTGGGGATTGTCGAGGATGCCCTGCATCTCCGGATAGATCCGCGGGCTGATCCAGGGGCCCTCGACCATCACGGGAATGCCGAGGCCGACCGGATTGCCGGCGCGGCCCTGGCCTTCGGTGGTCATCACGAGCTGCGGCTCGACGCGGAACCCGATCTGCCTTGTGTTGAGGTCGATGGTGCCGACCCCGGTCATCTTCACCAGCGGGCCGATCAGATTGAGATCGGTGGTGACGGCCTGGCCCTTGTCGATCTTGAACGAGGCCGAGAGCTGGCTGAGATCGGTCGACAGGGCCTCACTCTCCTGCCAACCCGACAAGGTGCTGGCGGTGAGGTTGCGGATCATCTGCGCGACGTTGAGGCCGAGGATCTTGCCATCCTGGAACACGACGAAGGCCGTGCCGCCGAGATTGCCGACGATGGCGCGCTCGCTGGCGCCCTGCGAGGTCAGCGCGATCTTCGCCTGCATGCGTCCGTCGAGCTTGTCGAACTCGGCGAGGCTCTTCAGCACCGGCAGCGCGCGCACGCCGGCGAGATCGAGCCGCAGCGCGTAGGTTGGAGCAGCGCCCCTCGCGTCGATGGTGAGGTCGCCATTGGCGGTGCCCTCATAGGCGCCGAGATTGGTGAGCCGACCCTTGAGCACGCCGCTGTCGACCGAGGCATCGATCGCCGCGGACGCGAAGCGGCCGTCGCCGATCACGAGCTCGGCCGCCGAGATGCGCGCCTGCGCGTCGACATAATTGAGCCCGCCAAGGTCAATCGAGGCGTTGCTCCAGCTGTTCGTGCCCAATGGCTGCGCGGCGCCGGACTGGCTCGGCGTCATCGCGATCGCAATGCGCTGGAAGTCGAGATCGAGCTTCACCAGCGGCTTGTTGCTGGCGAAGTCGACCGAGGCCCAGCCGGTGAAGCCGCCGTCACCGAGCGTGCCGGACACGCCGTTGAACATCACGACCGTGCCGTTCAAGCGCAACTCGGCATTCGCCTTGATCGCCGCGGGCAACAGGCCCGGCGCATCGATGTTGAACTCGGCCGGCACGCTCTGACGCTCGAGCGGCGCTTGCGGTGTGGTCGCGCGGATCTCGAACTTCAGCGGCTTGTCGCTCGCGCGCGCGTCACCTGTGACGACGATCTTGCGGTCGGCGCCGATCGTCGCGTCGGCGTTGAGTGTCTCGATCCGGTTCTCGACCCGATCGCGCACATTGGAAAACACGATGGTACCGCCGCTGACGCTGACATGCCTGATCGTGATGCCGCCATTGTCGGACGCAGCAGACTTCGCCGGCGGATTATGGTCGCGGGTGCGCTCGCGCTGCAGCGGCAGGTTGACCACAGGCTTGGCGATGACGAGGTCGGTGATATCGGGCTGGCCCGACCACAGGCTCGACAGCGTTATCTTGGCTTCGACGCTGGCGGCCGCGAACCGGTTGTTGACCTCGCGCTCCCGCGGGTCCTGCAACACGACGTCGTTCAGCGTCACATTGACGGTCGGCCAGAGGCCGATCTTGGCCCCGCCATTGATCGCGAGCTTGTAGCCGGTCTCGCGCTCGACCCGCTCGGTGATACCGGAGGTGAGGAAGGAGGTCGGAATCCCAACCGCCGCCACCAGCGCGATGATCACAATCACGGCAGCAATGGCGGCCCCGGCAAATCTCAGTGCTCTCATGTCGTCGTTCCAGGCCGGGCAAGCGGGGTTCCGCCGCGGAAAAGCGCGGCCGATCGCACGAGATTATCCCGCAAACGGGACCTCGCTCCAATGAGGCGAAAAATAATCCGTTACCGGCATGAACTTATGTGACCTCTCACACACTCCCATGAGGGTGATTTTTGCTAACCGAGCGTCGGCGACTGCTTGGATCGATTTGGAAGGCAGTACAATGAACAAACAGGCCGAATTTGCGGTCATTCTGAAGATGAACCCGATGTTCGCCGATCTCGGTGCGGACGAGTTGCAGCGGCTTTCGGGCCTCTGCCACACCCAGCAGCTCTCGGCCGGCGAGGTGTTGTTCCAGAAGGGCGATCCCGGCGACGCCCTGTTTGGGGTCCGCCGCGGCCAGATCCGGATCGAGACCGGGGCCTCCGACGGCAGCCGGCTCACGCTGAACTTCATGGGATCCGGCGATCTGTTCGGCGAAGTCGCCGTGCTCGACGGTCAGGATCGCACCGCGGACGCGACCGCGGGCGAAGCCAGCGAATTGTTCGTGCTTCGGCGCGGGGATTTCCTCAGCTTCCTCGAGCGCGAGCCGAAGGTCGCGGTCAGGCTGATCGAATTGCTGTGCCAGCGCATCCGCTGGCAGAGCGAGCGGATGGAAGAATCCGTGCTGCAGCCGTTGCCGGTCCGCCTCGCACGCCGGCTGTGCGCACTGGCCGAGGATTTCGGCTCCGAGGTGCACATCTCGCAGGAACAGCTCGGCATCTTCGTCGGCGCCGCGCGCGAAAGCGTCAACCGGCAGCTGCAGACCTGGCGCAAGGACGGCATCGTCGACCTGCAGCGCGGCCGCATCATGCTGCACAACATGACCAAGCTGACCGCCGTCGCGCGCAACGACTAAACGGATTGCCTGCAACGCGCGCGCGAGGGCCACGAATGTCTCGCGCGTGCTGCTTCTCCTGCCCAAAAGACTTGCTTGCGGGAACAGGCTGGAGTCGCTTTCATTGCAGCCGGTCCTTGGGGTGACACCCAGCCTTGCTGGCCTCACGCCATCCACCAGCAAACCCCTGCGGTCTCTTCCCGTTGATCGCAGGGGTTTTGCATTCCTGGCCGTCGGCGCGACCGCGTCATCGTTCTGCAGAGCGGCAGATCGTCGAGAAAAGCACTGCGGCTGAAGCCCGCATGCGCCGCAGCGGGCATCAATTCAGGCATCGACGTGGTATAGTCGTCGGTTAAGAAGCCGATTTGAGTGGTGTGCGGTGGCTGGTGACTGAGAAGAAGGCAGCCAGGAAGAGGTACCAAAGAGCCCTTAGCCAGGCGAGGATGCGGCGGAAGTTGTAACCGACGGCGGAGAGGATGACGTTGGCGGTATCGCCGGCGCGGCCTTTGAGGTAGCAGCGGCCGAGGTGTCCGTCAGCCTTCAAATGGCCGATCACGGGCTCGATAGCGGAGCGGCGCCGCAGCTGGCGCTTGATAGTGCCGAAGACGCCGCGCTTCTGGCCGGAGATGAAGACGCGGCGCGGGTTCTGTGCGTCATGGCCGCGGTATCCCTTGTCGACAAAGG
>NZ_AUGA01000068.1:0-28881 GCF_000426785.1 Bradyrhizobium sp. th-b2
CGCCTCGTCGACGTCCACGCCGGCACGCACGACGACCTCGCCAATGGCAATCTCAATCACTGTGCCTGCCACAGACGCCACCACGCCCTCGCAACTCGAGTGCCGCGAGCGATAATGCCGCTCGGCCCGAGCATCACGGCGCCAAGCGAACAGCTGCGACGGGTGAATGCCGATCCGGCGGGCGATCGCCGAGACGCTCGCGCCAGGCTCCAGCGCCTCTGTCACAATTTGCGCCTTGAACTCGTCCGACCAGCGTCGGCGAAGCTGCCGCGGCGCTCCCTCAAGACGGTCGGCGACCGCTTCGATCATATGGAAGGTTCTAGTTCCAGAACTAGGCGCAGACATAGAAGCTCACATCGGCTCACAAACTCAGCAGCCGATAGCCGATCGCTTACCACTCCGCCAGACGGGGTTTCTTTGCCGCTTACCAGCGTGCAAGGAGGCAGGGAGCTGAATCTAGTCGATCACTATTAGTGATGCAGGCGTTCCGCCACTTCATGCCATCAATTCGTAGCTCACAGAGCGAGCATTGTTGCGCGTGCAGTCCGGCGCTGGCGAGACGGTGCACCTTAAACTCGCCGTCTCGCTCGCATCTGAACAAGCCGATCTCTTCCCTGGAGCTTGTGCTATCGTCAGAACTTGTACGTGATTCCGCCGCTGACGAGCCATGGGTCGATATTGGCGCGGCCAGTGACGGCTATCGCATTGTTTACGGTCGCCGAGTAATCCGGCCGCAGCCACAACTTCTTCACGTCGAAGTTGAGGCCCCAGTGACGGTCAAGCATGTAATCGAAGCCGAATTGGACCGCGGCGCCAAACTGGTTGCTGATGCGCAAATCCGCCACCGCAAGCCCCGCGAGCGGCGTATTGGCTGCTGATTGGTTGAAGAATGCGGTGTAGTTGATGCCCGCGCCGATATAGGGCTTGAGCGGCCCGAAATCGGTGAAGTGATATTGCAGCGTCAGTGTCGGAGGCAATAGCCAGGCCTTTCCAACATCGAGCCCGTTGAGCGTGCCGCTACCGCTGATGTGATGGCTGGCCACGCCGAGAATGAGTTCGGCGGCAATGTTTGTTGTGAAGAAATAGGTGATGTCGAGCTCCGGTATCACTCGATCGCTGATCGACAGGCCGGAACTTGGTGACGACAGCGGCGGGGCTCCCGCGACGTTGACCGAGCTGGCTGCGCTGTCCGGCAAGACGCTGAGCACGCGCAGGCGGATCATCCACGGATTGAAGGGGGCGATCGGGGGCGATTTGTAATAGACCGGTGCCGGCGCCAGATCTGCAGCCTGTACCGAGATGCTGACGGAACTGAACGAGGCCGCGAGCGTGAGCAGCGATGCCGTCGTCAGAAGGGTTCTTGCTTTCATCAAGTTCTCCATTCCAAGTCCGCGCGAAGAGTCGCGCGAGAACCTCTGTCACACATTGCGGATGGAGAAGGATTTGATGCCGATCAAAATGGCTACGGCCGTAGCGCAATTAAGCAGCCAAGTTGCATAAGCACCACGGCCGGGAAGCGTCGTGGCGCCTGTTCATCGATATTCGACTCAATATTCTGTCTGAGCCGAACTCTACTAGGAACTGGTTATCATCTTATCGATCTGATCCAAGCCAGATGAGTCATGGGGCGATGGAGGCGGTCTAGCTGCAGCGGCCTCTTACACACCGTGAGCGCGAAAGGGTTGTGTTCACACGGAGCGCAACATGGGCTCCGCTGTGTTACAGACGAGCCACTCACACTTGCTTGTCGGCGAAAAGCGTGTCGGCGGTCCCTGAAGGATTCGGAAGGCGACAACGTCGCTCTTCGCGTCAGTTTCCGCACGATAGCATTCATCATCTCATTACATCTGGAGACAGCCTGGGGCTTTTCCTTCGTGCGGACATCTCTCGAGATCATCTTGCGTCTTCTGGCCAAGCATCGACAATACGGGCTCGTCATCGAATCCGGCGTATCTTGCACCGTCGGCGTTGATCAGCGGGCGTCGGATCAGGAGCGGATCGCGCAGCATCAACGCGAGCGCGCTCGCCGCGTCGATTTCGTCGGGATTGATATCGCCCGACTTGATACGAGGCGCGGCTCGGTTGAACCAGGATGCGATCGGCTTATTGCCGAAGAAGAGGCGTAAATCCTCGGCAGTCCATCGCTCCTTCAAGATGTTCTTGGCTATCACGTCATGGCCAGCGGCCTTCAGCGCCTGCATTTGATACGCATTGGTGTCGCAGCCGGGTTTTTGATAAAAGATAATTGTCGCCGTGGCCTGCTCCTTATGTAGGTACGGCGCGCTGAACGATCGGGCCGGCGACCGCCGCGTTCCAGAGTGCATTCGACCTTTTTTGAGAACCATCCCCAAGGTCAGCGGCTTTACCACCTGCCGCGGCTCATGCCGCCGACCGACTTGGCCTCCTCGGGCGTTTGCAAACGACCAAGATCCGGACATTTTGAAATTGAGCCGCTAACTCATCGATGAGCTCCTTTCGGTCTCGGAAAGAAGGCACCGAGCAGGAGTGCATTTGGCGTCAACCCATGGGTGACGCTTGAAAGGCGTCTTGGGCGGTAAGCTCGTGCGCCCCGATCTGGTTCATGCTGCATTGAATTGCAGGTCGCGCGGCAGATCGAACACCACCGGCGAAACACTACCTGCAAGGTTTCGCCGCCGACATCCTCACTCTCCTCCGATCGTCGACAAGGGGCTTGCAAGAAGAGTAGCAAGGTCCGTTCCACACATGATGCATCGGACAAGCGCGCCAGACCGGCTTTTCCGGTTGATTGGTTCTGGCCACTTGTTGGTTTCCTTACAGCTGCGCAGATCCTGTCAGGTCCAAAACAGCCAGGATCACGCATCGGCTCGCTGGCGGTTTTCAAAACGTAATCAGAAGCTTAATGTGCGCGGACAGGCGTTGGCATGGTGGTTGCTAATGAGCGGTAGCAACACTGAGTGAGGGCTGAGTGCACGCCGACGCTTAAGACGAGCGATGCGCTCCTTCCCTTGAACCCGTGTGCCCCGTTTCTGAACGAGAACAAGCTGGCGCGTACGAAGCGCGGAACTTTGGCAAATCGGTTGATGGAGAGCAATATGTCTTCACTGAGACAAATCGCGTTCTACGGAAAGGGTGGTATCGGCAAGTCGACCACTTCACAGAACACGCTGGCGGCGCTGGCCGAGATGGGTCAGAAAATCTTGATCGTAGGGTGCGACCCTAAGGCGGATTCGACCCGCCTGATCCTGCATGCCAAGGCGCAGGACACGATTTTGAGCCTTGCAGCGAGCGCCGGCAGCGTGGAGGACCTCGAGCTCGAGGACGTGATGAAGGTCGGCTACAAGGACATCCGCTGCGTGGAGTCCGGCGGTCCTGAGCCAGGGGTCGGCTGCGCCGGCCGCGGCGTCATCACCTCGATCAACTTCCTGGAGGAGAACGGCGCCTATGAGAACATTGACTACGTCTCTTACGACGTGCTCGGGGACGTCGTTTGCGGAGGCTTTGCGATGCCAATCCGCGAGAACAAGGCCCAGGAGATCTACATCGTCATGTCCGGGGAAATGATGGCGATGTATGCCGCAAACAACATCTCCAAGGGCATCCTGAAATACGCCAATTCCGGCGGCGTGCGGCTGGGCGGCCTGATCTGCAACGAGCGGCAAACCGATAAGGAGCTGGAACTGGCGGAGGCTCTGGCCAAGAAGCTAGGCACTCAGCTGATCTACTTCGTGCCGCGCGACAATGTGGTGCAGCATGCCGAGTTACGCCGCATGACGGTGCTGGAGTATGCGCCCGAGTCGCAGCAGGCCGATCATTATCGCAATCTCGCGAAAAAGGTTCACAACAATGGCGGCAAGGGCATCATTCCGACCCCGATCTCCATGGACGAGCTCGAGGACATGCTGATGGAGCATGGTATTATGAAGCCTGTCGACGAATCCATCGTCGGCAAGACCGCCGCCGAGCTCGCGGCCTCGTAAAGGTCGCGAGTCGCGGCCTTGTGAAGGCGCGCGACGGATGCCGGTCTCCTCACCTCCCCATCCGGGAGACCGGCATTCTGACGAACGACCGTGACCAAGATCAGGATGGGGCAGAGCAAACCAGATCGTGGAATCCATCGATTCATGTCCGAAGCGCACTTTCTTCCTTTTGTGGCTGCTTGTGCCGTTGATGCGAGCAGCCGGATGCACAGAGGAATTGCAACCTACCGTCTGCTCACCGGTGTGCCTCCTGAAGATGCCGACATTGCCACTGACAGTAATTTCGATTGCCATGTCCTGGCGTCTATTCTGGCGGTTGCCTCGATGGATGGTGGCCCTCTTCCCGAGAAGGCGGGCCTGTCCGGCCACGAGCTAGCGGCCTTGCTGGAGCAGCACTTTCCCTCGGTAGGGGTCAAGCTCGTGGAGCGGCTCCTGTCGGTCGAGTGCGATGAGAACGACGAGATCGCAATGGTGCGCGATCTTTTGCTCAAGCAGCGCTCGACGGAAGGACATATCGGTCGCTGGCTGGCCGCGATGATCGCGCGCCGCGCCATTGAGCCGGACCACCTGTGGGAAGGCTTGGGATTACGCAATCGTGCCGAACTCTCTCGGCTGCTCAGCCGCCACTTCGCGCCGCTCGCCGCGCGCAATATCAACAATATGCGCTGGAAGCGCTTTTTCTACCGTACGCTGTGCGAGGATGAAGGCCTCGTAATGTGCACGACGCCCGTCTGTACGCAATGTAACGACTTCAGCCTCTGCTTCGGCGAGGAAAGCGGCGAGAGCCGGTTGGCCGAGCGCCGGCGCGACTTTCTGTTGCAGGCGGCTCGCCCGGTTGTCCGCGGCGACTGGCCCATCTGAGTTGCCACAGGAATCTTCGAACGCCTCGTCCGGATTTGGCGGTTCGGAGAGGGGGGGGCTGGCTAGCGCCACTACAACGCGAGCCCATCATGTATCCAAGGCGATGCCGCGCCCAAGCGCTCCGCGACAGGTCCTGTATCCCGGCGCTCTGCAGTCGCGTTCGAATTGAGCATGGCAACAAGCAAGGTGAGGCGTCTTTTCATCGGTGCTGAGTCGTCACCGGCGAGCCCGTGGGCCGCGGTATTGTGGACGCAGCTTTCCAGGGCCAGGCTTTGGCCGTGGAGAGCAGCCGTGCGAGCTAAGGCCTGCAGCAGGATCGTAGGTGCTGCCACACCTCGCCGAACGTCGACGAACTAAGCCAAGGGAGATTTTTGCAATGAGCAACTCATGCTCGCCAGCCGGGATCCTGGATCGGCTCAGCAAGGCCTCGTCGGCGGAAGAGTTCTTTTCGCTGCTAGGCGTCGATTACGAGCCGAAAATCGTCAATGTTGCGCGCCTTCATATCCTAAAGCGCATGGGACAATATTTTGCCAAGGAGCAGTTCGCCGGTGCCGCAGAGCCGGAGATCAGAGCTCGGTGCAAAGCGTTGCTGGAGCACGCCTATGCCGATTTCGTGGCATCGTCACCGATCGAGCAGCGAGTGTTCAAGGTCTTAAAGGAAGCCGTCGCAGACCCTAACAAGTCGGTGGCGTTTGTCCCGTTGAGTGCGCTGAAGTGATTTCGTGCTCCACTGCGGTGTGGTTTGTCCCACCTGGCCGGGTGACGGTGTCTTGTACAGCCTTCGTCTTCATTCAAATCAACCCCTCTGCAGCCTGACGCGAGCCGCGCTGTCGTATTCCCGACCCATGTCTGAGCTGCTGCTCGTGCCCGCGGTGTCAGGGGCCATTTTAAGTGTCTTCCAAGACGTTGCCTTCGCGCGAAACTCCATGGTTCTTGCGACTGGTACGACACTTGCTGTTGTTCTGCCGATCCCGTCTTCGATGCCGACAGATGGTGGCCGTCCGAGATGAGATTTGAAGGAGGACCTATGACGTCGCTTCTACTATCCGCCGAGCGCTGCGGCATGATCTTATGGCTCACCCCAATGCCGTTCGAAATAGCCTTTGACGCGACCGAAGCCGGCATGGACCGCGAGATGGTGGTCAATGGGTAAGTCACCCGTCCACGCTACGCCCGGAGCGGGTATGCACATGGTCGTCCGCATCGCGCAGGCCTCCGATCATGCGCAGATCCGCATCCGCTCCATGGCCGATGGCAAGATGCGTCAAGAAACGGGGCCAACGTCGGCTCTAACGGGGCCAACGTCGGCTCTTATGAGTTGTCGGCGCCGGAGGCAGGGCAGGGATTGCGTGACAGGAGCGGTGGCCAGATCCCTCTGGCCGTCAGAGTCAACGCGGAGCGCGGGGCCGAAAGCGAGACGCCGGTATTGCGCGATCACCGGACTGACTGACCCAAGGTTGGCAGCGGCCGGTCAGATTGACCGCGGCGGCCTGGCCGCCGCGGTGGCGCTCGTCGAAGGGAGCGCGCAAGGAACCAAGGTCGAGCATCTCTGCGAAGTCTCGCCCGTCCGCTACGTCTACCGCGGCGGCGCGTCTCGCCGCGATGGTGGGGCGCGCCGAACGGACGAGCGGCCGGCCAGGCACTGACCAAAAGTGATCTTCCGTTGAGCGAAGTAGAAAGCAATCCTGTGGTGCGTGCGCGCGTTATTTTGAGAGGATCTAGAGCATGAGCAATGTCATAAAAACGAGCACGCTGGCGGCTGGCGGCCGAGCGGCAGCGAAAAAGGAACTGCCGGAGCACTTTAAAGCATATAGGCATGTCTGGGTCTTCGTCGAGCAGGAGCGCGGCCAGGTGCATCCGGTATCCTGGGAGCTGATGGGTGCGGGGCGCAGGCTCGCCGACAGGCTGAAGGTGAATCTAGCTGCGGTCGTTATCGGCCCGGAGGGACAGCCCACGCGTAACGCCGCGCTTGAATCCTTTTGCTATGGCGCAGATCTGGCTTATCTCGTGAGTGACAATGTCCTGTCAGATTATCGCAACGAGTCCTATACCAAAGCGCTAACCGAACTCGTCAACACCTACAAGCCGGAGATTCTGCTATTGGGTGCGACGACACTCGGTCGCGATCTCGCAGGTTCCGTGGCGACGACCTTGTCGACAGGGCTCACTGCCGACTGTACCGCGCTCGACGTCGACACCGATGGTTCGCTTGCAGCGACGCGTCCGACCTTTGGCGGCTCGCTGCTCTGCACGATCTATACCTTGAATTATCGTCCGCAGATGGCAACCGTTCGCCCGCGCGTCATGCCGATGCCAGAGCGTGTGGTACGCGATGCCGCTCGTATCATTATCCACCCACTTGGCCTCGTTGAAGACGATATCGTCACGAAAGTGCTCTCCTTCATCCCCGATCGCGATTCGGAAACGTCCAATTTGGCCTACGCCGATGTCGTGGTTGCCGGCGGCTTGGGGCTGGGGTCGCCTGACAATTTTCGGCTGGTGCGCGAGCTCGCAACTCTGCTTGGCGCCGAGTATGGCTGCTCGCGTCCTCTGGTGCAAAAAGGATGGGTTACGTCTGACCGGCAGATCGGCCAAACCGGCAAGACCATCCGGCCAAAGCTCTATATTGCTGCCGGAATTTCCGGCGCGATCCAGCACAGGGTCGGTGTGGAGGGGGCGGATCTGATCGTCGCCATCAATACCGACAAGAACGCGCCGATCTTCGACTTCGCCCATGTCGCGATCGTCAGTGACGCCCTGCATCTGCTACCGGCGCTGACAGCTGCGTTTCGGGCGCGGCTTTTGCCGAATTCCCGTGCTCGGATCGCAGTCTAGAGGAGACAATGATGATTGAGGAGAGGTTCGATGCGATCGTGGTCGGAGCGGGTATGGCAGGCAATGCGGCGGCCTTGACCATGGCCAAGCGCGGCCTGAAGGTGCTGCAGCTCGAGCGGGGCGAGTACCCCGGATCGAAGAATGTGCAGGGCGCGATCCTCTATGCGGATATGATGGAGAGGCTGATCCCCGAGTTTCGTGAGGAAGCGCCGCTCGAACGTCATCTGGTCGAACAGCGGTTCTGGCTACTGGACGATCGCTCCCACGTCGGCATGCACTACCGCTCGGATGACTTCAACGAGGAGCGGCCGAACCGCTACACGATCATACGCGCGCCGTTTGACAAGTGGTTTTCGTCGAAGGTGCGGGAGGCCGGGGCGACCGTGTTGTGCGAGACGACAGTCACCGAGCTCGTGCGAGACGACCGTGAGAGGGTTGTGGGAGTTCGTACAGATCGCGGCGGCGGCGAAATACATGCCGACGTTGTCGTGCTGGCCGAGGGTGTCAATGGACTGCTCGGGACGCGCGCTGGCCTGCGCGCGCGGCCGACACCCAATAACGTCGCGCTCGCGGTGAAGGAAATGCACTTTTTGCCTCGCGAAACCATCGAGGCACGTTTCAATCTTAAGGGCGATGAGGGCGTCGTGATCGAGGCGGCCGGAACCATTTCTCGCGGCATGACCGGAATGGGTTTCGTCTATGCCAACAAGGAATGCATTTCGGTCGGCATCGGCTGTCTCGTCGCCGATTTCCAGCGCACCGGCCAGACACCCTACGGCATGCTCGATCATTTCAAGCAGCATCCGTCCGTGGCACCGCTGATCGCAGGTTCTGAAATCAAGGAGTATGCGGCGCATCTCATTCCCGAAGGCGGCTACAAGGCAATCCCGCAGCTCTACGGTGATGGGTGGGTAGTGGTGGGGGACGCGGCGCAGCTCAACAACGCCATCCATCGTGAGGGTTCCAATCTTGCGATGACCTCAGGCCGCATCGCGGCGGAAGCAATCGCCGAGATGAAGTCGCGCCGCGAGCCCATGACGGCGAAAAATCTGTCGCTCTACAGGAAGATGCTAGCCGATTCCTTCGTGATCAAGGATCTCAAGAAGTACAAGGACTTGCCCATGCTGATGCACACCCATTCGCAAAACTTCTTTCTTACCTATCCGCAGCTCATCTCCAAGGCGATGCAGAACTTTGTGCGCGTCGATGGGACGCCGAAGCTTGAGAAGGAGAAGGCGACCCTGAAATCCTTTGTCAAGGCGCGGTCATGGAGGGGCCTGATCGGCGATGCGTCTCGCTTTGCTCGCGCCTGGCGCTGACCGCCAATAGTGTGAGGTTCAGCAATGGAAGGTCAAAGCATGAATGTCGAGCCCTCGGTGCGCGTCGAAGACAAGCTGTATTACAACCGATATCTTGTCGACATCGGTCACCCCCACGTCAAGGTACGCGCGCACACAACGCCGTCGGCGGAACTGCTTGCGCTCTTGAAAGTCTGCCCCGCACGATGCTACGAACTCAACGACAATGGACAGGTTGAGGTAACCGTCGATGGTTGCATCGAGTGCGGCACCTGCCGCGTGATCGCCGAGCCCACCGGCGACATCCAATGGAGCCATCCGCGCGGCGGGTATGGGGTGTTGTTCAAGTTTGGCTGAGAGTGAACGAACACAGCAGTATGATCGCCATGTAAAGGAGGATCTCGCCGCCACAGTTGCGCATTCCGCCTCTCTGCACGGGTTCAAGTTCGAACGAGGCGCGCACCTCGAGAGGACACCCCACAAGACAGACATTGCATCGGGATATCACGATCACTCGGGATGCGCGTAGGAATGGTTGTGGCGCCACTGAACTGCGCCACAAAGGTGTCGAACCGGTCGAAAGGGAGGAATCAGCCGGTCGCCTAAGGGGGAGTAGACCCTGCGGCCTCGATAGCAACTGCCACTGACTGCACGATCGCGGCAAAGCGCACGGCGGTCTGATGGCTTCGGAACTTACGCCAGCGGCCCGCAGCGTCTTCTCGTGGGCGTCAATACAGGCACCGCAGCCGTTTATAGCCGAGACCGCCAACGACCGCTCCGGGATTGCCGATCACGTTCATGCGCAGCCGTGGTTGCATGGTGTTGGAGACAAGGTGAACGAAGCGGTAGTAAGCGTTGTTCATTGCCATCACAGAAGCGGCGGATTTCGCGGCGGCGATTGCCTCAGGCGTCATCACGGCGGCCGCAGCCGATTCCATCGCGGCAACAAGGGCCGCATTGCGGGTGGCAATCGCGGTCGCGAGCATCAGGCCATATTGTCGCTGCGGCGAGAGCGTCTCATCGGCCACCAAGGACGTCAGATTGAGCCTGACGTCCTTGGCACAATCGGGAATCTTCTCGTGCAATTGCTCGATCGACGACATGGGGCCTCATGCAACCTTCAGGGTTTCGCCGCCGACTTCGCGGTTGCAGGGACAGAGCTCGTCGGTTTGCAGCGCGTCCAGAACGCGGAGTGTGTCCTTTGGGCTGCGCCCGACATTGAGATTAGTCGCATAGACGTGTTGGATTGTGTTGTCGGGGTCAACGATAAAGGTGTAGCGATAGGCGACACCCTCGGGTGAACGCACGCCAAGGCCATCGACCAGGGCCCCCTTCGTGTCGGCAAACTGCCAGATCGGTAGGTTGTGAAGGTCGACATGTGAGCGTCGCCAGGCGAGCTTGCAGAACTCGTTGTCGGTTGAACCGCCCAGTACGATCGCATCGCGGTCGGCGAATTCCTTGGACAGCCGGCCAAACTCGGCGATTTCGGTTGGGCAGACGAACGTAAAGTCCTTGGGATAAAAGAAGATGATCTTCCACTTTTCTGGAAAGCTTGTTTCTGTCAGCGTCTCGAACGCACTCTGTCCTTCTTCTTCTTGCACTTGAAAGCCGGGCTTCACGCCTGTGACTTCGAACGGCGGCAACTGATTTCCAATTCCGAGCATGCTGTCCTCACGAGTTTGTTTTATAATGATCGTGCCTCACCGGTGAAGCAAGCTATATGCCATCCGTTCTCAAGACCCGATTGCTGAAACGACGCCAACTAGTGACGTGGCTGCGTGCATTTGATCCACGTTTCGATTGAATCTCACTCTCGCTTTCAATCATGCTTTGCGGATGCGCGATGTTCGCGTCGCTTGGAGTATCGGTTAGGGCCATGCTATGTGGCGATTGGGTTGCCGCGGTTCTGAAGATCCGCAGCCAGTGCACGGTCCGGGTTCGACGACTGCAGCAAAGACGGCAATCGGACCTGAACTTCGACGATCCGTCTTCGATCGACAGGCACTGCAAAACCGACTGAGGGGGTGATGCTAGCGTCGACCGGGTAAAGCACGCGCGCAGCTTGTCGAAGTGCGGCTTCTTGCCGATCAGGGTCCGCAATCAGCACGTTCACAGAGCATCACGGTGGCTCACAATGTAGGGCGGACGCCGGAGCTAAGCTTGCTTTCGTTGTCGGCGAAGCAGCCCGACGGGTGATTTCGGGGTCAACATATCCGAACTACACACATACGTCATCAAGCTGTCCGGTATCATAGCGCCCAAATGGCCGCAGCCGCGACTAACCGCCCGGGCGGCGCGCTGGCGGGATGGAGATATCGCGCCACCATTCCTCGACACTAGTAGCAACCTACCAATGTCCCCAGCGAAAGTTCGCCAATCAGCAAGACATGTTCTTGGAACGGCCGTCAAGAGTGGCACACCGCGGGTGATGGCCTCTGTGAATTCGGCGCGCAGGCCGTGGCCAACGGCTTCTTGTCTGGCAAATTTGCTGATCACCAGGAGATCGACCTTGTCGCAAAGCGCCCGGGAAACGACAGCTTCGGCTTCGGCAAGTCCAGTCGTATTTAGATTACAGGACGTAGCTCCGCTGCCGAGTGACTGGTAAATCGAGATCTCTTGCCCCGTCGCAACGTCCACTGCAAGCATAGGTGCGTACCGTTTGTGGCCCAGAAGCGACGCTGGACGATGCGGCTGACGCGTACGGCTTGCCGCGCAAGATCCTGAACGAAATCGGCGAGCAACCTGTCGACGTCGTCTTTCGGCCGGTAGAAAATCGCAGCCACAGCATTCGGATCGATTTCTTCAAGGTTGCCGATCATGGCCGTGGTCCGATTTCTGTTTGTTTCTCGCGTCGACACTTACCTGTCGAACTTCTCCTGCCGGTGTGGAAGGCGTTATGAGCAACCGCTCGGGGAGCGCGGCCGGCAAGGCTCGCGCGACCTCGGCGAATACGTCCGTTCCATTGCTAAGCCCTAGTTCATCAAAGGAGCGGCGTGTGATGCGGGCCAAAAGTGGCACGCCCGAACGGCCAGTTTCGAGAGCCAGAACCAACGTGACCTCAGCTTCGTCGAACGGCAGAGAGGCCTTGATGCGTGCCGGAAAGATATTGAGCATGGAACTTGCGCGCGGGGCCTCGCGCGCGATGCTGACGTCGCTGGCTGCGATGCGCAGCCGGAGCTGCGCGCCTGGTCTTAAGGGCGGTCCAGGTATCAACAGACGCGCACCTTTGAGGCGGAGGATGATCAGCCCATAGCGCCCGTCATAGCCGCCGACTACGGTGTCGATGCAGACCGCCGCTTCGCCGCGCCCGGCAAGCGCTGGATTGCTCTGCATGGCATGCAGGGGACCGACCGCAGTCACAACGCCATTTTTCATCATGACGAGATGATCAGCAAAGCGCTCGATGTCAGCCATGTCATGGCTGATATAGATCATCGGCAACGTGAGCTGTTCACGTATGCGCTCGAGAAATGGCATAATCTCGCGCTTGGCGGGGCGGTCGAGCAAAATGAGCGGGTCATCCAGCAAAAGTAGCCGGGGTTGGGCCAACAGCGCGCTGCCAAGGGCAAGCCGCTGTCGCTCGGCGCCCGAAAGGTGTGATGGCGAACTGTCAAGCAGTGACGCCAAGTCGAGCAATTCGACAACACCATCAAAGTCGATCAGTGCTGGCTTGGATTGTTTCGCGTTATACAAAAGGGTACGCTTGACGGATAAATGGGAAAAAAGGACCGGTCGGTGGAATACATACGTGACGGGACGCAGATGGGGCGGCCGAAACGTGGTCTCGTCCTGCCAAATCTCGCCATCGATCGCGCAGAATCCGCTCGGTAGACGCTGAAAGCCGGCGATGCAGCGCGCGAGCGTGGTCTTGCCGCACCCAGGGGGACCGAAAACGGCCGTGACACCTTTGGCTGGTACGCTGAATTGTGCATCTAGGGGGACTCTTGCGAGAGAGCCGTTGAAGGCGACTTCGATACGGCCAGGTTTTGCGTCTCTCACTTGCCTGCACCTCTGCTGTAGCGATCAATCACGGTCACGGGCGGAATGGCCGCAAGGGAGATGATCACCATGCCGCCGACAATCCAGTCTGTTTGGTTCCAGCGCGGCGTCTCCGCCCCCGGGGAGGCCACAAGGTGCGGCCGCTGGATTGCAGATTGACGGTGTTACGACAGCCGGCATCTTATGCGTCTCCGCGCCATCGAACATCGCGGCAATCGAACGCTCCCGCGCGCGCTTGCCGATGACACAGGTAAGGTGGGGTTCCAGTGTCGCGCAATTCGTAGCCGGGTTGGCCGGACGGAGATTATCCAATCGTTGAAATGGCACGGCTTGCGTCGTTTCGCTGTGGAGGCGTGGGCTATCGCGCCAGTTCAATACTGCCTCGCGGCTGGCAATCCAATGGCACCACAGCGTTGATAGCCGAAATAAAATGTGCGCCAGCGCCGATATTGATGGCTTCCGCTTTTTGCGGCGCAAGCAGCATCAAACTCAGATCGACCAGGATCAATCGGATAAGCCTCATTGGGACTCCGAGGGTGGTTCGCCGCGAGGAGCTTTCGACGCGGCAGCCCCTTGCTCCTCACCCAGCAATCCGCGTGCCGTTCAAAAATAGGGTGCGCGGCCTGCTCGGCTCATCGTGAACTCGCATCGGTCGGAGCACAGTGTGTGGAATGGCCGCATTGTATCGTTGGGTTTCAGACGTTCGCGTCGCCAACCGGCCATGCAGGATAGACGAAATCAAAAGCTGTAGATGCTGCGGGCTTTGCGTCGAGAAATGGGTTGGTGACCGCACGGTCGTGACGATCGCTCTTGATGCAAAAGCTTAGATTATCCAATTCGTCGCCCGATCCGGTTAACGATCTATGATGGATATCCCCGGTTGCCTCCACAGCTGATCGGGTAAGTTCTCATCGGGTTGATCTATCGCGATCCTACGGTCAGCGTAGTCCGCGCTTCCCGAAATCCTGAGGCGACTTGTTTGAGTGATTCGGCAACGGGCGCGACAAATACCTCCCATTCGCAATGGCATTCCGGACATTGGTCGCTACAGCTGGCCGACGCTGCATGCGTTTTGTGCTCCTCAGACTGGCGCCTTGTTTCAACAATGACCGATCTTGTCGTGTGACGATATCGTAATCAAAAGAACGCGGAGGTGCACTACTCGTTGGCATAGAGTCTGCACGCGATAAGCGGCGTGGAGGGAACACTGTAATGTCGGTGCTGCAGCAATCACAGGCGGATCGCGTGTTCGCGCGGCGATATGCGATGTGGTGGATTGTTTGAGGCGCTTGCAGCTCTGGCGAGCCGCCAATGTCCATCAGAACGCCGAACGGTTCTGTTCTTACCAGAGGCTAAGTGCAGGCGTCACTAAAGAATCAAGGGCACGACGAAGGAAACAGCTGTGTCCACCGGAAATGGCATATCAATCGGGAAGTCACTCAGATTGACTTCAGCCTACAATTGGGAGCGGTGAATGAGAATGTACAAAGTTCTTGCCGTAACGGTGGCGCTGTTGGCCCAGCAAGAATGCAAGGCAGCGCAGAGCCTGCCAGAGGACATCGTGAATGCGCCGCTTGCACAATCCGATTACGAGCGGGCGCTCACAACAGAGGACCGCTATGCCCGGCTTACTGTCAATGTCCCTGACGTGCTGTTCTGGCTCGGCGAGGGCGACGCGCTCGTCTACCGCCGGACAACGCGAGGCAAGCAGCAGTTCATTTTCGTTGATGCCGGCAGAGGGGTAAGGCAGCCGGCGTTTGATCAAGCCCGCCTCGCGACGGCACTGAACAGGGCGAGCCACAAGCACTATAGGCCAGAGAATCTTCCTTTCGACCATTTCGAGCTGGCCGACAAGGGTGCCAAGATTACCTTCAATATCGAGCATCTGCGTTGGAGCTGCGATCTTGTCAGCGATGCCTGCACAGGTGCTGCAATGCAACCGGGCGACAGCCAGCGGAGCCCCTATGACGACACGCCACTGGCAGAGAACGATCCTGACAGGACAAGCGCCTCGCCTGACGGAAAATGGCTGGCCTACATTCGAAACTATAACCTCTACCTGCGCAGCCAGGATGGCTTGCAGGACATCCAGTTGACCTGGGACGGGTCCCAGGCCGACTATTATGCTCTCTTCACGCTAAGCTGGTCTCCAGCCTCAACTCACCTGGCTGCCTACCGAGTCCGTCCGGGTCTCCAGCGGGAGGTCCATTACCTCGAATCCTCGCCGGCGGACCAGCTCGAACCCAAGCATTCCACGATGACGTATCCTAAGCCGGGCGATGCCATCACACTACTCCAGCCCGTGCTGTTTGACGTCGCGAGCCGACGCGCGATTGCAATCGATGGCGCCGCATTCCAAAATCCGTACAGTCCTTCGGCGGTCCAGTGGTGGAAAGACGGTCGGGGATTCACCTTCGAGTTTAATCAGCGTGGGCACCAGCTCTATCGTCTGATCGAGGTCGACGCCGCCACAGGTCAAGTGCGCTCGCTGATTGATGAGGTGAGCAAGACATTCGTCGACTACCAGCCATTGGTGATGGACCAGGTGAATACTGGAAAAACGTTCCGCTACGACATCGATGATGGGATGGAGATCATCTGGGCCTCGGAGCGCGATGGTAACGAGCATCTCTATTTATTCAATGGCCGGACAGGCGAGCTCCAAAACCAGATCACCAGAGGTGATTGGGTGGTCCGCGCGGTGTATCATATTGATCCGATCAAGCGTCAGATCTGGTTTGGCGCGAGCGGAATGCACCCCGGCGAAGATCCCTATTTCGTCCATGCCTATCGCATTGACTTTGATGGGAAAGGACTCACGGCGCTCACACCTGAGCCGGCAAATCATCACATCGAATTCTCGCCTAACGGTCGCTACTATGTCGACCTTTGGTCTCGCATTGATGTTCCGCCCCGCATGGTGCTGTACCGCGCCAGTGATAATACCGAATTGATGCAGGTTGAGAGCGCCGAGATTGCCGAGCTCATCGCCGCTGGCTGGCAGCCACCCGTCAGTTTCAACGCCAAGGGGCGCGACGGCGAGACGGACATATGGGGCGTCATTCATCTGCCCGTTGATTTCGATCGAAACAAAAGATACCGCGTGGTGGAGCATATCTATGCAGGTCCGACAGGTTCCTTTGTTCCCAAATCCTTCTCGGCATCGTTTGAGCCGCTCACGCAGCTCGGCTTTATCGTTGTTCAGATCGACGGCATGGGTACGAATCATCGCTCGCGCGCGTTCCATGACATTGCTTGGAAAAATCTGAAAGACGCGGGCCTTCCCGACCGGATCCTATGGCACAAGGCGGCGAGCGCGAAGTATTCTTGGTACGATGTCGCCAACGTCGGCATTTTTGGCGGGTCCGCTGGCGGGCAGAACGCGGCTAGCGCGTTGCTTTTCCATCCCGATTTCTACAAGGTCGCGGTCGCAAACAGTGGCTGCTACGACAACCGGCTGGACAAGATCTGGTGGAACGAACAGTGGATGGGCTGGCCGGTCGGGATCGAATATTCGCAGTCCTCCGCCATCGATAATGCCCACAGGTTAGAGGGCAAGCTGCTGCTCATTGTCGGCGAAATGGACCGCAATGTTGATCCGTCCGCCACCTTCCAGCTTGCGGATCGGCTCATTAAGGCGGGAAAATACTTCGACATGCTTTATGTGCCCGGTGCAGATCATGGAGTTCCCGGCCGTTATGCGCAGCTCAAGCTCTTGGATTTCTTCGTCCGCAACATTCTCGAGCAAACACCGCCGAACTGGAACGCCAGCTCAATCGAGCGGCCGAAGAGCAAATCAGGCCATGATGGCTGAAGACCCATCGCGAGTCCGTCTAACAGCGCTATACCCGGCAATACCTGCTTCAATCCGGATCGGCGCGCGGCACCTTTCTGACACCGACGATCGAGGACGGATTGACGAGGGCCGCATCAGTTGCGCTCCCCAATCAGGAGCACGAAGGCCGCTCGCGCGACGGCGAGCATCGCGAAGCTGCGCGACATCGTGCTTGGTCCTCGCGACAAATAACAGTCGAAAGGAACTGACGGGCGAGCTGTTCGCGACCCGGATCGTGTGCACCATAATCGGAGCTAAATCCGTCTTGTCGGCCTTGTATCAAGCTGCAAGTTCGGTCACGATCCGGGATCGATGACGTTTCACCCATCGTCGGAACGATTGCCTGAAGCGCTTTGACGATCTGGTCATTCGCGCTTGCCAGGTCAGGCGAGGGGGGCTGATGGAAGGAGAGATATAAGAGCTCACGGCACGCTCGGGCAATGTTTGCTTCTATGGCAAAGCCGATGGCACCCGTAGGAACTCGGAGCCGGATTGCTTTTTGCTGTCCAGAGTGTGAGCGAGCTCCAGCTTGAGACACCTTTTCACTTCGCCGCAGCGAACCGCATTCCTGCGCGACAAACGCCTGGTTCTGCTGCGGTGATGGCTCTATTTGTGCACGGAGGGCTTAGGCGTTGTGTCGGTACGCGTGGGCAATATCGGATAATCGATCTTAGGCAGCTGCCCGGTGAGTGAATTCAGAAATGCCACGATGTCATCTTTTTCTGTATCGCTAAGCTTCGCGCCGAGTTGACTCTCACTCATTACGCCAACCGCTTCTTTGAGGCTCCAAACCTGGCCGGAATGAAAGTAGGGGGGCCGCAATGCGACGTTGCGCAACGGCGCAGAGCGGAAAACATACTCGTCGCTGGGCATCTTGGTGACGGCGAAACGGCCCTTGTCGTTTCTCGGCAGTAGGCTTGCGGCGGGCCGCTCCACCGCACCGAAAGCGAAGTAATCCTGCCCACCGACGTTGATACCATTGTGGCAAGACGAGCATCCCTTTTCGATAAACAGCTTTAATCCCGCTTTCTGCCGATCGCTAAGGGCATACGCATCACCCTCGAGGTACTGATCAAAAGGGGCGGCGGGCGTGATCAAGGTGGCCTCGAAAGCCTCGATGGCCTTGGCGAAATTTTCAAAGGTAACCGGCGTTGCATCGCTGGGGAACGCCTTACTGAACATAACGATATACTCGGCCATTGAATTCAATGTGTCGACCACGTGAGCGGGCGTCGCATTCATTTCGACGCTAGCCTGGACGGGACCTTCGGCCTGCGCCTTGAGGTCTGCCGCTCGACCATCCCAGAACTGCGCCACATTGAAGACGGCGTTGTAGACTGTTGGTGCGCGACGTGAACCCAGCTGCCAGCGATGCCCAACCGATGTCGGGCCAGCATCCACTCCGCCGGTTCCAAGGTTATGACATGTATTGCAGCTAATGACCTCGCTCGCAGATAACCTCGGATCGAAGAAGAGAGTCTTGCCGAGTGTGACCTTTTCGTGGGTGATGGGGTTGTCCTTGACCGCGGGAACGATTGAGGGGATCGGCCTGAAAATCCGCCTCGCGGCGTTCATCAAATCATTATCGGCGCCTGCCGCCGACGAAGCCAGGACCCCAGCGGCCAAGACATATAGCGTGCCCACCATGTAAAGCTCGCGTACCGCTGATTTCCTCATACTAAGCCTCACTCTCGTCGCCTTTGCCGGTATTTCGAACATCGGGGTGGGGTATGCGAGCCTGCTCGTCTCGCCCGGCTCGTGTTGCGGCTAGACTGCATACCAGGACTCATCCGCCGTCGCCGGAGTAGCAACCGCCGTGCCAGTGGAGCTTAAGGTCTAAGCCGCTGATCGGTCTCAAGCAATTGCAGACTAGCAATAGCAGAAGGCCGCTTGAATCTGCTGAATCGGGCGCCCGTCACAGACCGACAACCACTAGCCCCGACCAAAGGAGTTCTGGTCTACGCTTCGAACCTGTGTGCTCAGGTCGTGCGCTGTCGGTCCGGCGTTCTTCGACCGTGCAGGTTTCAAGACATTGGTCAGACGCCGAACAAAACGAGTAGCTTTGACGCAATCGGGCGATCGATTCGATGGATCCGCTGTGCCCTTGCGACGCCTTCAATAATACGCTGCGCTATCAACGGTGGGCCGCGATCATCGGCCGACATCAAATGGCGTTTTCGTGCGCGCTGCCGCGTGGAGTGCGCATTACTCGCTCACGTCAAGCTATAGATATTCCAGCCAAGAACGTTGTGACAGTGGCTCGACGATCAAAGTGCTTGAATCGACCGTAGCGTCAGGTTGTAGGTGTAGGCCTTGCTAAGGAGGATCGGACGCCCTTGCAGAACGGAATATTAGTAAGGAACATAACATCGCGAATGTCTCAAGATCCAGAACGGGCTGCGGGATCTGCAATTGCCAATCTCTATTGTTCTGTGGCCCGCAACAATTCTATAGCGCTGCTGCAACAATGACTCGCAAGTGTTGCAAAGCCGGGTCCGCAATAGCAGGACCGCTGCTACCGTTGCAGTGGCCTTCTTCCATGTGTTGCGCGTGGCGCAAAGAACAATAGTGAAGGACATGCAGCTTAGGGAGTTCTTGTTGAATCGGGAGCCACTAACGAGTTGGGCTTACCGGGCGCTTCGCTATCTAGCCGGCCTTGCAGCGATTGCGATTGCGGCCACGTGGTGTACAGGGAACGCCCGCGCTCGGGATCTGAGGTCAGAGGAGGTCTTGACGTCTTGCAGACCAGATGTGATGCGCTTCTGTGATCACTTCACAGGACGTGGAGATATAGACGCGGCCATGTTTTGTCTGAAGGACAATTTCAAAAGCTTGCGTATCGAATGTCGCCGAGTGATGCCCACCGCGGCGAAGAGAAGCGGAAGATCGAAACCAGGCGTCAACAGCCAGCCGATCGTCCTGCATCGGGAATGATGCCGCCGGCGCGGCAATTTTGCAATATCAGCGACAGTGACGTGCCAGAATTGATAGGGCGCCGGAGCTTTCGCCACGCTGGTTCTCGAAAGTCAATCGGGCTGGAAGCGTCGCCTGGCTGGTTGCAGTTGATCCGCCAGCGGGTACGTGCGCGCTACGACGCCATAGGCGTCGCTAGGCAATCAAAACGCAAGCATGTTGCGAGGTTTTAATGTGATCTAAAGATGGTAATCGCGGTGCTGTTGCGCTCGTTATCAGCGCTGCAGTCAATTCGGCGGGGTGCGAGGCCGCAGTAAGCAAGCCATCGGTTCGCACCAACTGGTCCGGGGGATCTATCGGCTTGCATGTTTGGGTTAGGGTCGCGCGGTTCAACCCATGGCGGTCTTCCAACTCAGGGCGCTCCGCGCTTGCCCTTCCCGTCAGCTTCGAAGGGGCTTCGTTCATATCAGCTACCAATCGACATTCCGAAGCGGTCGGTTGATGCCATTGCGGCGCTCTCGATGGGCGCTTCAGTGGAGCCGCTTGGGCCGATTGTGGCGATTTTGGTCGAATTAACTTCAGAGCATAAAGTCAAAGGAAATGCGACCTGCAAGAGCCGTTTAAAGTCAGAAAGTTGTTCAAGCAGACGCTTCTCAACGACCTCGCGCTCCGCACCGGGCAGCTCCGTTTCGAGCAACCTACGACAGCGCCAGATCTCGTTCCGTATCCACCTGATCTCACTCAATCGATCGTCAATCGAAATCATCGTGGATGTTCACTTGGCATTGGAGTATTAAGTTCATCGTCTGCAGTGCGCACCCGCTCCATGGCCCCACATTCATGCCGATTGATTACGTCTGAGAACTTGCGGCTTGCCGCCATTCCTCGGCAAAATGTGGTGAGCGATTCAACGTATGCAAGGTTCTTATCAATCTCATATCATCTTACGATGTGCGTGGGACTAGAATTTGCAGCAGATTGCTGCGGTTTCCGGCGTTGAATCGTGTAGGTTGCATTATTCCTGCGTTCCATCCGTGTCCATAGAAGATTTAACAGTGAGGGGCGGCGCTCACCCCATCATGGGATTCGCATAGCGGTGATGTTTTCTCGCAGGGAATAAGATGAGCGCGTGCAACTCGATCGAGTAAGCGGCACGCGCCGAGCTTGAGACCTCTGCGAGCAGATTGTAAAATGGCATTTAAAATAGTGTTGAACGAGAGAAGATCGGCGGCTGACGCCGTCCGCGTCGCAATGCCGATTTAGTAGCTTGAATCTAGCGTTGCGTCAGGTTGTAACCTCGCAGAGGCGTAAAAACAAAGGCGCGCCTGGCAGGCGTCTACGATTTATTGGCGATAATGATCGGGCAGGATGGCTCACTAATTGCCGATGTTCTCGCTTGGGAGCGACGGGCAGGAAAATCGGTTGCATCCTCGGCGGGACGACGCCGTTCTGTCATTGTCGATCGGGGTGGAAAGAACGAAGTTGCGATATTGCGTGAGACGATAGAATGCTACGGACAGGAGTGACAACAGCTGCAACCGTGTGTCTCGTCGCAGCGACAGCGAGCTGAGTGAACAGCCGGGAGCTCGCAAGGAGATGCTCCAATTGCATAGGTGGCTAATTGCCAGCCAGAGGCGATGATCGGTCACATTGACCGCGTGGCCGCACGGTGCGCCGTGGTGAAAGCTCGGAGGTCGTATGTCCGCTGAAACTAACCTGACGACGGCGCTAAGCGAAATTGATCGTGCTCGTGACATCGTTGAATTCTCAACCGCAGTGGTCGCGCGCGACAAGCAGCTCCGCAAGGCGGACCAACTGGTGTTTCTGCAGAAAGCGGCCGTTGAGTTTCAATCTAGATTCCTGCCAAGCTTCGAGGAAAGCATCCGTGCCGAAAGATCGTGGGGCTATGCCACGACGTGCAACGCGGTGAGTCGAAAAGCCGGAGGTCAGCCAGGGCGGGACGCTTGCGAAAAGATCGCTTCTCGCGTGTCGCAGATTGACCATGCTCTGATGGAGAAAATCGGAATCAGGGCCCTATCTATCTTTGCAGCGTCATTCGGCCGGCACTCCAGGAGCTCGGAATGTCACTATGGAGCGATCCGAATAGCTAGGCTTTGTCGCGAGGAAAGCAGGTCGCTTCAAGAGCTGAACAATCTGAGCCTGGCAGCGCTGATCAACGGTTTCAGCAAATGGCCAGAAGAGGCCGACTTTCGCCAGGCCGCCGTCGCAATCGCGGGTGAGGTTATTCGCCGTGCGAACCGCCACCACCAGCTCTCTGAGTTTACACAGCAAGGGTTGGTGAGTCTGGTCAACGGTTTCAGCAAATGGCCGGAAGAAGTGACCTCGCGCCAAGCTGCGGCAGCGCTGGCACTTGAAATCGTGCGCCGTCCCGGTCGGCTCCGCGCTTTTGCGCAGCAGGGATTGGCCATCCTGGTGAACGGTTTCAGCAAGTGGCCAGATGAGCGGCCCTACGGTCAAGTTACAGTCGCGATCGCTGGTGAAGTCCTTGGACGTGCCGCCCGGTTTCGTGAGTTTAGCGAGCAGGATCTGGCGAATCTAGTGAATGGCTTCAGTAAATGGCCAGATGACGCGGTCTCTCGTCAGGCGACAGTCGCGATCGCAAGTGAACTCCTGCGCCGTGCCACCCAGCTTCCTCATTATACCCAACAAGGACTGGCGAACCTGGTGAACGGCTTTTGCAAATGGCCGGAAGATGCGGTCTGTCGTAAGGCTACAGTCGCGATCGCTGGCGAGGTTCTTCGCCGTGCTGCGCAACTCCGCGATCTTACGCAGCAGGGGTTGGCAAACCTGGTGAACGGTTTTAGCAAGTGGCCGGAGGAGCTGGCCGTTCGCCGCGCCGCGGTCGCACTCGCTCGTGAGGTCTTGCGCCGCGCTACCCAGTTAGACGATTTTTCACAGCAGGGGCTGGCGAATCTAGTGAACGGCTTCAGCAATTGGCCGGAGGAGCTGCCGTGCGCTCAAGTGACCGTTATGCTCGCGGGCGAGGTGCTTCGCCGCACCGAGCGCGGGACCGGGCTCTCAGATTTCTCTGCCCAGGACCTCAGGGGGGTAGTGATCGGTTTCAACAGATGGCCGCGAGAGAGCGCCGCTCGCCAAGCCACGATCGCCGTCATCAATGAGGTCCTTGGCCGCGGTATCCGGCTCTTTGACTTTACCAGGCCGGAATCGGAGAATCTGCTGAATGGCTTCAGTAAATGGCCGCAAGACGCTGTCCGCCACCAGGCGATAGCGGAGATCATCAGGCAGCTGAAACTTTCGCAAACTGGAGCAGCGCAGCTCCGTACTGGAGAGAAGTGGTCCCAGCAGCCGAGGTAATCGAGCAAAGAAATCTCCCGGCGGTTGCGCTGTTCAATGCGTATCATGCAGCGACTCCGCGACACAACGAATCGACGCGGCGAGCTGCTCCTAATGATGTGATCGGGAGCGGCACATTACACAGAAGTGAGTAAACAATCAGAAGGGACGCAGTTGTTGATCGAGGCTGAAAAGGATGTCGTCGACCACATGCTCTCATCATTGACGACCAGCTTGTTGCAGAACCGTATCGCCCCCTCCAACGAACAGGTCATGCATCATTTCGGGATCGCCTGCGAGAGTGCGGGACTGATCGCGACGGAAGAGGCGGCAATCCGGATGCGCGTCTCACGCGAGATCAACAACGCGCAGTCGGTGCTTGAGTTCATCGGTCGCGGTGCGGATCGACTGCAGTGACTGGGCCTTAAGAAGCACCTATCGTATCGCTGCAGATGCTCAATTGTTGAACTGAACACGCCTGCGATCAAGACTCGGGTCATGGGCGTTTGCCGGCCTCTATCTGTGACGCCATGAGCGATGTTGGAAGATCGATCCTCGCGGCTGATGTCAAGCGAGACGGCAGTTCTTCATCCAAGAAGACATAGGATAGCTTTTGTTGATTACGTCGAGGGCGGGTGCTGCCTCGCGGTGGGGGTCAGCAACGTTACAGCGGATGAGCTTTGGGCTTTTCAAGAGCTGCGGCAGGTCGCTTCGGCATGCGCTTCTTGTCGCTCATATCACTGACGACGAAGTTGCCAGGAGCGGAGGTGTCAGTTCGAAATCAGGGGACAATGTACGCACTATCTGGTAACGCGCTGATAACCATGAGAGCACGGCGAGCCGCCATCGCGTCCGCACGTGTGGCGACGCAAGAGAGGCACGTCGACGCGAGCGCGGAGTATCACACCCGCTTAAACCGGCAACTGGCAGAGGATGGTCCCGACGGAAGACGTAGATGCCGAACCGTGCGCCCCGCTCCGCGACGAGATCGCTTGCGAGATCAAAAGCGTGGTAATGCGCGGGAAGCCCGGTGTTGAGCTGTGAAGCACCACTTGATGGAAGAGCCGTCGACACGTCTGGCTCCTCGCAACGTCAGCTGCTCACTGATCTTTCCGAGAGCCGGCGTGTCCGGATCGGCCGTTCGGCGTAAGAGCTGCCGCGGACGATCACGACGAAAGGGAGTGCTCTCGACTCGACGATCCCGGTAATGAATCGCGTCTGGTAATTGCATACGTTCATCTCTAATCGAAATGGACGGCGAGATGGAACCTCACGTGGCCCTTGTGCTCCTTAGGCTCGCGATGTTGGTCGCCCGAGATCGATAGGGGCCCCGCAGGATCATACTGGATTCCAGATCGCGAAACATAGTGTAATTTCCGCGGATCCACTGATGTAGTTCGGTAGACCAGTCCTTCTCGTTGCGCAGATACCCGGTGAATGAGAAGCTAAGTCGGTCGATATATCTCTTGAGAAACGGCGGCAGCGCGGGAATCCGAAGTACCCGCTCGCCATCCATCGCTCCAGGTAATTCTCCGCGGAGCACAAATTCATTGTGCACAGTGACTAGTGCCGGCGTCGGAATCCTTTGCCGCAGCATTTCATAACTGCGCATGGAGATGCGGTCAGTGCCAGCGACGAACAAGATGATAGGCGCGACATAGCAGCGCGCCGTCTCTTTGATGAAGCCAATCTCCTCGCACATCTTGAAGAACTCGTCGAAGGCATGAAAGCCGAGGTCGATCACCTTGGCTACCCGATCGTGGATGATCAGTGGGTCCATCAGCTGCATCTTGCCGTAAGTATCAATCACATCTGCGGTCTCCGTGATGTTGGGAAGGTAATCAAGTAATGACGGCTCCTTCAGATTGACATCAAACGACAACGCGGTGCCATGTTTCAGCAGCAAGAACTCGCTTACGAGGCGAGCGATGAGGGTTTTGCCGACCTGCGGGCTAGGAGAGCAGATGATGTAGATTGGGGTCGCTAACATAGCCGGCAGATCAATGTTGTTTGGTACGTGGCTCAACCCGGAGCGCGCTGAGAATCGGATTACTTCTCGCCGGCCTGGGTGGCTGACCTGGCGCCGGCCAGCTCCGTCAAGTTGATGCGGTCAAATTCCCTCCAGACATTTGCCAGCCAGTGCCGGACATAACCGCGCAGCACGAAGGAGTTGTTCGCTGGCTCATCGTTCCGCCCCTTGTTTGCGACGAAGTCCACGAATGGGACGGAAGCGACTTCGACCTGCTCATAGGCCATCTCGTTGAGTTTCGGTATGGTCAACTCGGTCGCATGCTTGATGCGGTGAAAATAGGAATTGTAGGTCGATTGGTCCCACTGAAAGAACTGAGTGTCGTTGATGAAGTTCTTGACCAGATAGTACTTTGCGCCGCTCATGAAGGTCGCGGTCTCAGCGATCTCGTCCAGAGAAGCGATGGATGATCCCAAGATATGGAATACGGCAAAGGTGATCTGGCCGGACCGCGCCGAATCCAAAAAGCCGATGTCGCGCAAGGAGGCCAGTGCTGAGGACAATAAGCCGGCGCGAGCATCGATGACGGTGACGGATAGCCCTGAATTCAGGGTATCGAAAATCTTCATCTGGTCCGCGGTCGTCGTCATATCGACGATCTCGGTGATCTCGGGATAGAAGCGCTTCAGCGTTCCCCGCGGCGACTCCGTGTCGAATGCGCGTGTTTGCACCTTATTGACGCTGAAGTAGTCCAGAAGCGTTCGTGATACGGTCGTCTTTCCGACTCCTCCCTTGTCCGCGCCCACCACAATCACAACTGGCTTCACCATGACAATCTCCTGAGACACTCGCTGTTGCCGCGCGCGAAGTACGCGATCGGCGAGTCTCTGCTTTGGACGCGAACATGGCAGAAAGAAGGGGCAATGGCATCTTTGATGCGGGAGCCGCGCAACTGATGAATATTCTGCAACAGCGAGCCGCAGAGGCCACTTGATTGCAGTGACAATGTAGGTCGAGAACAGCAACTAATCACTCGTGATCGTACTCCACGAGAGGTTTGCGAGTAGCTGAAGGGAAGTTCTCGAGGAGACAACTATGCGCGGGTGGTGATCATCGCGATCACCATTAGCTACTTGATGCGGCCGATTCTCGATCAGCCTGAAATGACGAGAATCGCACGTGGCGTCAGATTCAAGCTTTGATCGAACTGATCGAGGCGGTGCTATGAGGTGGGCTTGCGTCCAGGCAGGACCGAACGCTGCCCAGATAACTCTGATGAAAGTCGTCCTCTGTCTGCAGCTCGGCAGATTGGCAGTCGTTGCAAGGTGTGCCGCTCCGCAATTCGCAGGACTTCCCTAAGACGGGCCTTGTGGTTTCCTCATCCACCAAGTTGACAGGAACACGTCGCGATGCGGAGTAGGGCTAGGTCAGACGCATCCGCCAAACAGGCCGGCGCCGCCGCCTGCCGCAGCTTCAGCGATGACTGTTTCGGCGGATGTTATCCGGTCGGTGCCAGCCTTTCTTCGCGGGCCTGGACAGGGGAGCATCGGCCGAGCCACCTCAGCCGTTCTGGTCCGCAAGCCGCTGCTTGGGGCTCGGCCCATTCCCCTGTGGGCTTCTCGGCCCAGTTGCCGTTCGTTAGCAGAGCTGGCGTCGCCGGCACGATGTGCGCAGCTCGACCCAGATGAATATTTGTCAGTGAGAGCCTTCATGGAGCTCAGCATCAAGCTGACTTTGGATTGTATGGTGTGCAGAGCCGCTCCGGCGGTGCGCGCCATCGAGTGGAGGGCACCAGGAGCGGTGCCTCGCACCTCGGTCGCCACGGAGCTCCATACTCAATGGCGATCGCCTTTCGTTACATCGGGGCCAAGTTCCGTTGCGGCCAAGGAAGCCGACAAAGCGGGAGCCGCACACCGTTCGCAAGCAGCCGAGCAAAGCTGGACCGATTGCTCGACGGCTCTCGATGGGCGCACTGCGTGGTCAAGTGACCGCAAAACAAAACGCGGAGTTTACCTTCTTGGCAGCGCGCTCAACCGCGAGAACGTCACGAACACGACATTGCAGGTGAAATGGACGTGAACTCGGTAGCAACCGAGCAAGGATGGCGACTTGCGGCGCACGGCGGATCGCAGGGCAATGAGAGCGACGGTTTAGCTTTTCAGGCTCGCTGTGAGATTGATTTGGATGCGCATCTGTGCAAAGAGCCTGAGAGGCTGCGCCGTCCAATAAGCTGTCCGGCTCAGGCCGTCGTGCACGGCTGCTCGATTGCTGCGCGGGGCCATGTATCGTGGCCGATGGCTCCATCCACCTCCCTCTACACCGCGATTGGCTTGGCAACGTTTCTCATCACAGCGAGACGGGAGCTGGCAAACATCTCTCTATTGTACACTCCGCCGAAATGATCCAGGACGAAGGTTCCAGAATAATTCAGCTTGTCGGTAACGCGCCTGATGAGGTTATCGAGAATTGCGGCGACTTCGCCAATGCGGTCGCTATAATGAGCGCGAATAACGTTAACGGCGTTCATTGAGTGAACCGCCTCGTCGGCAATCACTTCTCTGAGCCAATAATGGAACGTGTCGTTTCTTGTTCTGGCGGGGTGCAACGTCAGGCTGCGGATCTTCGCAACTTGAGCAGTGTGGAGGTGCCTTCAGTGAAGCGTCAGGCCGCGGCGTCAAATGGCATGCGCGTTCCTAGTGTGGTTTGAACTCCCTGCCGCCACCGGGTCCATTCCCGCGCGGGATGCTTGGTGTCAGTGATCAAATTGTACCTCGAATTGTATCAGAGTCGAGTCGGACCAGTGCGAGAATCCATCTTGCTGACCACCTGAGTTGTCTCATCGTGAGCGGCGCGATCTACATGAAGTTGTATCCATCATCGTACGGATCCTGCGCGGGAGTCGCTGCGTTCTGGGGCCGCCCAGCAACACTACCGACTCTGTCTTCAGTTGCGGCAAGATACAAGGGTGGTTTGCCCTCTCGCTGCCATTGTCCATCTTCGTTCTTCTTCCACCTGTCCTCGCGCTTGGTAGGGTCAAGCACCATCATCGAATCGCTTACCTCAACGAAGCCCAATGCTCTTGCGCGAGCTTTCGCTTCCGGGTTGATCGAGTGAGACAGGACGAGCGGTTCGTCGCCATCGAGCCGAAGCTGATGTTCCAGCAGAATATCGCCTGCGTTATCGACAAGTGGATGGGTAACTCGGAAATCTATCCTTGACGTGATTTCACCTCGTCCGGGGAACTTCTCCCGCCACGGTTGTCGCCTTTGAAGAGCTCGCTCATGAGGCCTCCGGGCTCGGTTCGAAGAAGTCCAACGCTTTTGTTGCCCAGCTGATAGCTGAAATATCGCGCCTGTTCCGATCCGGCTTTCCTGCCGAAGCGAAACGGGGAGATTGGATCTGAGTACCGCTGCGGATGCGTAGCAATATGCCCGATATCGTCGCCATAAAACTCCTCTAGCTCGTTCTCGAAGGTGGACTTTAAGATCTCAACCACCGGGGGCTCGGAACCGAGAAAGTACGGCCGGGTTCCCGTCGAAGATGAGCCAGCGTGCTGACTAGAGCGGGATGGGTCTAGCTTGAATCGATTTGGGATTCCCAAATCGGAAGGCTTCTGATTCAACATGCTGGCTGGGAAGGAGGCCAGCATGGATGGGACGGAGCCTATTCGGACGACCTTCGTGAGCGGGTAGTGAGAGCTGTCATCAAAGGTGGCCTGTCGCGGCATCAGGCTGCGGCTCAATTTGGGGTGGGCATCAGCACGGCGATCAACTGGGTACAGCGCTTCCACGAGACCGGTAGCGTCAAGCCAGACCAGATCGGGGGCTATCGGCCAAAGAAGATTGCGGGGCCGCACCGCGAATGGCTGATGCAACGGTGCCGAAACGATTTTACCGT
>NZ_AUGA01000069.1:0-28687 GCF_000426785.1 Bradyrhizobium sp. th-b2
AGCGGTCGTCGGGAGGCGTCGCAATCGTTTCAAACGCCCGGCAAATCAGGAGGCGCAGCCGGTACCGCCGCTTTGACCTCCGCCAGAGCCGCTTGCAAGGCGGCTTCCTTAGTGTGGTCGAGAGAAGTCTTTAGCACCGTGCCACCTTCGCCTTTGAGCCTCTCAAGAACCTTGTCCGCCGTGACTTTGCGCACCAGTACGAAGAGCGCTGCGGTTCCGGGTTGAACGGCGGCAGCAGTCTCTTTCATCCATTTGTCGTTGATGCCGACATCCGTTAAATATCCGCTGAGCGTGCCGGACGCGGCGCCAAGGGCAGCACCAGCAAGCGGCATCAAAAAGATCAGGCCAATCAGCGTGCCCCAAAAGGCGCCAGTAGCCGCACCAGCAGCCGTGGTATTGATCAGTTGATTTAGTTTAATGTTTCCTTTGCTGTCTTTCACCGCGATCACGGCATCGCCGAGTTCGATCAAATACTCCTTCTGCATGGCCAGCAATTTTTGACGAACTTCCTCCGCCTTCGCCTCGGTTGGAAATGCAATTACGACAAGGTCACTCATCTGTTCTGCTCCTCTACTCGAACGAGAAAATCTTCTTCCAGTCGTTCTTGATGCCGATCACTGTCCAGTTTTTCATCTTTGCCTAGAGCGCCTGCGTGACGGTCCCGACCTTGGTCTCCCGGCAGGCCTTGCGCCGAAGCCTGAAATCCGAGCACGCGCTTGTCCCACGCCTCGCAGGCGAGCCGGTCGGCTTCCTTGCGTGCCCGCTCTGCCGCCGCCCGGACCGATCCGTCGTAAATCGCCGCGCGTGACTTGGTGCCCATGGCGAGAGGATCGCTGGGCCACGCGAGACAGGCAAGCCGCTACGGATTGCGGTGGATAGCGTGGCGGACACAACGGAGGCGCCGGGCCGGTCAATCCTGCTCATCGACCGCTCGACATCAACACCCGCAAGGATGAATTGAAAAAGCCAAGGCGCAGGCAGGCGCTCGACCAAACGCGCAATGTTGATCATCCGCAGAGATAGCGCTGCGCGAACACCCGCAGCGGCTCGGCCTTGACGAGCCACTGCGCGGCATATTCCGACGGGATCACGATGCAGTGTCCGGTGCGGACCTCGCGTGGACCTTGGCCGGTTCGCTTTAGCGCGGCATACAGCTCTGGCTCGATGTCGAACATTTGGCAAAACTGTGTCACCGTCAAAGCCGTGGAAATGTCAGGCCGTGGTTCCTGCGCTTTCATCAGCGACATCCTTAACTTGATAGGGTGCCTACCAGCTGACAGCCCTTCAAGCGGGTAACCCGTGTTTACAACTGTCACTGCAACAGTGATGGAGCACGTCGATGAATTGGAGGTTTGATCTAGATCAAAAGCGCGAAGCTCCCGCGCGCGACGCTTCGGACAACCCGCGGTTCGCTATGTGCGGGTGTCCGCGGCTTTCCTCTCGAAGAAGGAGTGCGCCAATGTTCCGTCGAGTTCTCATCGCTTCGGCAGCCGCAGCCATGCTGCTGGTCACTTTCACTCCCGACGACGCGTTCGCCCGACGTGGCGGCGGTATGCGTGCTGGAGGCTACCACGGCGGCGGCGCTGTCGCGGTTCGAGGACCACGGGGCGGCGCTGTCGCTGCTCGTGGATATCGGGGTGGCGCCGTCGCTGTGCGCGGCGGGCGCTACGGCTATCGCGGCTACGGTGTCGGTGCAGCGGCAGTGGGCGCGGCTGCAGTCGGCGCAGCTGCGACAGGGGCCTACTACCGCAGCGGCTGTGGCTACGACGCCTACGGCAACTGGGTTTGCCCGAACTACTGAGCGGCGCGACGCCGCTGGCCTATAGATGCTCGAAGCCGATGGTGAAGTCATCGGCAGAGCTTTCCGTGACATAGACGATGCAAATGGTCAGACCCACCGTGTTTGCGCTCGCGCTGTGCGTTGTTTCCTCCGCACAGAGTATGCCGTATGTCCCGCTCCAGCAGCTGAACAATTCGGTCATTCAAGTCCGCCAAGGATGGGGGCTCGCACGACGGCGGCAGCGTCAGCACCGCGCTCTCCTGAAATCAGGAGAGCAGCACGGACGGCACGCCAGCGTCAGCAAGCGGCAGCCAGCGCTCGTACCGCGCCACCATCGCGAGCCGTCGCAACCGCTGATATTGAAAAGGGAGCGCCAGCGTCGGACAGGCTACCGATAGCGAACGTCATCGCGTCATCGTCTCGACGCAGATGATGGCATGGCGACCTGGTCACTTCGCCCGCTTGAACACCAACTCCAGCGTCACACCTGCGGGTGTGCGCGGGTTCGTGAGCTTCAATTCCTCGTCGGTAATCGACGTGACGATCCGGCGCTGATTGGGCGCTCCGACGAAATTCGGAACCGAACTCGTCTCGATGTTGAGGTGAGCCGTCTTCGTGCTTTCGTCCAGCGTGTAGGTTCCGGTGTAGGCAACCACGCCCGACGCAACGGCCATGGCTTCCTCGGGGGACGGTCGTGCTGGGTCGCCCGACGCATACTTCGGTACGTCGGTGCGCACCGTGATGAAGTGGAAGCGGCCGTCGGCCGTGTAGGTCACCGCGCCTTGGGCGCTTGGCCGCGGCACGGCGCTGCCATCCTCCCGCTTACCTGTGCTGGACACGTAAATCCACGTGCCGACGAGTTGATCCTTGAGCGACTTTCCTTGCGCCTTGCTGTTGCTTGGGAAAGCAGGGATTGTGACCAACGCGATTGCACAAAGGCCAAATATGCAACGCCTGTTCATGAGACCCCCTAAAGTTGGCCCAACCACGGTACTACAAAGGCTGGTGAGCGAAAATAGTGGGTCCCAAATCGAAATTGTCTCTCCTCCCCGGTGGGGTCAGGCGAAAGCATGCTTGCACTCGCCAGATAGCTGAACGCCGAATGAGAGCGTTAAAGCTCACGGGTTTCGCGGAAGGGGCGGCGGACTCCCTCTCCGCCATCCTTCGCTCTGCCGCGCTTTGGGTAGCAGGCCACCCTGCCGGATCAGGGCCAAGGCTGTCTCCCGAAGCTTTGCGCGGACTCACCGGCTCCTCAACATGACACAGACGGATTTGGGCGCGCGACTCGCGCGACCGTTGTCGCCGGCCACCGGACGCGCACAGCCCAGACGCGGCGGCAGTTGCGCAGCCTCGATCGGATAAAAGCTCGCGTCATTGCCGGCGCGCGTATGCCGACTTCGAAAGGAGCGCCGCGCCCCGGTAACCTTAATTTTTCCTTTCGATTGTCGATAAAGTTTTATCGATTATGCTGGTGACAGTTGAGCGGTGTGACGAACCGCGCGATGAGAGGCAGCGAAGAGCCGAGTGGCTCGACAACCTCTCTGAAATCGAAGGGTGGGCAGAGCGCAGTGCCAGCCACCTTTCGGGCTGTCCGGCGGCGGCCGGCAGGGCAAATCAATTCCTGAAGTGCATTTGATTGCCAGGCTGCGGTGCATCTCGCGCCGCATCACGTAACGCTTATCAATCGGGATTTTCCAAGATGGCCTTCGCGCATTTCTTGATCGCGGTCGGTGCCGTTTCTTTGTTGCTGGCCACCTTCATCGCATTTGCCCTTTGGAGAAACGCGCTCCATTCGAGGGCGCGAATCTAGCAACAGGCGAGATTGAGCTCCGACGGCCTCGTTCATGGGGATGAGCGAGGCTGGCGGGATGGCCGCACCGCCGCGCGGCCTGACAGCCGAGCACCGCGCCTTCCACCTACCCCAAGGCGACGCGTGCTCGGCTGTTCACTCTCTGATCAGCCGCATCGTTCGAATTATTGATTGCGTGAAAGCAATTGCCGCTGGCTACTTTGCATGGGGTTGTTTTCGATATTTTGGTGGGAGCCGTGGCCACCAGGCTGCAATCAGATCCGTGCCGAGGGAGGACCCGGACAATCCCGTCTATCGCTAGCGGGTATACGCAGCGAGGTCCAACCTGCGCCCGATCGCGATCGCCTCGAGGAAGGCCTCGTCGTGGCTCACGACCAGCAGCGCGCCGTCATAGGCGCGCAGTCCGGCCTCGACCGCTTCCATGGAAGAGATGTCGAGATGGTTGGTCGGCTCGTCGAGGATCAGGAGCGGCGGCGGCGTGACGCCGCCCAGGACGCAGGCGAGGCCGGCGCGAAGCAACTGGCCGCCGCTGAGGCCCGAGACGGCCTGCAGCGCGGTATCGGCGCGGAACATGAATCGCGCCAATGCCGCCCGACAGGCGTTCTCGCCGGCATTCGGATTGATGCGCCGGAAATTATCGAGGATGGAGGCCGAGGCGTCGAGCAGGCCGACTGCCTGATCGAACATTGCAAAGCGGGTCAGCACCTCGACAGTGCCGCGCGACGGCGACAGCTCGCCGCTGACGAGCTTGAGCAATGTCGTCTTGCCGGCGCCGTTGGGGCCCGTGATCGCGACGCGTTCCGGCCCCGAGATGGAGACGGTGAGATCGCGCAGGATCGGCGCTCCCGATGCGTAGCCGACATCGGCGGCCTCGATCCGCAGCACCATCCTGCTCGCCGGCAGATGTGTCGATGGCAGTTGCACCGAGAACGGTTGCAACACCTCGATGCGCTGCCGTGCCGCGGTGGCAAGTTCGAGCGCTTGCGTCCGCCGCCGTTCGGCGAGGCGAGCGTTCTCGCCGCCGCTATCTTCGGCGCGATCCTTGCGCAGTCCAGCGGCGATGCGCGGCATGTCGCCCTTGGCGCGCTGCTTCGCGCCGGCGCCGTCCTTGCGGGCCTTGCGCTCGGACGTTTCCCTCGCCTTGCGGTCGATCTCGGCGACGCGCTTCTCGGCATCGGCCAGATCGTGTCTTGCGGCCGAAAGCTCGACGGCCTTGCGTGCGCGATACTGGCCCCAATTGCCGCCGTAGCGCCTGGCCTCCAGCGAGGTCAGTTCGACGATCGCATCCATGGTCTCCAAGAGCTCGCGGTCGTGGCTGACGATGATGGCGCCATGGCGCCAGCCGGCAAGCAGGTCGATCACCGCCTTGCGCCCCTCGCGGTCGAGATTGTTGGTGGGCTCATCGAGCAGCAGAAAGTCGGGCTCTGCAAAAGTCAGCGCGGCGAGGCGCGCCCTGGTGGCCTGCCCGCCGGACAGCATCGCCAGCGGCGCGTCGAGCACATCGTCCAGTCCGACGCGCTCGAGTGCGGACGCGATGCGCGTGTCGAGCGTCCAGTCGATATCCGCAACCTCGTCGGCGCTCGCATGGCCCTGTTCGGCGCGGCGCAGGGCGGCCAGTGTGTGGCGCGCACCGAACAGATCGATGACGCATTGGTCCGGTGTCAGCTGAACCGTCTGATGCAGCATGGCGACGCGTCCCTGAACCGAGACCGTGCCGGATTGCGGCGTGCGCCGGCCCGCGATCAGGTCGAGCAGCGTCGTCTTGCCGACGCCGTTCCCGCCGACTAGGCCGGTGCGTTCGGGTCCGAAACTGAGATCGATATTGGAGAGGAGAACCCGGCCGTCAGGCGCGGACAGGGTCAGATTCGAGAGCGTGATCGATGCAGGCATGGTGATGGAAATCCCCGTGGGCAAGGCTGATGGGCGTTGCGGTCAGGGTGAAATCCATGGCTGTCGGCATCCTCTCGGAGTGATGATTGCAATGATGTAGTCGGGTATTGGGCCGGGATCAAGGCGACGCGCGTAGTCACGCCGCCGCGGCGAAGGTCCAGCGGTCGGGATCGGGCGTGTTGCCGATCAAGGCGAGGCCATAGGCGATCGATTCGAATTGGTCCGCCGAGGTCAGCCGCGCTTCGCCAAAACGCTCGGCGAACAAGCGCTGCACCGCCGGCACGAACGAGGTGCCGCCGGTCAGGAACACTTTTTCTACGTCGCGCGCGGTGATGCCTGACTTGGCCAGCGCCTCGTCGACGGTTGCGCCGAGACGTTCGATGTCGTCGGCGATCCAGGATTCGAAATCGTCGCGTGTCACGATCGCGCCGATATCGATGCCTTCGCGGGCAAAGCGGAACTCGACGCGGTCGCGGCTCGACAGCGCGACCTTGGTGTCGGATACGGCGCGGTACAGCGCAAAGCCGAGATCGTGGTCGACGATGGTGATGAAATCGTGCAGCGGCGCCGGATCGAGCGCGGTGCGCGCGAGCTGCTGCAATTCGCGCAAATCGCCATTGCCCCTCATCATCGCGAGCTGATGCCAGCGGGCGAGGCTCGAATAATAATGGTTGGGGATCGGCAGCACCTTGTCGAACGAGCGGTAGTTGGTGCCCTTGCCGAGCCGCGGCGAGACGATGTGGTCGACGATGCGGTAGTCGAAGGTGTCGCCGGCAATGCCGATGCCGGCGTGTCCCAGCGGCTCGGCGCGCAGCGCGCCGCCCTTGCGCGAGAATCGCATCACCGAGAAGTCGCTGGTGCCGCCGCCGAAATCGGCGACCAGCACGGTGGCATCGTGGTCGAGGCTGCGCGCAAAGGAGAACGCGGCGCCCACCGGCTCGTAGACATAGCGCGCGTGTCCGGCGCCGAGCCGCTCGAACGCGGCGCGGTAGCGCTGCATCGCGAGCTCGTCATTGGGATTGCCGCCGGCAAAGCGCACCGGGCGGCCTACCATGATGGTCGGCGCGCCGAGGTCGAAGCCCTCGCCGGCATGCCGCGTCAGCGTGCGCAGGAACGCCGCAAGCAGATCCTCGAACTTGTAGCGCTGCCGGAAGATCTGGGTGGTGTTGAAGGCCGAGCTCGCCGCAAACGATTTGAACGACTGGATGAAGCGGTGGATCGTGCGGCCCTCGAGGAACTGCTCGATCGCCCACGGGCCGCCCTCGGCGCGAGGATGCAGCCCGGCGCCGGGCCGATCCTCCCAGAAGCACAGCGCGGAGACATAGACGCTATGCGTGCGGCCACCATGGTCGAATCTGATCGCCTCGACGCGGCCGTCGGCATCCGACAGCGCGACCACGGTGTTGCTGGTGCCAAAATCGACGCCAATCGAGACGGCGGGCGGGGCGCTCGACATGTCATGCTCGGATTTGTGATGTGAAGGGGGCGGACCTTTAGCGGCTTTGGCCGGACTTGCCAACCCTTTCTGGCGCGCTGCGCGCACTCCGGGAACAGGCTGTGACGCCAGGATGACGATGTTCAGCGAAACGTGAATCGACCTGCTCTTCCCGTCCTGCGCGCCCGCTGCTCTATACGCCGGACAGGGCTTCACGGCACACGGCATGGCGCGCAGGAGAAGCGGATGACACTCAACCCCACGGCCAAGAATTATCGTGTCGCGGTCGCTGCTTACGAGGCCGGCCGTCCCAGCTATCCCGCCGATATTGTCGCCGCGCTGCCACTTCAAACCGCGCATTGCGTCGTCGATCTCGGCGCGGGAACCGGCAAGTTCACCCGCTTGCTGCTTCCGCATTTGTCCCCGACCGCCCGTCTCGTCGCGGTCGAGCCCGTTGCGGAGATGTCGGCCCGGCTGGCGAACGAAGCCGGGATCGAGGTGATCAACACGCGCGCCGATGCGATCGATCTTGCAACCGGCAGCGTCGATCTCGTCACCTGCGCCCAGGCGTTCCACTGGTTCGACAACGAGCCATCCGTCGCCGAGATCGCGCGACTGTTGCGTCCTGGCGGGACGCTGGCGCTGGTCTGGAACAACAGGGATGACCGCGCGCCGTGGGTCGATGCGTTGTCCGTCATGATTGAAGGCTACGCGGGAGATACGCCCCGGCAGCGTTCGGGACGCTGGCGCTGGATCCTGAACGATCCACGCTTCGTGCTCGAGAAGGAAATCGTGCAGGACCATCCGCACCGGATGCCGCGACAGGGCGTCTATGAGCGCGTGGTGTCGACGAGCTATGTCGCCAATCTTCCTGATGCAGAGAAGGCAGTCCTTCGCGAGAAGACGGACGGCATCCTGCGTGAGGACGGTCTCGGTGACGCCGACGAGGTGGTGTTTCCGTACGTCACGCATCTCTATTTGTTGAAGCGCACCTAGGTCCGTCCGCGACCGTTGTCGTCGCGCGATGCCTCACTTGCCGGTCACGACTTTCCATTTTCCATCGGCGCCACGGCGCAGCGCCGGGTCGCCGATGCGGATGTGTTGTGCGAGGAAATCGATGAAGGCACGCACCCGCGCCGGCAGCGGGCCGGCATGGCCGACATAGACGGCGTGAATGTCCTCGCGGTCGCCGGGATTGAGGTTTTGCAGCACCGGCACCAGACGGCCGGCCTCGATATCGGAGCCGATGTGGAACAGCGCCAGCCGTCCCAGCCCGATGCCGCCGAGCGTGAGTTGGCGCGCCGCTTCGCCGTCGCTGACGCGGGCGACCGGCGGCGGCAGAGCTTCCTCGATCCGCTCAGCGCGGCGGAACGGCCAGCCGCGGATGCTGCGTGGAAAGGTCCAGCCGATGCCACGGTGCGCGGTGAGGTCGGCCGGTGTCTTCGGCGTGCCGAAGCGGGCGAGATAGGAGGGCGCGGCGACCACCACCATGCGGCTGGTGCCGAGCTTGCGCGCGATCAGCCGCGAGGCGCCGAGTGGGCCGACCCGGATCGCGACGTCGGCGCGCTCCTGCATCAGATCGACCAGCGTGTCGGTCAGCACGATGTCGAGCGTGATGTCCGGATGCTCGCGCATGAAGCGCGGCAGCAGCGGCATCACATGCAGCATGCCGAACGGGATATTGCTGTTCACTGTAAGATGGCCGCGCGGCACGCATGAGGCGGCCTCGCGTTCGGCCTCATCGATGTCGGCAAGGATGCGCTGGGCGCGCTGATAGAACGCCTGCCCTTCCTCGGTGAGCTGCAGCTTGCGCGTGGTGCGGTTGACCAGCCGCGTGCCGAGTCGCGTCTCGAGCCGGGAGACCAGCTTGCTGACGCCCGACGGCGTCTGGCGCAGGCTGTTTGCGGCGGCCGTGAAGCCGCCGAGATCGACGACGCGGACGAACACGTCCATCTCGCCGGAGCGATTGGTGTCTGATCGGGCCATCTTGAATTCACGTCACAAATGATTGGATTGACGCCATTCTAATCCTTATCGGTCCGGACGGCTATGTCGCATTGCGGAATCCTCATCCGGAGCGACACATGCCTGCTGCAGTCCTTGCCTTGACCGCCGGTGCCTTTGGCATCGGCACCACCGAATTCCTCATCATGGGACTGCTGCTGCAGGTCGCCGCCGACATGCAGGTATCCGTGTCCGCAGCGGGGCTGTTGATCTCCGGCTACGCACTCGGCGTATTCGTCGGCGCTCCGATCCTGACGCTGGCAACGCGACGGATGCCGCGCAAGGCGGTGCTGCTGGCACTGATGGCGATCTTCACGCTCGGCAATGCCGCCTGCGCGCTGGCGCCGAACTACGAACTGCTGATGGCCGCGCGCATTCTGACCTCGCTGGCGCACGGCACCTTCTTCGGCGTCGGCTCGGTGGTGGCGACAAGTCTCGTTCCGGAAGACAAGCGCGCCTCGGCGATCGCCACGATGTTCATCGGTCTCACGGTCGCGACCCTGCTCGGCGTGCCCTTCGGCGCCTGGTTCGGCCTGATGCTCGGCTGGCGCGCGGCGTTCTGGGCGGTGGCTGTGATCGGCGTGGTCGCCTTCATCGTGCTGGCGGTGCTGGTGCCCGGCCATGTCGGCGCCAAGGACAAGCCGGCGCTGCTGCGCGATGAGCTCGCCGTGCTCGGCCGCCCGCAGGTGCTGCTCGGGCTTGCGATGACGGTGTTCGGCTTCGGTGGCCTGTTCGCGGTCTTCACCTATGTGCAGCCGATCCTGACCCGGCTCACGGGATTCTCCGACGCCGCGGTGTCGCCGATCCTGTTGGTGTTCGGCGCTGGACTAGCGATCGGCAATGTCGCGGGTGGACGGCTCGCCGACAAGGGGCTCGCGCGTGCGCTGCTGGTGTCGCTCGGCGGCCTTGCTGCCGTCCTCGTGGCGCTTGCTGCCGTGATCTCGATCAAGGCGCTGGCGGTGGCGCTGCTGTTCATTCTCGGCATCGCGGCGTTTGCCACCGTCGCGCCGCTGCAGCTTCGCGTGCTCGAAGCCGCCGGTGTCGAAGGGCGGACGCTGGCCTCGAGCCTGAACATCGCGGCCTTCAATCTCGGCAATGCGCTCGGCGCCTGGGCCGGCGGCGTGACCATCGATCGCGGCCTCGGCCTCGGCGCGCTGCCGCTGGTGGCGGCGCTGATCACCGCGATCGGGCTGTTGCTCGCGCTCTGGAGCCTGCGTCTCGATCGACCGGTCGCCCTCGCCACGCAGTGCCCGGCCGAGTGAATCGCATCGACACCGCCGACGTCTATTGCAACGGCGCGTCGGAGGAGATTCTCGGCGCCGCGATCAAGGGCCGCCGCGTCAAGGTGTGAGTCCGTCGCAGGTTCCCGGCGTAGCGCTTTCACGCCTGCGCGGTGTGCTCGCAGACTTGCCTGCGGTATTCCGCCGGCGTCACGTTCATGTGCTGCCGGAAAACGCGATTGAGGTGGCTCTGGTCGGCGAAGCCGGCAAGCAGCGCAATCTCCTTCAGCGCGACGCGGTCCTTGCGCAGATGCCGGCACGCGTGCTCCACCTTGCGCCGCAGGACATAGGCATGCGGCCGCATGCCGTAATGCACCCGGAACTTGCGGGCGAACTGGATCGGCGTGCAATTGCAGATGTTCGCCAGCTCCTCCAGCGTGATGTTCCGGAAGATGTTCTGCTCGATATAGTCCTCGATGAGCCTTGCATGCGCCGGCCTGAAACGTCCCTGCGCGCACGGCATCTTGAATTCGATCGCCGCATATTTCCGCAGGATGTGGACGCTCGCCTGCAATGCCAGCGCGTCATAGCAGAGCCGCCCGCCCGGACCTCCTGCGGCAACCTCCTGAACCATCTGGTCGTTGATCCAGGTCAGCATCGGATCTTCGGCCTTGAGCAAATCGTGCAGTTCGATCGTCTCGGCGTCGCGGTCGAAGGCATCGCTCGCGGTCTTCAACATGAGGGCGGGAGCGATATAGAAATGGGTGACCTCGATGTCATTCTTCCAGTGCCAGCTCGATGGCTCCGCGCGGGTCAGCAATGACGTGACGCCGCGGCCGACGTGGTCCTGCTTCCACGCGCCGGTGACGCGGCGGTTCATCGACGTCACGCCGTCGCGATAGAGCACGAGGAGGAAGTTGGCCGACGGCGGAACCCAGATGTCCGACGGAGCATAACGGAAAATCCGCAGCCGGAAATCGTTCCGCCCGACCGCCGCACTATCCAGCTTCAGCTCACCGGGAGCGTAGCGCGGCAGCTCCTCGACCGTGATCAACTGGCCCATCGCGCGAGCCTCCTCCTTGGAGTCTGTCCCTGGAATCCCTGGCGCAGTTGACCGCTGCTTCTTGGCCGGATGGCTGGGCGCAGAATAGGCCACTTTCGCCGGTTGCCAAGCCGACCAATGGCCGGTGGTTCGATTGAACGGCGGCGTTCAAGAGATTGTCGGTTTCATCCAAGCCGTCAGGTCGAACGGCCCGTAGCCTGCTCTGCGTTTCGGCACAGTGTGTGCGGCCGAGACCCAATTGACGCAACGCACCATCATCCGGCGACACGGCGGGGTGGGAGCGTGCGTGAAGCAAAACACAGGAGGAAACGATGACCGAGACCGTCACAAGGTCTAATGGAAGCAATGGTGCGCGTGCCACGACCAAGCTCGACGCCGTGGTCGTCGGCGCCGGCGTCGCCGGTCTCTATCAGCTGTTCCGCCTGCGCGAGCAGGGACTGAACGTCAGGGCGATCGATGCCGGGTCAGGCGTCGGCGGCACCTGGTACTGGAACCGCTATCCCGGCGCGCGCTTCGATTCCGAAGGCCACACCTATCAGTACCTGTTCTCCGAGGATCTCTACAAAGGCTGGAGCTGGAGCGAGCGGTTCCCGGGCCAGCCGGAAATCGAGCGCTGGCTGAACTATGTCGCCGACCGCCTCGACCTCAAGAAGGACATCCAGTTCGGCACCACGGTCAAGAGCGCGCACTTCAATGAAGGGACGCAACGCTGGCTGGTGACGACCGACCAGGGCGACGTGATCGATACCCAGTTCATGGTCACCTGCTGCGGCATGCTCTCGGCCCCGCACGTGTCGTTTCCGGGACAGGAGACATTCAAGGGCAAGCTGTTCCACACCGCGCGCTGGCCCAAGGGGCCGATCGAGCTCGCCGGTAAACGCGTCGGCGTGGTCGGCAATGGCGCGACCGGAATCCAGGTGATCCAGACGATCGCGGCAGAGGCCGGTCATCTCAAGGTGTTCATCCGCACGCCGCAATACAGCATCCCGATGAAGAACCCGAAATGGGATGCATCGGACGCCGAAGCATACAAGTCGAAATTCAAGTTCCTTACTGAACGGCTGCCGAAGACGTTTACGGGGTTCGAATTCGACTTCGAGCACGCCTGGGCCGACCTGACGCCGCCGCAGCGTCGCCAGGTGATCGAGGATTGCTGGAACGACGGATCCCTCAAATTGTGGGTTGCATCCTTCGCCGAACTGTTCTTCGACGAATCCATCAACGCCGAAATCACCGAATTCGTCCGCGAGAAGATGCGCGAGCGGATCAAGGATCCCAATCTGTGCGAGTTGCTGATTCCGTCGGATTACGGCTTTGGCACGCACCGGGTGCCGCTGGAGAGCAATTTCCTCGAAGCCTTCCTCCGGCCCAATGTCGAGATCGTCAGCGTCAAGGACAATCCGATCGCGCGCATCGCGCCCGAGGGCATCCAGACCGCCGACGGCACTGTTCACGAGCTCGACGTCATCATCCTGGCGACAGGGTTTGACGCCGGCACGGGCGCACTGACGCGCATCGACATCCGCGGTCGCGACGGCCGGTCGTTGAAGGAGGATTGGGGCCGCGATATCCGCACCACGATGGGGCTGCAGGTCTACGGCTATCCGAACCTGTTCACGACCGCGGTGCCGCTCGCGCCCTCGGCCGCGCTCTGCAACATGACCACGTGCCTGCAGCAGCAGGTCGAGTGGATCGCCGATTGCATCAAGTATTTGCGCGGCAAGAGCCTCAACGTCATCGAGCCGACCAGGGACACCGAGGATCTGTGGGTGGCGCATCACGACGAGACCGCCAACGCAACGCTAATCGCGAAGACCAACTCCTGGTACCTCGGCTCGAATGTCGAGGGCAAGCCGCGCCGGGTGCTGTCCTATTGCGGCGGCGTCGGCACCTATCGCCAGAAATGCGACGAGGTTGCCGCGAGTGGCTATACCGGATTTGTCATGCAGTAGAGCCGCGATCGCGATCCGGCGCCGCGGTCGTTGCTGACCGGCGGCGCCGCTCCTGATCGACCACATCAAGCAAATATGGGAGGAAGACAATGAGCACGAATTTCAGTGCGGCAGCAGATGCAATTCTCGACGGGGTCGTGACATCCAGCCCGCGCGTTCCCGGCGTCGTTGCCATGGTGACCGACCGCCATCGCAACATCTATGAGGGCGCCGCCGGCAAGCGCCGCCTCGACCAGGCGGCGGACATGACGATCGACAGTGTGTTCGCGATCTTCTCGACCACCAAGGCGATCACCGGGACGGCCGTGCTGCAACTCGTCGAGGAGGGTAAGCTCGATCTCGACGCGCCGGCCAGGACCTATGCGCCCGACATCGGCAAGCTCCAGGTCATCGAAGGTTTTGACGACAAGGGCGAACCGCGGCTGCGACCGCCGAAGCGTGATATCACCACGCGCATGCTGATGGTCCATAGCGCAGGCCTGAGCTACGACTTCATCAACCACACCTATAACCGGCTTGCGCAGGAGAAGGGGCAGCCCAGCGTCATCACCGCGTCCAAGGCGTCGCTGATGACCCCGCTGCTGTTCGACCCGGGCGAGCGATGGGAATACGGCACCAACATGGATTGGTGCGGCCAGATCGTCGAAGCGATCACCGGCCGCCGGCTTGGCGAGGTCTTCAAGACGCGGATCTTCGAGCCGCTTGGTATCAAGGATACGACATTCGAGCTCACCGACGCGATGCGTCGCCGGCTCGCCGGCATTCACGCCCGCAATGCCGACGGCTCGCTCTCGCCGATGGATTTCGAGCTGCCGGCCAATCCCGAAATCCACATGGGCGGCCACGGGCTTTACGGCACCATCGGCGACTACATGCGCTTCATCCGGATGTGGCTGAATGACGGGGCCGGCGAACATGGGCGCGTCCTGAAGGCGGAGACCGTGCGAATGGCGGAAAAGAACCATCTCGGCAACAACAAGGTCACCGCCATCACCGGCGTGATCACTGCGCTCGCCAACGATGCCGAGTTCTTCCCCGGCCAGTCGAAGTCCTGGGCGCTGAGCTTCATGATCAATGACGAGCAGGCCCCGACCGGCCGCCCCGCCGGCGCGCTCGGCTGGGCCGGCCTCGCCAACCTGTTCTACTGGATCGACCGGCAGAACGGCTTCGGCGGATTCTGGGCGACCCAGATCCTGCCGTTCGGCGATCCGGCATCCTTCATCGGCTACATGAACTTCGAGACGGCGTTCTACGAAGCCCTGAAGATGCGCAAGGCGGGTTAGGACTCGCAGCCTCTCTCGCGGTTGAGGACGTATCAGCCGTTTGCGAGCAGCTCCGTGATCAGCGACGCCGCCTTGATGCCGGTGCCGCTGATGATGACGACGGTGCGCTCCGCCGGACGGATCGCGCCGCGTTGCTTCAGGACGTCGAGCGCGGCTGCGGCCGAGGCCGAGGTCGGTTCGACGAACAGGCCGGTATGCGCGAGCCGCTTCAACGCGGCGACGATGCCGTCTTCGGGGATCGCGACGGTGCCGCCGCCGCTCTCTCTCAGTGCCGCGATCATCTGCTTCAGCCGCAGCGGATGCTTGATCGCGGTGCCCTCGGCGATGGTCTTGCGGACCGCGCGATCGACCGGCGTGTCGAGGCCGGCGGCAAAACTGGCATCGACCGGCGAGCAGTTGAGCGGCTGCGCCGCGAACAGGCGCGGCAGCCGCGCGATCTGCCCGGCCGCGAGTAGCTCCTTGAAGCCGATATAGCAGCCGAGCAGGCTGCTGCCGGCGCCGACCGGCATGATGATATTGTCGGGCGCGGTGAAGCCGAAATCTTCCCAGATCTCGTAAGCCAGCGATTTGGTGCCCTGCAGGAAGAACGGCTGCCAGTTGTGGCTGGAGTAGAAGATCTGCTTGGACTGGCGGATCGCTTCCGCCTCGGATTCCTCGCGCGGCCCTTCGACCAGCTGGACCTCGGCGCCGAAGGCGTGCATCTGCGCGACCTTCATCGGCGACGTCGTGGCCGGTGCGAGAATCCGGACCCGCATGCCGCCGGCCGCGCCATAGGCCGAAACGGAGGCGCCGCCATTGCCGGAGGAGTCCTCCAGCACCGCATCGACGCCGAGCTGGCGCAGCAAGGAGAGCATCACCGTGGTGCCGCGATCCTTGAAGCTCGAGGTCGGATTGAACCATTCGAGCTTGAAGTGCGGCCGCAGGTCGTCCCACGGCTTCTCGACCGCCGGCGTGCAGCCTTCGCCCATCGTGATCGGCTGCCCTATCTCGACCGGCAGCGCCGCACGATAGCGCCACAGCGACCGCGTCCCGCGATCGATGTCGTCGCGGGAAATGCCCGGTAGCGGTGTGACCAGCAGCGGCTTGCCCTCGTCGGAGCACCAGCGCGGGACATCCAGCGGATAGAGTTTTCCGGTGAGCGGGTCGATGTAGCTGGGTGACGGCATCAATTCAGTCCTCAAGTCGCGGGCTGGCCGGACACGTCGCGACCGAGCACGAAAGCCGGCAGGGTCGCAAGCTTGTCACGAACCACGATCGGGGCGGGCGCCCCTTCCGGCAGGTTCATTCCGGCCCGATTATGCCACCAGGTCGGCAAGTGCACACGTGCCGTGCCGAACAGATCATACGCCGATCCCGCGACAAACAGGCATCGATCTGATGGGACCGGCAGTTCGTCGAGCGCGAGCTGGTAGGGTTGTGGCTGCGGCTTGTAATAGTCGGCGCGCTCGGCCGTCACAAAGACAGCGAGGGGAACGCCGATGCGCCCCGCTGCGATGCGGCCAAGCCGCTCCGAGCAGTTGGTCACGACGCCGAGCGCGACGCCGGCCTCGTGCAGCGTCTGCAGCACCTCGCGAGCCTCGGGCCAAGGATCGAGCTCCGCGTATCGCGCGCCAAGCTCTTCGGCAAGTTCGAAGGGCAGCCCGACATTGCGCGCGGCCTCGCCCACCAGATCCTCATAGGGCCGATAGCGTCCGGTCGCATAGGTGTTCTTGAGGTATTCCGCCCGCCAGCGCAGCCCGGCTTCCTCGGAGCCCGCAACCTTGTTCCAGAGCGTCCAGCTGTCGAGCAGCGCGGTCAAGAGATCGAACAGAACGGCGTCATACGCTCGAATCATGGGCTGCGCTCCATCTCCTACCATCCGCGAAACCGTTCCCATTGCCTGACGGCGTCGGAGCCGGCGGCAATGACGTGATAGCGGTCGTGCTGGGCGCCGGTCGCGCAGGCATGATTCGGCAAGATCCGCACCTTCGTGCCGACCGGCAGCATAACCTGCGGCGCGGTGCTGCCGGGGCGGCAGGCGATGATACCGTGCTCCTGATTGGTTTCGGTCACGATCAAATCGGGGTAGGGCCGTGCATCGATATCGCAGACGATGCCGTAGCCCTGGTCGATCGGCTGTTTCGCAGTGCCGCGATCGGGCGACAGTGCCATCCAGCCCGCATCGATGAAGGTCCAGCCGCGATCGGCGCGATGGCCGATCACCGTCGCGAGCACCGACAGCGCGATGTCCTCGACCGCGCAGACCCCGATCCCGGCCATCACCAGATCGAACATCACAAAGACGCCGGCACGCACCTCGGTGACGCCGTCGAGCCGGCGCGCGAAATGTGCTGACGGTGTCGAGCCGACGCTGACCACGGGGCAGGGCAGTCCCGCCGAGCGCAGCACCTCCGCGCAGGCCACCGCGGCGGCGCGCTCCTGTTCGGCCGCCTGCTCGAGCGCCGCCACGCTGCGGCAGGAATAGGATTCGCCGGCATGGGCCATGACGCCGCGCAATTCGGCACCACCTTGATGCAGCGCGCGGCCGATCTCGACCAGCAGCGGGTCGCCCGCACCGACCCCGGCGCGATGGCCGTCGCAATCGATCTCGATCAGCACGGGAATGCGGTCGTTGGTCCTGTGCGCCATCGCGGTGACGGCGGCGGCCTGCTCCAGGCTGTCGAGCACCACGGACAGGTTCACGCCCTGCCGGCGCAGCGCGGCGACGCGATCGAGCTTCTGCGGCGCGACGCCGACGGCATAGAGGATGTCCTTGACGCCGGCCGCGGCAAACACCTCGGCCTCCTGCAGGGTCGAGACGGCGGCCGGGCCGCCTGGGCCGTCCATGACGGCGTGCGCCGCCGGAATTGATTTCGCGGTCTTCAGATGCGGGCGCAGCGGTACGCTAAGCCGCGCCAGCCGCGTCTTCAGGCGCGCGATGTTGTGCAGCATCCGGTCCTCATCGAGGACCAGGCAGGGCGTCTCGATCCCGGCGAGGGGATGCGTTGTCGTCGAAACAGGAGCTGATGACATGCGGCGAGACTAGCCGTTTCCATACTAAGCGCAATTTACCGAATGTCATTCCTATATTAAGTTTGGACTTAATGATCTCGACCGACGACATCCGCTTTTTCACAGCGATCGCCACGGCTCGGTCGCTGGCGGCTGCGGCGCGGGCGCTCGACGTCACGCCATCGGCGGTCTCGCAGCGGCTGCAGGGCCTCGAGCAGCGGCTGGGCGTTCAACTGGTCAGCCGTTCGGCCCGGCGGCTGACGCTGACCGATGAGGGCGAGCTTTTGGTGCTGCGCGGTGGCGCGCTGCTCGACGAGGCGACGGAGTTGACGGAGGCGCTGCAGGCGCGTCGCGGAACCATCTCGGGCCATCTGAAGATCCTCGCGCCGCTCGGCTTCGGGCGGCGCTACATCGCCCCGGTCGTTGCTGCCTTCCGATCCCGCCACCCCGACGTATCGGTCGAGCTCGAACTGTCCGATCGGCCCGGCCGTGCCGCTGCCGGTGCGTGGGACGTCATGATCCACATCGGCGCGTTGACGGATTCCACGCTGCGTTTGCTGCGCCTCGCGCCGAACGAGCGCTATCTGTGCGCCTCGCCGGCCTATCTGAAGCGCCGCGGAACGCCGGCGAGCCCGCAAAATCTGCGCGGGCATGATTGCATCGCGCTGCGCGAGAACGAGGAGGACGTGACGCTCTGGCGGTTCTCGCGCCGGCGCGCCGCGGCGGCGCCTGATGTCATCAGGATCGAGCCGATGCTGTCGAGCAATGACGGTGAGGTGGTGAAGGCCTGGGCGCTGGCGGATCACGGCCTGATCGTCAGGTCGGAATGGGATGTCGCCGAGGACCTCGCCTGTGGCCGGCTGGCGCGTGTCCTGCCGAACCACCGTCTGCCGCCGGCCGACATCGTTGCGCTGCTCAACCCCGGCCGCAGTGGCCGGGCCCGGCGCACGCAGGCCTTCGTGGAGCACCTGCGCGCGACCCTCTCGCCGCCGCCGTGGCGCGGCAGGCAGCGATGACTGCGATCGCCTACGCCGCGCCGGCCTGCTTGTTCAGATAGCCTTTTGCAAAGTCGAGATACCAGTCGAGGCAGCCGGGATTGGCCATCGCGTCGCGGTTGATGACCTTCTCGACCGGATGGCCGAGCAACAGCTTCTTGACCGGCAGCTCCTGCTTCTTGCCGGACAGCGTGCGCGGAATTTCCGCGACGACGAAGATGTCGTTGGGCAGGAAGCGGCGCGACAGCCCGGCCTCGACCGCCTTGTTGATCTTCGCCTTCATCGCGGCATCGAGGGCAACACCCTCGCGCAGCACCACGAACAGCGGCATGTAGCTGTCGCGTCCGAGATATTCGAGGTCGACGACCATCGAATCCAGCACCTCGGGCAGCGCCTCGATCGCCGAATAGAGCTCGCTGGTGCCCATCCGCAAGCCGTGGCGGTTGATGGTGGCGTCGCTGCGGCCGTAGATCACGCAGGAGCCGTCGGGGTTGATCTTGAGCCAGTCGCCATGCCGCCACACCGGGCCGCGGCCTGAACCGTCGAAATTGTCGGGATAGGTCTCGAAATAGCTGGCCAGATAGCGCGTATCGCCGGGATCGTTCCAGAACCGCAGCGGCATCGAGGGCAGCGGCTCGATGCAGACGAGCTCGCCAACCTCGTCGATCACAGCGCGGCCCTGCTCGTCGAAGGCTTCCACCGCGCAGCCGAGCAGGCGGCATTGCATGATGCCCGGCGTCTGCGGCAGCTCGGGATTGCCGCCGATGAACGCGCCGGCGAAATCGGTGCCGCCTGAAATATTGGCCCACCACATATCGGCCTGGGCGGCGTTGCCGTTGCGCTTCGAAAGCGCGGCGAAGCGTTGGTTGAACCAGGCTTGCGTATCGGCACTGAGCGGCGAGCCGGTCGAGCCGAGCGTGCGCAGGCCCGAGAGATCGCCGACAGCGGTGAGATCGATCTCCGCCTTGGTGCAATTGGCGAAGAACGCCGCGCCTGCGCCGAAGAAGGTCGCCTTGGCATTGGCGACGAAGCGCCACAGCGTGGTCCAGTCCGGCTTGTCCTTGCTGCCGCCGGGATTGCCGTCGAAGATGCAGCAGGTCGTGCCGTTGAGCAGGCCATTGGCCTGGCAATTCCACATGATCCAGCCGGTCGACGAGTACCAATGAAAGCGTTCGCCGAACGAGTTTGGCTGATAGCTGCAGCCGATGTCGTTGTGCAGCGTCGAGAGCGGCAGCGCCACCACGATGATGCCGCCATGGCTGTGCAGGATCGGCTTCGGCAATCCCGTGGTGCCCGAGGAATAGACGATCCAGAGCGGGTGATCGAACGGCAGCCATTCCGGCTCGAAAGCGTCGATCTCCGCACTCTCGCCCGCGAGGATGGACGACAGCCGCGCCTCGGCGGGCGCGGCGTCGCTGTGCAGGATGACATGCTGCACCGTCGGCAGCGCGCGCCGCAGCTCCTCGATCACGCCTTGCCGGTCATGGCGCCGGCCGGCATAGGTCACGGCATCGCAGGCGATCAGCACCTTCGGCTCGATCTGCTTGAAGCGGTCGATCACCGCGGGCGCCGCCATGTCCGGCGCGCAGACGCTCCAGATCGCACCCAGGCTCGCGGTCGCGAGAAACGCGATGATTGTCTCGGGGATGTTCGGCAGATAGGCGGCGACCCGATCGCCCCGGCGCACGCCGTTGGCCTTCAGATGCAGCGCCAGCGCGGCCGATTTGCGCTGCAGCTCCGGCCAGCTCGTCTCCGAGAGCTTGCCGTCCTCGCCGCTCGCGATCAGGGCCGGCAGGCCCGCGGCATGCGCCGGCGCGACATGACGGAAGACCTGGCGCGCATAGTTCACCGAAGCGCCGGGAAACCACACCGCGCCCGGCATCTTGCGCTCGGCCAGCACCGCCGGATGCGGCGTCGGCGAGCGCAGATCGAAATAATCCCAGACGCTTTGCCAGAAGGCGTCGATATCGGTGACCGACCACCGCCGCATCGCCTCGAAGTCAGCAAATGCGAGGCCGCGCGTCTCCTTCAGCCATTGGCGGTAAAGGGCCATTTGCGGGACGTAAGGTGCAGTCATGGGCGGTTTCCGGATTTTCTTGTCGTGGCGTGCGCGCAGATCGCGTGCGGGCGCTGTCTTAACATGGTGACGCAGGCACGGGGAACGCAGTCGAGCCACGGCTTGCGTCATATTCTTACCGCCGCCGCAGCGTGCTATGCCGTCGGGCGCAAGGTTGATTCCCGAAGGCTGATTCCATGTGCATCCGATAGGGAGCTGCGATGTCCGTCGGCGAACTCTTCATCCTCGGCTTCTACGGCAAGGTCGTCCCGCCCTGGCTGAGCGAATTTTCCGCGCGGTTCGGGCTCGGCGGGGTGATCCTGTTCGACTATTCCTGCCAGACCCGGCAATACGACAACAACATCGCGTCGCCTGAGCAGGTGCAGTCGCTCTGCGCCGAGATCGCAACGCTGCCGTCGCGGCCGCTGGTCTTCATCGACCAGGAGGGCGGTCTGGTGCGCCGGCTCAAGGATGGCCTTGGCTTTCAGCCGCTGCCGAGCGCGAAGGATTTCAATCTGCTCGGCACCCCCGAGAAGCAGGCCATCCTGCAGGCAAGCTATCGCGAGCTGCGCCGGCTCGGCATCCGCTACAATTTCGCGCCTGTCATCGACGTCGACTTTAACCCTGACAATCCCAATATCGGCAGGGTCAAGCGGTCCTATTCGGCCGATATCGGCGAGGTCGAGGCCAATGCCCGCCTGGTCGACGCCGCGGCGCGGCAGGCAGGCGTCGGGCTTTGCCTCAAGCATTTTCCGGGCATCGGCGGCGCGCACGTCGATTCACATCTGGAGTTCATGGACATTTCCGATGCGTTGCGGCCGGAGCAGGAGGAGCTGTTCTATGCACTGGCGCCGCACACCTTCGGCGATGCGGTGCTGGTCAGCCACGCCATTGTCCGCCAGTGGGACGCGCAGCATCCGATGACGTTGTCATCGGCCGGGATCGGCCGGCTCCGCGGCCGCTTGCCGGAGACGCTGCTGATCACCGACGACATGCAGATGCAGGGGCTGCAGAAGGCGCTGGGCACCGGCGCGGCCAGCCTGCAGGCGATCGCCGCCGGCATGGATATGATCTGCATCGGCAACAATCTGTTCGACCAGGAGCAGGAGATGGCCGGCATCGTCGCGGCGGTCGCGCGTGCGGTGCAGGACGGGGCGCTGGATCAAGCCGCGGCGCAGCGATCCATTGCGCGCGTGCAAAAGCGCAAGGCATTGCTCTCCTGATGGCGTTGAACCAAATTTTGCGCTGAACGACCACAAGGGACGGAACCAAATTTCGCGACCGCGATTTAACACTGACGCTCATCGGGGCTAACAACCATGAAGATGCTCAAGCGTCTCTTCCGATTGACCTGGCTGCGCCGCGCCGCCCGCAACCCCGCCGATCTTCCGCCTGCCTCTATCGATCCCGACGAATTCACGCGCCTGCTTTGCAGCCGGCGCAGCGAAGATCTGCGGATCCTGGCTAAGCGGCTGAGCCAGCGCTCGCGGGCCCACGCGTAGGCCGTGATCGATCCAATCGCGAGGCCGGTCTTACGCAGAACCGGCCAGTCCGGCGCGCGACCGCGGCTCCAGCTCGGCTCTCGATGCGATCAGCTACTGCTTTGCCTTTTCGTGATTGCCGATCCCGATCGCCTTGTAGTCATAGGTCGGGTAGAACTCGGTGTGATAGGCGCCCCACGCGCTGTTCTCGATGATGCGGTTGATCTCGCGCAACCGCGATGCCGACAGCCGCAGTGTCACCACCTGGCCGACACCCATCATCACGTACCAGCTGACGACCTCGACACCTTCGGGCGGAAACGCCTTGTAGAAGCCCTGGCGTTCCAGCTGCGCATTCAGCTCGCTGAGCGGCCGCGACTGATCATGCTTGAAGAAGATCGTGAGCATCACGGCGTTGTCCGTCGTCGCCGTTGCATCGCTGGTCGGCGGGGTCTGGGCCCGCGCGGTGGTGCCGACCAGCAGTGCTGCGGCCAGCGCCGCCATTGTCATCCAGGATCCGTTCCGCCCTCGCCGCATTGCCGCGCCCTTGTTGTTATTCGAGAGGCGGCGATCATCACGGCGCCTGCCGGGGCTGTAAATTGACATTCGCCTGACCGGTCGCGTCGGGCCGATGTGAACTGCCTCACACGCGAACGCGCCGACGTGCTGTATGCCGATGCCATTCCAATGCCCAGAGGGATGATCGATGTCGACCCAGCGGATGGCGTATTGGTGGTTCAGGTTCGTTCTTTCGGGACGATTCCTGCAGAAGTTCCTTCGGTCCCAACGGCCCTGAGGCCAGGGCCGCGGCGCAGGTCCCGGCCAATGCGATCCAAAGCGGGTTGAGAGGCGACCGGCCGAACCGACGAAGGTAAACGCCTGACCGTGATGCGGCCGGGACGAAGCCGGCCCGGTATTCCCGTAAGAATACTGTCATCCGACTCGAATATGCGACTTTCGTTGCCAAATCAGCGGTAATCTGCGCCTGCTTGGCAGGTCGGGGCCCGAGGTCACAGTTGCGTCACCCGTAGTTTTACGGAGTCCCGCGTTAACGCGGCCACAAGTTCACCTTTGGTAAACCATACTTATGACGCAGCATGACAATCGGGCCGAGGTGCGCCTTCCGACCTGGGTGGGTGGAACCGCAGCGCTCGAAACGCCGCCGCTCGAGCTTCCGGAGGCCGCCGCCCCGCGGGCGCAGGTGGCCACGGACGCCGGCGCCGCGATCGTCCGTCAGTTCAACGGACCCGTGACGGCGCTGCTGCTCTATATGAATGAGCTCAAGCAGCACAGCCATCAGTTCGCGCACGCCCCCGGCAACGGCGTCTATCTGCGCCAGGTGATCGAGAACGCGCTCGAGCAGACCGAGCGGGTGTCGGCGATGCTGAAGCAGATTTCCGATCTCTATCCGAACGCGATACCGGCCGCCGATCTCAAGCCGCCGGGGGACGACAAGCCGGCGAGTTCAAGGTCGCCCGAAATCATGTTCGCGCCGGAGGCCGGCCGCAAGCCGTTGACCAAGCGCGAGCGTGAGGTGCTCAGCCTGATCAGCGACGGCTACTCCAACAAGCAGGGCGCGCTGCGAATGAACATCAGCCCGCGCACGTTCGAGAGCCATCGCGCCGAGGCCATGCGCAAACTCGGTGCGCGCAACACCGCCGATCTCGTCCGCAAGGCTCTGCTGCACTCCGCCTGAGCGGGGTGGCAGCTCTCAGAAATCGTTTTCCGCGGCAAAGCACAGACGCGGTGCGGGCCGGGCTGCCGGGGCGGCGGCCTTCGGTTCGTCCGGAACGATCGTGACCACCCAGGCTGCCGTCGCGCCGGACCTGCTTTCGACAATCGCGCGCACGCGTCCCGTCACGGTAGCACCGGCGGACCGGACCGTGGCGGGCCGGCCGTTGAACTGGGCCATGCGGAAGCGGCGAGCCTCCTTGCGATCGGTCGTCTGGTACGTGAACATCAGCTCCCCCGTGCGTCCACGCAATTCTGGGGATTCAGCGTTATCCGACGGTGAAAATCGTAAGCCGTAGAAGTACGGCTTGGCGCTCCGGAGCGCTTTCGAGCGAAGTGGGCACCGGTTCGTGTAAAGAAAACGCGTCAAAACAAGAATCTAGAGCCCCGTTCCGATTCCATCGGAACGGAAAAGGCTCTAGTTGCCGGTCTCCTGGCAACTCAGCAGTCGCGCATACTGCGCCTTGACCGTGGCGTAGCATTCGCACGCGGTCTTGATCAGTCCATCCGCATTGGTGATTTCGATGTGACCACGGCTGTAGTGGATGAAGTTCGCCTGTTGCAGGGTGTGCGCAACCAGCGAAACGCTGTTGCGGCGTGCGCCGATCATCTGCGCCATCGCCTCCTGGGTCAGGACGATCTTGTTGCTGCCGGAGAGATCGCGCGTCTGCAGCAGGCATCGTGCCAGCCGCGACTCCACGGTGTGGGCGGCGTTGCAGCCGGCCGTCTGCTGGATCTGGGCATAGACGGCGAGCCCATGCCGGATCAGCATTGCGCGCAGCGTCGGGCTCTGGCCGGCAGCTGCCCGCAACGGCTCGAGCTCGATCGTCGAGGCGACGCCCGGCACCAGCACCATCGCGTTGTTCAACGTCCGTCCTTCGACAAGCGGAGCGAACGCGCCATAGATGCTGTCGCGGCCGACCATCGCGACCTGGACGCGCTCGCCTCTTGCCAGCTTGACCACCAGCGAGATCACGCCCTTGTGCGGCATGTATGTCTGCTTGAGCATCTCGTCGGTCTCGATCAGGACCGAATCGGCGGTGAGGTCGACCGTCCGCAGATGCGGCCGGATCAGCTCAAAATCGCTCTCCGAGAGCGACGACAGGAATCCGTTGGGCGATCGCGGAACCGTATCCAAAGCAACCTCCTGCCTTCTGGCAAGCTTGTCTCTGGGCACCAAGGCTGACGCGTGCAGCTGGACGTTCTTGCAACCTATTCTGGCACGTGTTGGTTCCAATGGGAACACGTCTTGGTTCCAATAGGAATAGACCTATCGCCGCATGATGGGATTTGCGTGCTCAGGCCGGCCGGCGCCAGTCAATCTTCCGGCCCGATCAATTGTTCGGCGTGCGCCTTGACGGTCGCATAACATTCACACGCCGCCTTCCGCAGACCGTCGATATCGGTGATTTCGATATGACCGCGGCTGTAACGGAGGATGCCGGCCTGCTGAAACCCGTGCGCGACGATCGAAACCGCGTTGCGGCGGACGCCGATCATCTGCGCCAGCATCTCCTGGGTCAGCGGCAATGCTTCGCTGCCGCACAGATCGCGCGCGCGCAGCAGCCATCGTGACAGCCGCGCCTCCACCGGATGCGAAACGTTGCAGGCGACGGATTGCTGCGTCTGCGCCATCAGCGCCTGCTCATAGAGCGCGACCAGGGTCCGGAAATCCGCGCTGCGATTTGCTGCCTCGCGGAACTCCTCCGCCCGCAGCATCGAAGCCGTGCCCGGCACCACGACGATCGCGTCGGCAAGCGGCGGCCGCTCATGCAGCGCGGCGGACGCACCCACGATGCCGTCGCGACCAATGGTTGCAATTTCGACCGATTGCCCGTCGGACAGATTGACCACCATCGAGACCACGCCGCCGTGCGGAAAGTAGACCCGCTGCACCGGTGTGCCGGCGTCGGCGAGCACCGTTTCCTTGGTCAGGTCGACGGTTTCCAGAAGCGGATGGAGCTGCGCGTACTCCGTGGGGGGAAGTGCTTGCAACAGACGATTGGGCGGGCGCGATAGCGCGGACATTGGAGCTCCTGCCGAGGGCGGGAGCACTACGGTCTCGCATCACCTACTCTTGGCGTGTGGAATGAACGCGAACATAGCTTGCCTGTCCAATTGCACAAGGGTTGTGGTGCGAACTCTATACCCTCTAGGAGGCAGACGGTCCGCGCCGCATCGGCCTGCGCGGCCATCGGGATCGATTCGAGCGACAAGCATCGCGCGACCAAAGGTTGCGGCTTTGGCGCGCATTTATTGATTTCCATTAACTCTGATCAGTGCAGACCGCGCGTCGACGTCGCCGTGATTCCGGCTGTCAGGTCGGCAGCGCCAGGATGTGGCAAGTCCTGCAAATGCGGGATGAATTCGCCGCCGCGACAACGGCGCGCTGCCGGCCTTGCGCGGCGGCATCCAGCGGCTGCGCCGCGTGGCCCGTAAACCACCGGCGAGGCCATTCTGGGTATTTGTACGGACCGGCCCTTTAACGAACGGGTAGCGCGGACAGACCAGTGTGGCATGGGTCGCCGTGTGAAACTTGCGGCGTCGCGTCAATCGTGTTCATCCAGAAGGGTATCAGTATGTCCGGCATCGTTCTTTCGGCATCGGTCCGTCAAAATCTGCTTTCGCTGCAGTCGACGGCCGACCTGCTCGCCACCACGCAGAACCGCTTGTCCACCGGCAAGAAGGTCAACACCGCTCTCGACAATCCGACCAACTTCTTCACGGCGCAGTCGCTCGACAACCGCGCCAGCGACATCAACAACCTGCTGGACGGCATCGGCAACGGCGTGCAGGTGCTGCAGGCCGCCAACACCGGCATCACCTCGCTGCAGAAGCTCGTCGACAGCGCCAAGTCGGTCGCCAACCAGGCCCTGCAGGCCGCAGTCGGCTATTCCCAGAAATCGCAGGTGACGACCGCTGTGATCACCGGCGCGACCACCGACGATATCCGTGGCACGGCCACCTACAGCAATTCCATCCTCGCTGGTTCGGTCGTCAACAACAATCTCACGGTGCCCGTGCCGGTCACGGCCGCCACCAAGCTCGTCAGTGCGGCCAACTCTGATACCCTGGCGGCGACCCCGACCGGCGTGATCAACGTCAACGGCAAGTCGATCACGTTCTCGACCTCGCAGACCACTTCGACGACCGATTCGGCCGGCAACGTGACCCTCGGCACCGGCGCGGGCAGCACGCTGACGGTCGGCGACCTGCTCACCGCGATCGACGGCATCACCGGCGCGACCACCGCCTCCACCGTGTCGGCTGGCGCGCTCCAGATCAGCACCGGCATCAACCAGGATCTCAACATCTCCGGCTCGGGGCTGGCCGCCTTCGGTCTTACGGCCGGAACCACGGCACGCACCGTGGCAACGCCTTCACCGTTGGATGGTTTGACGCTGACGATCAACCCGACCGGCAACGGCACCGCCACCAACATCACCTTCGGCAGCGGCACGGGCAAGGTGAAGTCCCTCAACGACCTGAACGCCGCACTGTCGGCCAACAACCTGCAGGCGTCGCTCAGCGCGGGCGGTGCGCTCACCATCAGCACCACCAACGATGCTGCGTCCGCGACCATCGGTACGATCGGTGGCACGGCGGCCGGCGCCGGCAAGCTGTTCAACGGCCTGGCGGGCAGCGCCCCGGTGCAGGATCCGAACGGGCTGGCGAACCGCTCCAACCTGGTCAACCAGTACAACAACATCCTGGATCAGATCACCACGACGGCCCAGGACGCGTCGTACAACGGCATCAACCTGCTCAATGGCGATCAGCTCAAGCTGACCTTCAACGAGACGGGCTCCTCGACCTTGAAGATCCAGGGCGTGACCTTCGATGCCTCCGGCCTCAACCTCACCAAGCTCGTGGCCGGCACGGACTTCATCGACAACGCCTCGGCCAACGCCACGCTGAAGACGCTCAACTCGGCGAGCGGCCTGCTGCGCACCCAGGCTTCGACCCTCGGTTCGAACCTGTCGATCGTGCAGATCCGCCAGGACTTCTCGAAGAACCTGATCAACGTGCTGCAGACCGGCTCGTCCAACCTGACGCTGGCCGACACCAACGAGGAAGCGGCCAACAGCCAGGCGCTGTCGACCCGCCAGTCGATCGCGGTGTCCGCGCTGGCTCTGGCCAACCAGTCGCAGCAGAGCGTTCTGCAGCTGCTCCGCTAAGCGTAGCCGCGACAGATATCGAATAGCGAGGCGGCGGAGGAAACTCCGCCGCCTTTGCTTTTGCGTGCCTTGGTCACCCCGCCGGCTTCAACCAATGGGCGATCGCGCCCTGATGCAGGCCGACGTCATGGCCGCGAATGTTTCGCAGGGCTTAACTGTCCTTCGCGCTCATTTGGTTCAAATTGCGATGACCGTTGGAACGGCCTCTTTCCCGTCCGGGTGGTAAGGGCCTGTCCTGGTGAGACTGTCCGTGATGTCGTGATGCTCGTCCGAAGGCTTGAAAGCTTCATCGTCCGTAGTTGCACGGACGGCAAAATTAACGTCGCCGTGAAGCAGGCCAAGTTATCGATGCGAGGCGAGCGTTCTGTAGCACCTTGAGGGGACCGATTCATGGACGATCTGTTGCGCGAGTTCCTGACGGAGAGCAGCGAGAGCCTGGATACGGTCGACAACCAGCTGGTGCAGTTCGAGCAGGACCCGAACAACGCGAAGATCCTGGATAACATTTTCCGCCTGGTGCACACGATCAAGGGCACCTGCGGCTTCCTCGGGCTGCCGCGGCTCGAAGCGTTGGCGCATGCCGGCGAGACCTTGATGGGCAAATTCCGCGACGGCATGCCGGTGAAGGCGGAAGCCGTGACGCTGATCCTGTCCTCGATCGACCGCATCAAGGAGATTTTGGCTGGGCTGGAGGCCACCGAGGCCGAGCCTGAAGGCAACGACCGCGATTTGATCGATCAATTGGAAGCGATGGTCGAGCGCGGCATGGCCGCGATGGTGGCTGCTGAAGAAGACGTGCCGGTTGTTGAGGCCCCGTC
>NZ_AUGA01000070.1:0-27482 GCF_000426785.1 Bradyrhizobium sp. th-b2
ACTCGATCCAGAGGTCAACCACTGCGTTGGTCGGCGCTGTCTCGATCGGCTGCCCCTCGTTCATCTTCTCGTCCATTGCATCTCTCTTTCTCAACGCTTCGATCTCAGGCTTGATCGGTCGGAGCCGATTCCGCGGATTCAGCCTCAACGCTTCCCGAGCAGTCGCCAAAGGGGTTGGGCAGCTTCAGCATCGATTTCTGGAAGCTCGCGAGCGCTTCCTTCGCCGCCCTGGGAGCCGCCGCTCCCAGTTGCGTTACGACCCGTTCCAGCGAGTGCCAGTCGCCGATCACGGGCTGCTCCATCAATGCGTTCGCCTTGGCGTGCAGGTCGGCATTGCCGCGCTTGGTCGCTTTGCTGGACATCAGCGGAACTCCTTGCAGGCGTCGCCGCTGCGGAACGTCCCGGACGGGCAGGCCGTGCCCGGGATGTACGGATAGGCGCGGGGCGTGTCCTTGTGCAGCGCCTCGCACTTGTCGCCCTTGCCGACGTAGCCGGTAGGGCAGGTGCCGGTCCTCTGGATGCGCTCGCGGCCATCCTGGGTCGGTGTGGGGTAGGGGCTCTCGGCCAGCGCCTGGGTGGCGACCATGGTCAGAGCGATGATCAGTGCCGTCTTCATTTCACGTCCTCTTTCGGGCCGTCGCCAATGATCTGGCGCAGCTCCTGTGCAAGAATGGTCACGACGTGCCGCTTCTCCTTCAGCATGTCGTATTTGTCGTAGACCGCGGTCACGTCACCATTGACGTGGTCCAGCATGGCCTTCACGTCCTCGCGCGGCGCTCCGGCCCGACGAGCAATTGTCGCGGCGGTTCGTCGCAGATCATGGGCAGTGAAGTGCTTCAGTCCGAGGAAATCGCGGAGTCCTATGCGGTCCTCCGTCTTGTCTCCGCTCTTCTTTCCATTTTTCTTTCCATTCAGTGCTTGCGAAATTGAGGATCGGGCGATCGAGGTTTTGCCCGTGACGTCGAACTTCGATGGGAACAGGGCGGTTCGGTTCCCGTTCCCCATCGCCTTCTTGACGATGTCGGCGGCCAGGTCGGACAACGGAACGATCACCGCCCGGTCCTTCTTCACGCGCCCCGGCGGCATCTCGTAGAGCGCATTGCTCGAGTCGAGGTTGCTGACCTCGCTCGTCTCGGCTCCTGCCGACTGATAGGGGCGGACCATCGTGGTTAGGATGAAGCGGGTCGCCAGCGCCACGCTGCGCTCGACCGGCGCATCATCCCGATCGAGACCCCACCAGAGGGTCCTGATCTCGTCATCCGATAGCACCCGGTCCCGCTGCTTCTCCTTGCCGCCGCGGCGCTCGAGTCCGGCCAGTGGGTTGGTTGGCGCATGCTTGCGGCCTGGCTGCATCGCCCACTTGAAGACCTTGTGGAGGATCGACTGGGTGCGGTTGGCGCTGACCGGCGCCTCCTCGGCGATCTCGTCGAGCAGGTCGGCGATGTCGTCGTCGGTGACGGACGCTGCCGGTTCGCTGCCCCAGGCCGAGCGCGGCCGGCGCAGATAGCCGATGTCGTTCTTCCAGGACTTCTTGTTCGGGACCGACGTCAACACGGTCGGCCACTTGCCGGTCTCGTGGAAGATCCGTACCGCGTCCTTGCCGCACTGGCCGCCGATCACGTAGTCGGCGATGTAGAGGTCGGCCAGATCATCGAACGACAGGGCCTCTTCCTTGGCTATCCGCTTCCGCTCCTGGCGTTGCTTGCGGCGAGGGTCCTCGTCCTCGGCCATTGTCCTGCGATGCTCAGCGACCTTGTCTCGCGCCTTGGCGAGCGTCAGGTCGGGGTAGCTGCCGAGACGAAGCCGCACGGATTTGGAGAGGAGCGGGGACCAATAATAGAAGATCCACGACTTGTTCCCGGACTTGAGCGCCCTCAGCTGAAGCCCCTTGCAGCCATCGTCGGAGACCGAGATGTGGTCCCGATCTGGTGGACATTTGAGGCCTGCGATATACTTGTCGGTGAGCTTAGGCACCCTAGTCCCCGGTATCAAAAAACGTCGGTTTTGCCTGACCCGGAGGTCAGAAAAGCATGATGCTTGGTGAGTTCTATTGGCATTCATGCAAACGGTCAAGCGAGAAAGCTCAATGATTTAGGTCTTTCAGGTGTCATCATAATGCAAATGAGTTGAATGCAAGCGAGTCTGGGAGACTAGGGGTCGGAGGTTCAAATCCTCTCGCTCCGACCATTTTCAGAAGTTAGATCAATAAGATATTTTGGAGGCTTGAAGGTTGGCTTTTCGTCGCCTTTCGTATGTAAGCACGTTGTAAGCACCGGGTGAGGTCTCACTGCCTGCACAACTACAGTTCTGGCCAAGGAAGGCTCTGATTGATACCCGCCCGCGAAGGTGACGGCCGATAGCTTGGGAATGGCCGAGGCGGACGACGGGTCGCTGTATTACATCAAGGCCGACGACCGTGGCCGCCCTGCGCGGCCAGCGAATGGCTGGGAACGCACATAGCTGAAGCGGTTGGAATACAAGCGCGAGCTTGGCGCGCACCTACCTGATGACGCCGTCCGCGTCGAACGCCGCCATCCCCATCAGCGATCTAACCGGCGTCTCTAGCGGATATACGCGCTGGATATGTTTCTCGGAAATGTCGACCGTCACTTCGGCAATTACCTGTCGATCGACGACAACGAGGTTCAGCGACTGTACGGCAGAAAGCTACAAACGAGATGTTGGAGATTTTGCCGCCAGCTCTTTGGGTCGCCAATCGATTTCTGGTTGGCGAACCTGCCAGTCACCGGCGCTGTACCATCATCAAGAAGGTGGTGCCGGTGTACTCCGCCTTCTTTGCTTTCGCGGATATTACGAGAGCGACCCTATGAGTGTTGCGGAGTTCAGAGCCTTCAAAAACGACGAGCTACTAGCGTCCACGTAGGGCGCTGTTTTATTTTTTGTCTTCCATCATTTCGTTCATGTAGGCATCGGTGTCATCCCATCCCGAGTTAGCGTTTGTCATCGACTTATGGCTGTGGTCATAGACCATTCCATATCTTTTGCTGTCCGTTATTTCCTCAGTTGCCATTAAATCATCTACCTGCATGTCGTAGAGTATGCGCCTCTCTCGCTCTTTCGTAGGGCCGGTACGATATTTCTGCTTAACATGGAACTCGCCGTAGCAGCGGTTCGCTCGAGGGTCGTACCGGGACGAGGAAAAGAAGAAGTCAAGCTCTGGCGCGTTTTTGCGGTAGAAATCTTCGGTCATCGTCTGCGTCTTTTCATCTACCATTTCCTTGCACTTGATGCGCAGGTTGAAAGCCTCAGTTGCGGTCGGCGGGGTCTGGCCATAGGCCGGCGCCAGAAACACAACACCCAGGACCAACATTTGCAGCCTCATCGTCTCTCCTTGACAGATTGCCGTTTACGTTCTCGAACTGCCCCATTGCTGCGCAATTTCATCTAAGCGGTAAGACATACGGGTATGGCTTATAACAACCCTTACGAAATGAATATTTGCCGAAGGTATCGATTTTAGAGGCGGGCGACGAAGGTTGGAAAGTCACATTCGCTTATCCCGACCTCGATAGCCGTTCGTTTTATTTTTCCAGCAGAACGCAGGCCAACACCGCAATTGACCTCGCCCGATACGCCATTATCAGCCAAATACAGCTCGAAGCGCGCCCGACCAGAATGCCAGATCACGGTTCACGCTGCGGTTTTGAAGCGACCCGTCAGCGCCGGCGTGCGATCGTATCGACGTAGCTGATCTTCGACCGTCCATGACGCCGCCAGCACTATTTTACCGACCAGCGTCGTCAATCGGCCTTCGTCGACGACGGAACGAAATCCGGATTTCTGCGCCCCTGCTGCGCTTCGATCGCGTCGAGCTTCTTCCAGTCTGTTGAAGACCCTCCGCCGCGATCGTCGGGGCATGTCCCGGTAAAGCAACCCGGCGGAAGGACCTAAGCCGTGAGGGCAAATCACACATGAGGAAGGCGCCGGAAGCGCGAGCAAGGGGGGACACGCCCGGGACATCTGGGGGGACAAAGGGGACAAACCGGGCGCGTACCCGGGATTTCTCCCTTGTTCGGTGATTTTTTTGTCGCAGCAAAATCAAGCACTAATCGGAAACGCGCCGGGCATTATGCCCGCTTCATGCCCGGTTCGAGGTTTGTCACCTTGAATGTCCCTCCCGGCTTTCGGCATCGTCCACTCCGTTCCGACGCGATCGCCGCGTCGCAAAGCGGAGGATTGAAATGCAGGCGAATGCCAACGCCGCGGGATCGCGCTACATCGACGATCGAGCGGCGGCGAAATATTTGAACGTGTCGACGTCGACGCTGGCGAAGTGGCGCATGAGGAAGTTTGGCCCGCGCTATCATCGGTTCGGCGTGCTGGTTCGATACACGCTCGCCGATCTGGACGCATACGCCGAACAATCGCGGTCCGCCTGATCTGATCCGTTTTGCTGCGCGGTTAGCACGCCCGCGCAGTACAAGCGCCCGCCCGGATGTACGGCGGCGCTTCGGCGGCGCGCCGCGGTCCTTTCCCCGCCCGGCGCGCCGCCATTCAATCCCCAGCTGTGAGGCCCGACCAATGAAGCGCCCCGCGCAGGTATTCGCGTTCCCGCCGGCCAAACACCGGAAGATCGTGGCATACGTCGCCAGCCAAATGGGCAAGCGGCAGACCATCGACGCTGCTGAAGAATTCTTGGCTGACCATTTGTGGATGGAAACCTGCAGGCTGGACGATCTCGACATTCCCGAAGGCGACATTGAACGGTTCTGCCGGGATTTCGCGCGGGCGGCTTGGTTGGCTTACTTCAAAGATCGCCAGTCGCGAGGCGTGGCATGACAGAGAAGTCAGCAGTTCGTCGCTTCGTTAGCGATGTCCGGCGCGACGTGGCGCCGGACGTCCAACCGGAAAGCGATCCGCAGTTACACATTCACATTGCGGCGCCGACGGCGAAGGTGTTCCTCCTGCCGGGTCATTTTCGGGACGCTGCATATGTCCGCCGCCACGTAGAATTCGTATTGACGCGATCCGCGGAGCAGGGCGAGCAGCATGTTCGGCGGAACCTCGGCGCCATCCGCATGACCCTGGAGGAAATGGGCATCGACGACGGCGCGATCCAAGCCGAACTCCGAACCATTGAGGCAGCCGTTCGGGCAGAAATCTGGAAGCAGGTTCTTCTACCGGATGGTGACGAATGAGCGTTGCAGCCGCGCGACAATCCATCAGGCGCGAAGCTTGGGCTGACCTCGCGTCAACGAGGCCTGAAGACCGGGTCGCGAGGCTTCGATCGGACGAAGTCACCCGATTGATTTGGGTTCGTGACAAGGGCCGGCTGCCGGACGATGACAACAGCCGACGCCTCATCGCGTTCGCGCTTGCTCATTTGGCAAGGTTGGCGAACGCAGGAGAGCGCATTTCGAGCTTCCTTGCCCGATATGCCGATTGGATGCCGGATGCGCAGCGCCGGGACGCGACAGCCGCCGCCTTTGCATCGAGCCGGCGCTGGGGCGCCGACGCGGCCGCGCGTGAACTCGGCGTCACTTTCGCCGAGCGGACCTCAGCAAGATTGCGCACGATCGGCTCGATCGACGTCGACGCTGAGGCGCGCGCTGCAATCCAAAAGGACAAGCGACGCCAGCGAGAGAAGGAACGTCGTCTCCGTGAGCGTCTGTCGGGACAGCCGAGGCTATCAAAGCCGGAACGCCGCCTCGCCGCGATCCTTTCCAGCTTACCGCCTGAAGGCTGGTGGGACATAGGGTCCATCACCCAGGAATTGATACGGTCTAAGTCCGTCGCGTTTGACGATCTCGGCAAGGACACGGGGAGCCTCCGTCCTGCGGTCCACCGCGCTGTCAAATACGGCGTAGAGCAAGGGACACTGGAGACAAGAATTGTACCCGGAACGTCGAGGATCGCTGAGACCCTACAGGTCAGGCGAGCGCCCCTCGCATGACCTGCACACCTGCTTCACCCGTAGATAGGGCACGCATTTTTGATACGGTATCATCACGGTATCAAAAACGCGTGCCCTATCTATCGATGCAGATAGGGCACGGCATTTTGATACGGTATCAAAACCGCGTGCCCTGTAGTTCTTATTCTATCACTAAGACTGAATGCGTCCGCGGGGCGGCGATCTTGATGTGGCGTTCCGCCGGCCGGCCGGCTGCCGCCGCCGGCCTCCAACGGCAACCGTCGTCGAGGAAGCCCGTGCTCCTGCCAGAAGGCCGGCGCGCGTTCAGCGCGTCCGGCCCATCTCCGAAGCTGACGATCTTGAAGCTTCAACAGAGAAGCCGACTTCGAGAGAAAAGCTGGCGGCCGGCGGGCAGTCTCCCGGGATCAGTGAGGCATTCATGATCCCCGACGGCATCGAGCTATTTCAGTTGCGGCAACGCCGATCTGCTTCTGGGGACACTTTCTTTACAGGCAGGTTCGGCGCCGCCTTCGTTGTGTTGGTTCGGGATGAAATCGAGCGTGATCTTTGGCGCATGGTCGCTTGCGACCCAACCCAGACACACTCTCGGGATCATGGTCCATCACCGGCGCGCGCGATCGCGCCGCCGATAGACGACGACGGAGATCGAGACGAAGGCGACGCAGGCGAGGAAGGGGCGTTCGATGAACTGCCATCAGACCTTGAATAGTCGCTGGAAACCCATAGGGCGCGCGCTGATGCGCGCTCCTCACGCCCGTACACAGACGCCGGCGAGAGACAGCCAACGGACGACGCGGGGGCTGCCGAAGACGGCGGGGCAGTCTGGCAAAGACGTTAGGGACCGTATGACGGGCGGCCGGATGGTGCGGCACGAAGCGCCCCGGCGTTTGAGCATGTTCAATCCGGTTGATTTCCCGCTTATGTAATTGGAGAGCGACGAAAAATGACTTCAAAACGGCCGAAACCGAAGCGATCCGCCGGCGCGCCACCGGGCGCGTCTCAGGCGCAGGTCGCCCAGCACTTAGACATTTCCCAGCCGCGTGTCGCGCAGTTCGTAGGCGAAGGCGTCTTCAAGCCGCTGGCGAACCGGAAGCTTGATATAGACACCTGCCGGATCGCCTACGTTCGCTGGCTGCGCGATGAAACGCGCAAGTCGACACAGTCCGCAGCCGCTGCGCGCGTCCAGGACGCGCGAGCGAAGGCGATCGAGCTTCGCACATCCCGCGAGGAGGGACGGCTCTGGGAAGCCGAAGAGGTCAGCGCAATCATCGCCGACATCTTGGGAACCTTCAGGCACGAACTGGGTGGCGTCGCGGCGGCTGCGACACGTGACGTCAGCATCCGATCGGCAATCAATCGGCACTTCGACGACGCGATGGACCGCTGCCGGGCACGTTTTGAGCGTGCCGAACGCGCCCTTGCTGCCGGCGCCGACCCGTTCGAGGAGGAGCAATGATCTTAACCGATACCGAGACAAAAATTGCGGTCTACGACCTCACGCGACGGATCATGGGGCGGCCGCTGTTCGCGTCGCCGCCAATGTCATTCGCGCCAGTCGCCGGGAATTTAACCGGCATCGTTGCTGAACTTGATGCGATCATCGCGAGCGCGGCGGCGCTCCGCGATCGCGTCGCGGCCCTATCGGCGCCAGCGCCGATCACAATGCCAGTGCGGGCTTACCGGAACGCCGCCGAAGCCTTCAGCGAGCGCGGCCTTCCGTTCGACAAGCAGAAAATTCGACGCTTGTGCCGCGCAAACGCCGTCGACGATCCCAACGGCGCACAGTTTGCGCAAATGCTCTTGGGAACTTGGCACGTGGTCATGCCAGCGTTCGACGCGTGGTGTGAACGGATTGAACGAGGCCTTGAACGCTTTTAACGTTCCCTGCGCCCCCGGTCTTGCCCCATCGTCGCGCTGTCAACCAACTGGAGCGCGCACCGATGAATTTTCGGCGATTGACCGACGCGAGCGGCGAGACCGTCTACATAAATCTGGACTTCGTGTCGTCCGTTACGGCCGGCGGCGCCGGCGGCACCGTGCCGACGGATCGTCCGCCGGCGCGCTCGTGGATCAAACTGGCGGGCATCGGCAGCGGTGTCAGCACGGTCGTAGTGCGCGAGACGCCGGAAGACATCTTGCACGGCGTTCCTGTCAAGTAAGCAAAGGAAACTGAAATGCAGGCAGCAGCCACCGCCCAAGCCGAACGCGACCGGATTGCCGCGATCAACGCGTTGCCCGAAGCGAAGGGTCGCGAAGGTCTGGCGATGAACCTCGCGACTACTACCAGCATGACGGTCGCTCAGGCGAGGGCGGCGCTCGCCGCGGCGCCCCTCAGCGCCGCCGGCATTTCGGCGCAATGGGACGCGGTTCTGAAGTCCCGCGGGATGATCGGAGGAGTTTAATCATGGCGTTGTTCTCGAAGCGAAGCGAAGAAGAGAAGCGCGCGGCATCTGCGCGCGGGGATCTGGAAGCGGCGCAGAAGAAGCTTGCAAGTCTGCTGGCGCGTGAGAGCATCGCCGCGACGTCGGCCGATCGCTGGGCTCAGTGGACGGCAGAGCGCGACGCGGCGTTGGCCGAAGTCGCGCTCTGCACCGCGCGGCTCGGGCACCTGGAGGCCGCGGCCGAAGCCGCGAAGCGCGAAGCGGAGATCGCCGAAATCACGAAGCGGGTCGAAGCATGCCGCGCCACGAACACCGCGATAGCAGTTCGGTTGCGCGGCGACGGCGCCCGCCTACTCGCCGAACTGACGACACTGGCGCGCGACACCACAGCGGCGACGCTGGAAGCACAACGGCTCAACGCGATCTTGCCGCCCGGCGTCGATCCCATCGAGGTCGGCGACTTCGCGGCACGCGAATTGCCGCGATTGCCGCGAGAAGACATAGCGACGACAGAGCCGGTTCTTTGGGTGAATGCCGCAGGCAACCTCATTGGCAGCCAGGACGATGTCGTTGCCGATGAAGGCGGCGATACCGGACATATCGCCGTCAACAACTTTATGCAGATCGAATGCTTTAAGCGGCGATTTCGGTCGACGACATACCATCCTGCTTTTACTGCTGATCATCCAAACCACTTCTTCGCGCTGTTGCGCTTGCCGTTCGTCGATCGCCCGGGCGTCGCGTTCGATGGCTCCCTGATGACGGCAGAAGCGACCACCGCTATGTCGCTTGAACTGCCGCCGCTGCCGAAATCATCGCGGCCAGTGATGGTCGAACTCACGCCAGTCGAGCCGTGGGCACCCGCCGGCGTTGCGACCGCAGCGGATCGTAATTTGGTCTGACGTGCTTACGCCGTCGCTTTGGCTGTTTTCGTAAAGGTCTTGGGCCAATGCGTCGGCGCGGGCCGCGGGTCCAGGCAAGAAGGGTCCGCGGCCCATTTCATTTTTATAGGAGGCCGATTTGGCGAAGATCATAGAGGCCGTTGCGCGCATCACGGCGGAAGACAAGACCGGGAAGGTCTTCGACGCGATCGCGAAGAAGATGGACGGCCTCGCCAAGTCGGGCAAAACGGCGAAGGCCGTCGATCAGGTCGCGAAGGCGCTGGAACGCGCTAAAACGCAGATGGCCGCGATCGACAAGTTCGACGTTTCGCGGGGCACCTTCGCCGCGACACGTCAGCGATATCGCGACGCACAGGTCGCGGTCGAAGCCGCGGCGAGGGCGATCAAGGGCGTCGCCCAGCCGACCCGCGAAATGGAAACGAACCTGAAGCGGGCGCAGGCGCAGGTTAAGGCAACCGCGAGGGCGTTCGACATTCAGAAGGAAGCCGTCCTGTCGAACAAGCGCGCGCTTCAGGGAATGGGCGTCGATATCCAGCAAGCGGCCGCGCATCATACGCGGCTGCGGAAGGCCGTCGAACAAACTGGCGCAACGCTGGAACGGGAAGAACGCCGGGCAACTCGCCGGCAAAACCGGCAGGTCGCCTTGTCCGGCGCCGCCGCTGCCGTCGGCGCCTTCGCCGGTCATGAAGTGAAAGCGGGGGCGCGCGCGGTCGCTCATACCTATCGCGAATTCGATCGCGAACGCCGCTTTGCAAAGGCGGTCATGGGCATTTCGGACGAAGAACAGGCGCCGCTTGTGAAGCAAGCAATTCACATGGGCGCGACGACGAAGTTTAACGACATTCAGGTTCTGGAAGCCCAGTGCGAACTTGCGGCCCGCGGGGTGAAGCGCGATCAAATTATGGGAATGATGGGGCCGGCCGCATCGCTTGGTTCGGCTCTGGACCTGAAGCTTCCGGACGCGGTCAAGCAAATGGAAGGCGCGATCTTCGGCTTCAAAAAGCAGATGGGGACGCTGGAAGAAGCGCAGAAGTCGGCGCAACAGACGGCCGACTATCAGGTCAAGGCGGCGAAGATTTCCGGCATGACGCCGGAAGACATCACGCAGCTATACAAGTACGGCGCGACGCCGGCGCGGATGGGCAAGATCAGCGAAGCGTCCCTGCTCGGCTTCGGCGGCATCTTGAAGAAGGCGAACATCGGCGGCGACGAAGCCGGCGTCGCCTTCCGGGCGCTCATGTCGACGGCGCAGGCGCCGACGGCGGGCGCGAAAACCGCGCTTCTCGCGAACGGGCTGAACTATAAGAACTATCAGCGCGTCCCGAACAGCCTTGCGGTCGACCCGTTCGCCGAAGACGTCGCCGCGCGGTACGGCGTGAAGCTGAACGACAAGACCCGCGCCGGGCTGGGCAAAATCTTCGCTGACAAGGCGATGATTTCCGACCCTGCCAAGTTCAACCCGGCCGTGACGTCGCTTCTGCGCGGCGAATTGCAGGGCGGCGACGCGAAGTCGCTGAAGTCGATCGCGGGCGCCGCCGGCCGCTACCGGGACAAGTCGGTCAACGAAGTCGACACCAATGCATTCATCAAAGACCTGATCCCGAAGCTGGCGAACAATCTGCCGCTGGCGAATGCTCTGTTCGGTTCGAAACAGGGCGGCCGCATTGCGACGGCGCTGGGCGACGGCGACACGCTGAAGCATATCATCGGCGAAATCGAAGGCGGGTCGGAAGGCTACGCCGGCAAGATCGCCGCGGAACGGATGGCCGGCTTCGACGGCGCCGTCAGCCGCTTCGAAGGCGCGGTGAAGAACCTAGAAACCGCAGTCGGCCGGGCTTTCGACAAGGACGGCAAGGGCGGGCTTCTGACGCAGGTTACCGACCTGATCGGGCAGGCGATCCAGAAGACCGCGGAACTGCCGCCGGGCGTCGTCGCCGGCGGCGCGGCGACTGCGTACGCTGCCGGTAAGGGCGCGCAAATTTACGGCGGCTTCAAACTCCTCCAGCTTCTCACGACCGGCGGCGGTCTGACGTCGTCAGCGGTCGCGCTGGACGGCGCAGCGGCCGCCCTGACGTCGGCGGCGGCCGTCCTTAGCGGCGGCAAGGTCGCCGGCACCGCGGCGGAAACTGCGGCCACCGCAGGGAAGACCGCCGCCAGCGCCGGCGTCGGATCGGCTCTCTGGGGCGCTGGCGCGGCTGCGCTGCCGTGGGTCGCTGGCGCCGCCGCGATCGGCGGCGGTCTCTACGCGATGCATACGTCCGTCCAAGACGCCGGTTACGAGGGCATGACAAGCGGCGAACGCCTTCGCCGGCAGCGCGGCGGATCGATGCGCGATATGTACCGCCGCGCATGGGGCTACCCGATGGCGCCCGACGTCCCTGAAGTGTCGCCAACGATGACTTACGGGACCGGCGTCGGCGGCAACGGGGCCGGCGGCGGAAACGTCAGCGTTCAGGGCGAAGTTCACGGCGAAGTCGAAAACAAGCTGACCGTCGAAGCCGGGTCGTCGCTCTTGGAAGTCGTGAAGCAAGCGCAAACCGCGATCCGGCTGGCCGGGTCGATCAATAACGGGAACGGCCCCGGCTCGCTGGGGCATTCGTCGCCGGACGCGGCGGCGCCGGCGCCGGCGATCAGCCCGAAGCAGGTTCCGCACTTCTGAGGTTTTGAGGATGGCGAGCTATCAGGCGAACGATGAAGCAATCGTCGAAGCAGCCGATATCATCGCGGCGACTTTGCGGCGATATCCAAGTCTCTTGCCGGTCGTGGAAGCAGCGTGCACGGCGGTCGCCGCAATTCTGAAGAACCCAAAGCTCGGCGATGACATCGCGATCGCTTTGATCAGCACGTGCAACCCGACCTTGATCCCGATCGGCGAGTGCATTGCGAAGATCGCTGCCGAAATTCAGGTGCTCAACGGTGAACATGAACGCGATCGAGCGAACTGAGCGCATCAAGTCACTCGTAAGGATCGCTGTCGCCATTCTTCGCAGCAACGACGTCGGCGGCTATCTCGATCTGCCCGAGGGTGGGCGCGTTCGCTCCTATGAGTTTCGTTTCAACGAGATGGCTCTGTCGTTGCGTCGTCGTGTCGACGACGACGCGCAGGAAGCAACGTTGATCGCGCCCGCGACCCGGGCACCGTTCGATGGACGGTCGACGCCGCCGTCAAGGTCCGGCAAGGGGCTTACGAAGGCTCACGTCAGGCGGGCGACGGCGAGGACGTGCCCGCGCCGCTTTGACGTTTTACGTATCCGGTGAATTGCGGGGAAAACCCACGGCAATGTAACCCACATCACGCGCAGCCCAGCCGCTTAGCCGAGACTATCCCGCTGTAGGCTTCAGCGAGGACACCATGGACAACGAGTTCTGCAAGGAGAGGGCACGGACCGTTCGCGCGCTGGCCGAAGGGGCTGATCCCTTTATCAAGCTGCGCCTTCTGCAACTAGCGGCCCACTACGAACGGCGCTTTGTGCAATCGGAAGCGCCGATCTGCGGCCGCTCGCCACGATCGCAAATTCCTCCACCGCCCAACGACCACGAGTAATGCTTGGCTATCAACAGAAAGCTGAGCACGGCGCCCGTGATAACTGCAATCACCAAGCCATTCAAAAAGCTATGGCGAGCACTCGTCCAGATCGAAGCCGCCTGCGCCACGCTCGCGCCTCGCGCGATCGGAGCGTCGCGCTGAACGCTGTTTCGCCTCTTGGTCGATTTGTCGGTCATGGAAGGGGTCGCCGTCACCATACTCAACGCGCACGACGGCGACCGTCTGAGGCCTTCAGGGCCGCGATCAAGTTAGGGTGATTTTGGTGAACGATCGGTTATCGAACAGAAAAATTCGAAGCTGGCGAGGGAAGGAGCCGGCGCATCAGTCAAATTTTTGACCGGCGGTTAACCGATCTCGCCGAGACTTCGCACCCAGCCAGACCGGAGACGTGGAAGTGTCCTTCCAACTGACCGTCTTGAAAGTGCTGGCCGGCCAGTCCGCCGGGCGAGCCTCTGTTGCCGACCTACGGAATGCAGTCGCAATCTTGATGAATAGCGGCAGAGACTGGACCGATCGCATGAAGCGATTGATCGAGCATGCGCCCGATCTGAATATCTTCGCGGCTAAGTTCGTCCTTCGCGATGAGGCGGGCTGGGAAATCACGGAGGATGGGCGGATATTTCTGGCCGCGCTCGAAACCGCGGTCGCCGTTCGAAGATCGCCGCTTCGATCAGTCGTCGATGCGCCAACGAGCGAACCCGCCGCGCCGGGGGTGACGGATGCGGCGAGATTGTCTGATCCTCCCCGAAACCGTCGAAGGACGCGGCGTCGCCGCGGGAAAGGCCGATCAAATCGGTGGACGGCGTGAAGCGTTCGGATGCTCAATCGCGCGACGCGATCGCAAATCCTCGCTTAATCGCAGTCTGAAAAACAGTCTTCAGTGCGGGGTCTTTCAGCACTTCATCGCCGGCGCTGAAGCCGACGACCGGCCGCCAATCGAAGCCGGCCCCGGGCTCTGGCAGCACTGTGGCGTTGAAAGCGTACGCCGTTCGGCCGGGCTGATCGGTCGCGGCGTCTTGCTCGACGAATTTCTGAAGCCGGTTCATCTGTTCCCCAATCACCAATGTAGGCACCTTGCCATGCCCGGAGGAGCGCGGCAACGCGGGCAGCCGCGGGTGGCCCCTCTGCTGCTAGCGCCGTCCTCAAGTCGGCCGGCGGATATTTTTGCGGTACCCAGGCCACGATCCCAACGCTTCGCGGTCCTGTCCACTATACGCCCCCAACCTCGCGGGCTCCTAAGCGCGTGATTTTGGTTTCCGTTTCATCCAATTCGCTGACAAATCTGCCGGAACGTGTGGCGCTGAGACATGGTCGGGCGCGTCTATCCGGTACTCTCGATCCCAAAACGCCTTTACGGCCGGCGTGTATCGCCCGCCCATCAGGCCGTCTATTTTCGGGAGCCCACGGCCTTCGAGCAATGGAGCCAAGCTGCGCCATAATACGTTCTTTCCCGTTCCTAACAGGGCCATTGCGATGTCTTCTTCGCTCGCAAAAAGCGGAAGATCAGCGAAAGATCGGAAACGCTTCGTCATGAACGATGTTACCTCGGCGTGCCGCACCGGCGCAGGGTGCCCAGCGTAATGTCGCTGGGCGCTCCAACGCGCTCGGTGCGGTTGGCGTTCGTCATCGTTGGGCGAAGGCGATGATTTCCTTCAGGAAGCGCACAAGGTCCTTTGGTCGGTAGTAGAGAAGGTCAGCTGGATCATCGCCTCGCGCAAGCAGCAACTGAGCCTTCGTTGCCATATCGGAGGCGGACGCGAACGGAGTAGCGAAAACAGCATCGGCGATCGTCTCCGCAGCGTCATATGCCGCGTCGCAGGCGACTTCAGCCGCTTCGATATCGTTGGTGGCCCGCTCCGCTAGAGTGTAGACGCGGCGCTTTTCTGCGTCGGCGGTTTGATAGCCCTTGAAGAGTTGAGGTATGCTGATGGCAGCTTGCTGCATGATCTATCCTATCGTGTTGCAGGTCAGGGCCGCCGGCAGGTGCAAACTGTCGACGGTCCGCTCTGATTATCGGAAGACCGCGGCCGGGTACAACCGGGAAGATGGCCGGGCAAAACGGGAATTTCACCGCCTAAGCACGGTGCGCAAACGCAGAGTGTGGCCTGCTTCTCGTCCGCCGCTTTTGCACGGAATGCTTATGATGGATATTGAAGCAACAAGGGCGAGATTTCGTCCCAACCGTATAACGACGCTGTTCGTAGGCGAGAGCGCGCCCGCAAGCGGCGATTTCTTCTACTACGGAAGCAACGCGATGTTGCGGCACATGCAGCGCGCCACCGAAGCGGCGTTAGGCGGGGGCGGCGATTTTCTACAGCGATTTAAAAGCTACGGCTGGTTTCTCGACGATCTTGTTCTCACGCCAGTAGACAAGCTGGGGCGTATTGAGCGCAAGGCAAAGTGCCAAGGTGCAGCGGACAGCCTTCGCGATCGGATTGCGCTTTATCGCCCGCTTGCGATCGTGTCGGTGCTTCTCACTATCCGGCCCATCGTTGAGGCGGCCGCAACAGCGGCCGCCAGCAATGCGCAAATGTTCGGCGTCCCATTCCCCGGCATGGGGCAGCAGCTACGTTTTCACAAGGAGATGGTCAGGATTATTCCTCTCCTCCCGCGAGATTGAGCGGCGCAGCCTACTATGAGAACTTAAACATGCTGGCATCGAGTTGTCCCGGCGCGAGGCCAATCAACCAAGCGGCGCTGCCCGCTGCGTCGGTGATAATTGTTGTATTGATCCCCGGCGAATAGAAAGTTGCTGCCTGCAAGTCCGCAAAGGAATGCAGAGAAGTCCCCGAAAAGTTCAAAACGTCTCTGACGCCGCCAACGTTGAAGTCTTGGATCACTAGGACTTCCGGGACTGTGTCATTGATAACGAAGGTGTCCGAGCCACCGCCGCCCCAGGCATAATCAACCCCTCCGCCGCCGTTGATTACGTCGGCCCCGGTGCCCATTAGGAATACGTCGACGCCGATCCAGCCGGTCACCGTATCGCCGCCGTTGGAGCCGTAAACGTAGCTCTGGGCCCCACCGTAGATGACATTGCCGTCGGCCTCGCCCGACGAGATAAAAATGTTCAGGCCCGAGCCACCGTACATCGTGTCGGCGCCGGCGCCGCCATAGAAATAATTCGTTCCTTGGCCGCCGTAGAGATTGTCGGCGCCGGCTTCTCCATACATTACGTTGACGTCGGAGCTTGCGGTTCCGCCTGCTCCTACAACGATATCGTTGCCGTCTCCGCCGAAAAGATAGTTGAACCCGCTGCCGCCGTAGAGGCTGTCGTTGCCGCCTTCGCCTAACAACACGTCGAGGCCTGCATCGCCCGACAACACGTCATTGCCTGCCCCAGCGTAAAAATAGTCGTTGCCGTCGCCGCCATATCCAACGTCGTCTCCGGCAAAGCCAACTAGAACGTCATTTCCGCCAAAGCCCCACAGGGTGTCGTTGCCAACGTCGCCATAAAGCGCATCGTCAGAGCTGCCGCCGGTCGCGGTAATTGGCAGATTGACGACGTTCAAGGTCACATCTGCAAATTTCAAGTGCTCAATGTCGGTTAGCGTATCAACGCCTTCACCATTGACCACCAAGTGTGTGGTCGAGCTTCGGGTGATCGTATAGTTGCTTCTGTTGCCAGAAAAGACCGCGGTATCATCGCCAGCGCCGCCATCCAGACTGTCGTCTCCACCTTCTCCGTAAATGAAATCATTGCCGTCGAAAGCGAAAATGGTGTCATTACCAAGTTGGCCGTGAAAGATGATCCTCAAGGTTAGAGCCCGAGAGCAGGTCGGCACCATCGCTGGGCTGATAGTCCTGATTGTAAATCGCGAAGGACGTCGAGAAACCCAAACTAGTCAATTCCTGAGGCGTGTAAGTATGGGGGTTACCCATCATGTCCGAAACGACGACGCTTGAAACTTCATAGGTTCCCGGTCCGTTAAACTGAGACACTGTCCGAGTGTCCTGCGAGGCGCCGTCGGCCCAGGTATCGGCTCCAAAGCCAAAAAGGCCGATTAGCGAGAAAGTACCGACGTTGTCGGTGAATTGCTTTGATAGCCAAATGACGACTTGCTTCACGCCAGACTGATCGTCGGTCGCCGTCGCCCCAAATGTCGCAGAAACGGGCCCGCTACTAATGTCGAGGATCGATGGCAGGGTGAGCCCTGTTAATTGAGGGGCTGTTAGATCAGCCATGCAATTTTTATTCTCCGTTATTTCAACCACAGGCTGCTAATAGCTACAATCTGTGCTCGTGACGACTAAGCAAATAGGAGCAAGTCGCCGGGTGGTATCGGGATGAAGTTAACCCGCCGACGCGGTTCTTCGCATCGCAAGCGTGACGGCGTAACGTCGATAGGCGGCGGCTTCGGCCGCCGCTTCCACCCGGCTCAGGCGTGCAACCCCTCGTGTGGGATCAGCGGCCTGCCCGCTGCATGATCTTCCTGTTCTTCTTGATCACTTTTCCGGGCACCTTGTGAATAGCGATAATCCTGGCTTTTGGACAGGCGAACGAAATTCCGGACTTGTTTGCGTCCGGATCAGCCTCAATCTCACCTTCGGGAACGACCTCGTAAACCACCGGCTCGCGAGCGCCGGACGCAAAAAATCGGGCATGATCGATGTGCGGCGTAACGTAGGCGCGATCCTTTCGGCAAAGCGGGTGGGACATGCCTTTAACGCCTGTTTCCGATTGCGGTAAGATGTAGTCATTGACGTGGAGCCCGCGGTCGCCCCCGTGGAAATAGCGAACCTTCTTCGGCGTTACGCCATCGATCATGACACTGCCTTTCGCCTTGGTTCGGTCGTTGACGTTGATAAATCAGGTCTAGCCTACGGGAGCGTTAGTCAGGGGGAGGCACCGGTTCGGCGACAACGGGTCGCGACATCAGGTACATGCAAGCCGACCCGCGCTTGTGTTCCCAGTCGGCACAATACGGATGACAGACGTCGATCGCATCGACCGCAGCCGTGATCTTGGCATTGAGCGCGTCCTTGCGTATGCCGTAGTATCGCGGTCCCTTAACGTCGCCATTGATCTCGCGATCCATCGTGGTTCCGGTTTCGTTGAATGTCAGGTTCGGGCAAATCCGCGTCCGAGCCCATGCGTCAAAAAAATCGCAGAGGCCCTGGCTTTTGCAGTTCAGCGGGCGGACCGGCGCAGCGTGTGCAGCGATCAGGCTGGTTGCTAAGGCCACAGCGACCGTAGCCGCCGCTATTGGTAACCGGGAACGCTTCAACATTTTCAGGGGGCTCCATAAGGATTTCAGTGCCGACGATTTCTTTGTCCGTTCAGGTATGACGCTTTTCACTTCGTCAGGGCCGACCGCGGATACGCCTTTTCGAGGCTATTCGGTCGACCGCTGACCAGCCATCATGGGACCGACACCGAGATATCTTCCTTTGCTTCGCCGCGGGCGACGATCTTGAGCGCATCATCGGGCAACGGACGTTGAAGCACCTTCGCTTCATCCCAGGGCGCGCGCATCCAGACGTCACGTTCTTCGTCTGTGGTTAAGACGACCGGCATCGCCTTGGGATGGATCAGTTAGACGACGGCGTTCGGCGCCGTCGTCAAGAAGCCGTAGACGTTGTGAGGGCCGGCGATCGTCTTGGACTTCGTGCCGCGGTCGCCCTTGAACACGGTCCAGATGCCGGCGATGGCCGCGAGCGGCCGGTCGTCGTTGAGCGCAAACCAGACGACGTCTTTCTTCTTCGTCGCCGGGTTCGGCTCTGGCGCATACTCCGCAAAGCTATTGAACGGAACGAGGCACCGATTTTCAGGCTTCAGCCACCCGCGCCAGTGCGGAGACGTCGTGTTGCGGATGTTCGTCACCGGCGGTCCGCCTGCGCGCGGCGGCGGCGGCATGCCCCAGCGCATCAGGGCGAGTTCGGTCCCGGCGTCGGTGTTGCGAACAACGGGGGCCGGGTAGTCTGGGAAAACGCCCGGCATGGGCGCCAGATTGCCGACGTAACGGTTGACGACGCGGAAGAGGGCGGCGATCGCGGCTTGGTTCGTGGTGATGGAATAAAGGTTGCACATTTTAGAGCGATGCTGGCGCGGGTTTGGCCACGACAAAGCCGAAAGGCAACTGCCGAGCTCGTCTGTACGCCATCAACTGCGAAACAGCATCATAGGAATGATATCGAGCGTAAACGCTCTTAGCGTTGCGCTCCCTCAGATCAGCCAAGGCTTCACCCCAATACGCGATCAATGCCCGCCTCACTCCGGGCAACCTAAAGAACCGTTCGGCCGACGCGAAACTCTCCCAAAAATAGACGGAAACAGCCCGCTCCGCTCGATCGTAGGGAGCAACTTCGACTTTCCCTTCGTGTTGCCCGATCCACATGATGGTCTCGGGATATTCCAAGATTAGCCGATCCAGTACGAGGCTATGGCAATGCAGCCCATCAACAGGCTTTCGGCTACTATAGGCAACTTCGTGGGGGCCAACATTCAGCGTGAACCAACGTCCGCCGGCTGTTTTAGGTTGGAGGCTGAGCGTCCACGCGCCCTGTATGTCCAGATTTCCATATAGACCGGACAGTTGGAAAAGCTTGAAAAGAAAGAGCGCTATGTCGCGATCAGCAAAAAGCTGATCCGTCTTTTCGTGATCGACGCGCAGCCGCATGTCGACCGCACGTAACTTTTCTCTCGCTTCGTGCGGGGGCACCCCAAATAGCTCGTTTGTTCCAACAACGGTCGCGACGTGACGATCGCGGAAGTGTTTATGCATTTCTCGCTCAACCAACTCGCAGTCAGTCACATGTAAAAAATCGGACAGTTCCCACGGCCCATGTTCCGCGTAGGCCTCATGTCCATTGATGCCGCGGAGACGCTCAATTATCGGTCGTTCTGTTCGCCCGATTTTCACATAGTCGCTATTGGGCGACACGAGCACGTAAACAAAGCCCTGAGCCATCTACAATCCTAGCGCGCTGGGAACACTGGAACACTGCAATGAGCGCGAACTTCCCAAAGAATTGGTTACCGTTCCCCCGGCCACCACGTCGACCGCGGGTCGTTGGCTGAAATCTTGGTCGCTCGCAGCGCGATCAGATGGCTGCGCTTGAACGGATAGCCGCGCTGTTCAGAACATAGTTTGCACCGCATGTATCGTTCAAGTTCGTGGATCGGCGTTGTCTTCGGCCGCCGAACGATATCGAGCGGAACGGTCTGATGGGTATCGCAGCCCAGGCACTTCACTTCGAGGTAGCGGTAGCCGGCGTTGAGGGCATCGCCCAGGGCCGGGGACGGCTGCGCCGGCCCGTGAAACGCGAGCATGCGAGCGGTCCATGCTTCGCAAGCAAGCCGGTCGGCAGCCCTACGCGCGTCCGCGGCGCGTTCGGCCTTGGCCCGAACGGCGCCGCCGTAGATGCTTTCTCGCGATTTGCTGCCCATGGCGGCGATGATGAGCGGGCTAGACGGTTCGAGCAAGCCGCTAAACGTGGGGGCAAACAAGGGCTGAGCAGCTACCGATCCGTCAAGTTCGACCTTCGGAGCGTCCGATGCGCTGTCCGCGTTAACCCATCGCAGGCCTTTTTGTGCAACTCATGGTGGCGTATTTCAACGAAGGTTATTTTTGGGGGGTAGAGGCATGCCTAAGAGGGAGGTCGATCCCGACGACGGGCTGCAGGTCGACGTTGTCGGCCCTTGGGCCACTGAAAAGCACGAGCGTCTGAGAAAATACATCGATGCCTACCGAAGTGCGCGAGCAATGTTCTTGCCGCCGAAAGGGACAGGAGGCGCCGCTTACATCGATCTATTTTCCGGGCCCGGTCGTTCCATGCGTGATGACACGGGCCAGATCATAGATGGCAGCCCGCTCGTTGCCTACAGAGAGGCGTTGCGAAGCGGCACACGCTTTTCGGACAGTCACTTCAACGATATCGATCTAACAAACGTCGATGCGTTGAAGAAACGAATAGCTGGGCTCGGAGGCAGCGCCAATTTCTACAACGAAGGGGCTGAGACGGCGGTCGATCGCGTCGTGTACGCGCTGAACCCGGCGGGCCTACATTTTGCGTTCCTCGATCCGTATAATCTGGAGAACCTCCCGTTCTCCATCATCGAGAAACTGGCTAGGCTGCCGAGAATGGATATGCTGATCCACGTCAGCGTCTTCGATCTTCAAAGGAACCTGAGGCGATATCTACAGGACGGTCGCATTCTCGATGCGTTCATGCCGGGCTGGCAATCAGCGATCGATCCACATCGTAGCGATCACGCAATTCGGACGGACTTGCTTCATCACTGGCTAGGACTTATTCGCGCATTGGGGACGACGCCGGCAGATGGCATTGAGCTTGTATCCGCTACGCGCGGGCAGCGCCTTTATTGGCTAGTGTTCGTTAGCGCGCATGCGCTCGGACGCAAGCTTTGGAACGACATCAGGAACGTGAATGTTCAAGACCGGCTGCTTTGAGGGTTGTTTCTATGGCTGAGACCTCGATTGAATGGACGGATGCAACGTGGAACCCCGTCGCGGGCTGCACTGTTCTTTCGCCGGGCTGCACAAATTGCTACGCAATGAGAATGGCCGCGCGGCTCGATGCTATGGGCGTCGAGAAGTACAAAGGCTTAACGCGGAAGACTGGCGGGCGGGCAAAGTGGACAGGCAAGATTAGGCTGGATCGTGCTGCACTGGCGATGCCGCGCGGTTGGCGGCGGCCAAGGCGGATATTCGTGAACTCAATGTCGGATTTGTTTCACGAGAAGGTACCCGCTGAGTTCGTCGCCGAAGTTTGGTCTGTCATGCGAGATACGCCGCACCACACGTTTCAGGTTCTCACGAAGCGTCCTGATCGCATGGCCTCGGTCACCGCCGCGCTTCCGAAGCTTCCCAACGTATGGCTTGGAACAAGCGTGGAAAACTCCGACCACCTCGGACGCATTGACGAACTTCGTAAAGTCGACGCCGTCGTGCGGTTCGTATCGTTCGAGCCTTTGTTAGGCTCTGTCGCGACGGCGAACCTAGATTGCATCCACTGGGCGATTGTTGGAGGCGAGAGCGGACCGCGCGCCCGGCCGATGCTGGAAGATTGGGTGTCTGAGATTGAGGTTGCCTGTCGCAGGGCGGGCACCGCCTTCTTTTTCAAACAGTGGGGTGGCGTTCGAAAGAAGGCAACGGGACGGACATATCGCGATCAGACGTTCGATGAGATGCCTCTACTTCGTTAAAGTTCGGCGCTCGCCGCACGACACGACGCAGGTCGTACCCCGCGGGGGGCTCAAAAGGTGTCTAAGCTTTGCAGGAACCACGCGCGGAAGTCTTCCATCTTCGGCGTCCAGACCTCTAACTTCGACGCCGCCCGTGCGATCATCATGGCAGCGTCGAAGCACTCGATTTGCATCTCATTGTCGCCGCCGTGCTTCAACCAGTCGCGCTCTCGGTTGAGCAGCGCGATCCAATCCTTCTTTTTTGCAAACCTCTCTTCAGCGCGCGGATTGTCCCGTAGGCCAGCGAATAGATGATGGCTGTCGCGTTCGATCATCCCTTCGGCCGCGCCGGCGAGCGTTAGGGCGATATCGAACTTGCCGCGTTCGAGGGCGTCGATTGCTGCGTCGACCTGACGGGTAGCTGCCTCCGATACCGTCAATTCGAGTGGATCGACGGGCAGCCGCGGGCCGCGAAAGCGGCGCCGCGGCTTTTGCTTTCCGGCTAAGCGATCCATCAGCTGAAGCCCCAGCGCGTTTGTTGGATCACGTTCAAGGGCGTCGGTGGGTCCTTGTCGGGTTCGTCTGGGGAGCGGTCGTCGGTGGGCGGAACCGAGTAAAGCTTATGAACCCAATGGATCGACGAGCTATCTGGTGTCGTCACGAAAAGCTGCAGGCAGACGATATAGCTGTCGTTCTGTTCTTCCTTGCTCCTCCTGAAACGGAAACCGTCCTTATCCTTTTCCCAGGGATAATGCTGCACGACCTTCGCATGTACGGGCACAATCTCTCCCGGCTTCACAACCGTTTGGGTCGGGTTAAGGATGATTGACTTAGCGAAGCGGCCATCGCATCCGGTTTTGGGATCGGTGCGCAGCACTAATTCGCCGTAGTTTCCGGTAATGACCGCCGCACGGTTTCCCGAATTAATGAACGTAAACTGCTGATCCTGATCTAGCAGCAAATCACCTTTATCGACGCGCACCGCCAAGGCACCGCCGGCAGCAACGCGAATGTCGTCGCGTTGGATCAGGACCGTGCGGTAGGTAGCGAACCCGGTGACGCACAGTGAGATCACTGCGACCACCCAGCCTGCCCAATCGAGCCAGTGTTTTGCGGGTCGCTTCGCTTCCGCGGCCTGCTTACGATCGTGCCACGCCAGCCACTCTTGAGCGAAGCCGATCGTCATGTCCATTGTGCCGATCATAGCTGAGCCGGCCGAACCCGCATCGGTCTGCGCCAGCCTGGCGCGCACGTTCTGAGCACCGATCATTTCCAGTTCTTCAAACCATCGCTTGGCTTGTTCCGGCTGGTTGCTCCACCGCGACGTCTCATAAGGAAAGCGGCTATCGGCCATGTGGTAAGAAATCCTTCCGCGGGATCGGACGCCCTCAATGCCAATGGGCCTCGACCAGGACCTGCTCCGCCTCAATGAAGAAGCGGTAGTCCATTGAAACAACATTGGTGTCGCTCATTCGCGCGGTCGCTCTGCACTTTGCTTCGGTCGCCGATCTGCTCACTTCTTTGATGTCCGTAAGCGTCACGATCGCTAGTCCGGCCTTGCCGTACGGCGAATTGGCGACGACGGTCTTCAGATCGGATCGGGCGAAGTAACCGTCACACGACGGTATTGTTGCGGGCGCGGAAGCGAATTGAATTCCGATCAGGGCGGCGAACGCGATGCCAGACATGATCGCCAAGGGCAGCAGGCCGGCGGGCGCCGGATCGCTCGGTTGCCGTTCGGACCTCGTGAGCAGCAGCCACGGAAGCGCAACGATGGGGATCATGGCGCCGAATAGCAGCCACCAAAGGAAACTCTGCCCGCGCCGGGCGGCGAGAGCTCCTATTCCAAGTCCCCCAAACGCCATTGCGCCCGCAGTGTAGATGTAGTCAGGCATGCTCACGCCCCGTCCCCAGTTGTAGAGGCGACATTACTCGCCTTGTCGTGGGCCGGGCATGCTCCCGCTGCGGTTATCCCCGTCAAACGTAGCCGCGGGATCGAGAGAACGCCGCAGGAACAGGTTGCTACAGCTACCCAAACACACCATGCGGACGCGCTGGCGTGCTTTACCGGGACGCGCGGGCCGACGATCCTGCGCGAGCGCCCGGGTCAGTAGTTCGATCGTTTGGGTGATGGGGCAGAAGGCACCGTGGTCATTGGCGCGCCCTCATCGGGACGACGACGTCGTTGTCAGGAGCCGGCGGCGCTTCACCCATCGCGGCGGCAATGTCGCCGCCGATACGCTCCGACGCGCGCCGGACGGGGTCGTTCGCCAGGTGCGCGTATTTTGCCGTCGTGGCCGCGTCGGCGTGGCCCAGTATCGCGCCAATGATCGGCAGGCCGACGCCGGCACCTGCGCCGACCGACGCGTGTGTGTGCCTCAGATCGTGAATTCGCAGGCCTTGAAGTTCTGCCCGCTTCGTGATCGCCCGCCAAGGCCGATGCAGGTCTGCCCGCGGCGCTTCGTCCTTCGTACCGGCGGACCGGCCGGCGATGACGAACTGACCGACGCGGGGCAGGGCAGTCAGGATTTGCACCGCTGGCGCGTTCAGGACGATCGGTTTCCGACCAGTCTTGCTGTCGTCGAGAAAGAGCATGCCGCGTTCAAGGTCAACGTTTGTCCAAAAAAGATGCAGGACTTCCCGGAGCCGGGCGCCGGTCAGGATCAACAGCCGAATGGCCGCGGCAGAGTGCGGATCGATAATCGTCCTGCGGTTCTCAGGCTTGCGGGCATACTTCGCCTTCGGCTTCGTTTCGTCGACCAGATGGGGCAGACCGACTGTTTCGGCTTCTCGCAGCGCCGCGCCCAGCCGCGCCAATTCTTCGGTCGTCAGGTAGCGCTCCCGGGAAGCTTCCTTGAACAGATCGACAGTGCGGGCCGGGTTGTCGGTACGGTCGATCTCCCGGGCCTTGATCCCCCACGCGAAGAAGCCCGACAGCGTCGCGACGACGCGGTTCGCGGTCGACTGCTTCCCCGCTTCAATGCCGATCTGGCGATGAAGCTTTCGGATGTCCGCTTCGGTGACGTCCTTCGCCCGCTTGCTCCCGATCGCGGGCAGGACGTGGACCCGGAAATACAGGTCGTAGAGCGCGAGGGTCGACGCCTTGCGACCGACCTTCGCGTCGGCCCGCAGGAACTTCGGCGACAGTTCCTTGACCGTCGGAGCCTCGCGCCCTTTCGCAATGTCGTTGGCCGGATCGCCGCCAAGACGCACGGTCGCCAAGATGTCCTTTGCGCCGCTGCGGGCCTTCTCGCTGGTCAGGGTGGCAAGGGTCCCCAATGTCATGCGCCGGGTCGGGGCGCCGCGGCCGCCGCCGGCGGCGCGGTACTGCACGACCCACGACTTCGCGCCGGCCGTCGTCACGCGGACGCCGAAGCCGGGAAGGTCGTCATCCCATTCGATGAAGGTCCGGTCGCGGCGCCCTAGTCCGTCGACGAAGGTCTTCGTCAGTCGTGCCATCTGTGCCCCCTGAATTCCCCGTGTCAGCACCGTGTAAGCACGGCGAGAGGAAACGAGCGGAATGCCCGGCTATTCGGGTATTCGAATAACCAACTGAGAACAAGGGATTATTCGAGGATGTTGACAGGAGAGGAAAGGGCGTGAATGCGGCGGAAGACCGGAAAATCAAACTGGGAGACTAGGGGTCGGAGGTTCAAATCCTCTCGCTCCGACCATTTCACTCAAGAATATCAAAGGCCTTTCGTCGGCGCCCATTTTACGCGGAGCGCCCTTTTACGGGCGTTTTACAAATTTGTTCGGCTGGCGTTCTCATTCGCAGTCTGTTCTCTCGGTTCTGTGGGTGCTGGCCTGTTTTATCCCCTAGTGGCCTAGTTTGATTTTTGGAGTGGCCTGTTTTGAATTAACCGAGCGAACCAAGGCTTGGCCGTTGTTCTCGGTAGGACTACTGAGGCGGCCCATAAGATGTTCTGGCTCCATCAGGTCCGCTGACGGCCAAACGTTCTCTTATACAGCGCACGGATTGACCCAGATCAACGGGCGTGAAGGCAACTGTATCACCCCTGTCCGGCATGACGCGGGACACAGTTGTGAACATCGCCGGCCTTACCTCGATAGCACTTGCCGTGCTGATCCTGCTCATCGTGTTCATGTAGCCGACAGAACCGATAGCTTCGCCGTGGCCTTTTTATTTTGCTCCGTTGCCTAAGGCACAAACTGCACTGGCCTACAAAATTCCATCAGGCGTAGGCTTTAGCTCCGAGGATAGGGGCTCCGTCATGGGCCGTGAGCTACTCGAAAGCGTCGGCATCGTACTTTTCGGGCTAAGCCCGCTCGTGATCATCGGCATCGCGTTGTACGTGTCATGAAGGCGTCCGCACTGCCACTCAGTCCGCGTGAAAAGAAGCTCCTAAGGCGCATGGCTCTCGGGCGGCGTGATGCAGAGATTGCTGTGCAAATCGGTGGAACCAAAGCGCAGGTATCGGTCCAACGCCTCCGTCTACTCAAGAAGCTCAACATCAAATCTCAGGCCCAGCTCATGGATGCAGCGGATAGATTGGCTAAATGGCCGTCGTCTCCAATAGCTGCGCCACCGCCTTAGTCGAAGCGCGAACCTGGTCCGCTCCAACCGGGCCGGTAGATGGCCCCAGCAACCAGCCTCCCTCAATGCACAGGCCCCCAAAGGTTGCTGGGGCCGCTCAATTAGAGGCCGCCTCAGTTGGCGTCCGTGATTTGCGAAAATAGGACCTGAAATAAACACCTCGCTATTCCCCCTAGACAGGCACACAGTAAATCCATCACCGCCCGAACCTGTGGCTTATATCGGTGACGAGAACGCTCGATCGCGCTCCCGCCTTCCTCTAACGGAATGGAGCGTGCCGTGCCGTCCATGAAGCAACATCTCATACACATTCAATCACTTGAACAGCGCCTTAGCGTCCATGCAGAGCGGCTCCGCAAGGAGGCGCGGGGAACTCCCCCAGGCATCGTGCGCCAGCGCCTAATCCGCAAGGCTCGTCTGGCCGAAACCGGCTCACAGATAAGCGAATGGCTACGGTCGCCGGGATTACGAGCGCCGACATAATCGGTCGATACAACAAGTAAAAGAGATCGCGTTCGAAAGTGCAATATCCGGGATTTTGTCCGTACCCCCTCCCGGGCTGGAAGGCCGCGCCGCCTGTAAGAGTTTCAAACGGGCGGCGTAGCTTTGTCTAGGCGGCCTCAGTCGGCGGCCTCTACCGAGACCCCTATCGGATGTTATGTCTCCATCCAATCTTTGATCCGTATCAAGGAATTTTATCCCGCAGAACGAACGGCGAAGCTAGCCTCGTAGTTCTGCGGGCGTGAACGGAGTTCCCGTGCTATAAGTGGAACTTGGTTTAGTTGCGCCAGTGACCTGCTGAGGACTGGAACAATGCCAATCAATCAGTTGCTGAAAGGCTGCGAACGCACGCCTGAGGAAATCGAACTTCTGAACAAGGCCTTCGACAACGCCCTACACTTACTGGGCGTGCTTGACCGTGACGACCCACTTTGCAGGATGGTGGCTCGCGACGTTATCGACATCTGCGCAGCCGGCACCAACGATCCGCGCAAGATCGCGAAAATCGCCGTAGAGCGGATGGGTCTCCGGTGAAAGGACTGCTGATAG
>NZ_KE384573.1:0-5358 GCF_000426785.1 Bradyrhizobium sp. th-b2
CTTATGCAGCAGCTTCAGAATCCGCTTGTCGGTGGCCTTCGTATAGATCGGCTGCTTGCCGGGCCGCGGCTTGTCGTGCAGTCCTTCAAGGCCATGATCGGCATAGCGGTGTCGCCAAAGGCTGACAATCCGCGGCTGGACTCCGACTTCTTTGGCGATCGAGCGGGTGCTGCGCCCGTCCGCCGCCAACAGAACTATCCGCGCCCGCTTCAAATCGCGCTGCAGCGTCACCGGCGAGCGACAGCACGCCTCAAGAACCTTGCGGTCTCTCCGCGAAAGGTGGACTTCTCTTGCTTCGGGGATCATCCATATCTTGAATCGCGACTCACGTTCCAAGAAAAGTGGGTACTAGTTAGCCCCCCTGGCCAGCTTTGGCCCTCCGCTCGGCCCGCTTGCGGCGGCTCTCGGCTGGCAGGCTTCCCTGCCATAGCTCGATCTCATCTTCATACCAGACCAGTTTTTTCGGGCTGATGTAATGCGCACTTGGAAACTCCTCGTTCTTGACCATGCGCTTCAGCGTTGACTTGCCGACCGGCACCAGCTCCAGCACCTGATCCATCGTGAGCATCCGCCGCGCTCCCTTCTTTACGTCGTCCATTTCCAGCACCTCGCGCTCCTTTCCCTCTGCGCTCTCTACGTGCCCCAGGCGACTGCTTTCCTCCTTCACTGCAAAAGACTCATCAGCTTATGCAGGCACCAGCTCCATTGCCTTGTCGTACATCGTCTGCAGCTCGGCGACGGCATCAGGCCCGTCGCGCTCGGCCATCTCGCGCAGGACCGGCAGGCCGCTATCGATGCTGGCGATCACCTCGGCGCGGGTCGCGGCGCGGCCCTCGGCGACGAACTCGACGCGCTCGGGATCGCCGACATTGAACAGCGCGCCACCGTGGCCATCCCTGCAGATCGTGTAGCGCAGCGTCGTCCAGATCAGCGTCACGCCCGGATTCCTGCGCAGCATCAGGCCAGCAGGTTCAAGATGCTCGGGCACGTCCTTCTCGTTGCGGCGCATCTTCGGCTGCGTCAGGAATGGACAGGCCCGCACCGCGTAGAGCGCGCAGCCCCGATGGCTCGGCGGCTCGGCGCTGACGCGATTGACGGCGCACATCGGGCCGATCACGAAGCACATGAACTTGCCGAGCGGCTCGCCGCAAAGCCAGCAGCGCTTGTGCCACACGCAGATCACCATCTTCTCGCCATCGAAGCCGCGAAACTCGGGCTCGCCGTTGACGTAGGGCACGAAGTACGGCACCGGGAAAAATGTCCGCGTCGTGGACAAGCAGCTGCGCGGCACTCTGGAGCTGGCCCCGGATGGCACCTCGGATCGCATCGATGAGATCAGACGGCTGATCGAGGCCGACATCCTGCGCGCCGTCTCGGTCGGCTTCAGGCCGAAGGAGAGCAAGCCGCGCGCCGAATCCGACTACGGAGTTTTCTTCACCAAGAGCGAGCTGGTCGAGACCAGCGTCGTCTCGGTGCCCGCGAATCCGAATGCGCTCGCGGTCGCCAAGGCTCTGAAAATTTCCCCCGCAACAATCGATCTCGTCTTCGCCGGGAAAGGCGCAACGGACGGCATCAAGCGGCGCGGGATCACTGGCGGGCAAGCCGACAATTCATCGACTGGTAGAAAGGGCACGACAATGTCGTTTGCTCAAAGGATTATCGCTGCCGAACAGCGCGTCAACGCGCTGCGCGATCAGCTTGCTGCACATTGGGAAAAGACCGACGAGACCAATGTCAGCGACGATCAGCTGAAGATCGCCACTGACCTCAATGAGAAGATCGAGCGGGAAGAGAAAACGCTCGAAGCCCTGCGCGGTACCGAGAAGAGCCTCGGCCAACAGTCCGACGATGGCCGCACTGTCGTACTGTCGCGCGGCGCAACGGCGGCGACGACGCATCAGCCCGCGAGGCCGTTCAACCTTCCGAAAAAGAAGGTCGAGCCGATTGAGCTGCTGGTGCGCGCTGGCACCGTGCAGCTGTTCGCTCACATCCATCGCAAGCCTGTCGATGCCATGATGCGCGAAATTTACGGCGACGACGAGCAGACGCGCGCCGTGCTCGATTGGGCAACCCGCGCGGCAACGGCTCCTGCCATGACCACGGTCACCGGCTGGGCCGCCGAGCTGCTGCAGCAGATCGTTACCGACTTCATGCAGACGCTGATGCCGAAGTCGGTCTTCCCGCGTCTGTCCTCGCTCGGGCTCTCGCTGGAGTTCGGCCGCAACGGCAGGATCATCATTCCGACCCGCTCGCTGACGCCGACCATCGCTGGCTCGTTCGTCGGCGAAGGCATGCCGATCCCGGTTCGTCAGGGCGCATTCACGTCGCAGACCCTGACGCCCAAGAAGATGGCGGTCATCACCACTTGGACCAAGGAGATCGATGAGCACTCCGTGCCCGCCATCGAAGGCCTGCTGCGCGATGCGATCTCGCAGGACACCGCGATCTCGCTCGATAGCATCCTGCTCGACACCAACCCGGCGACGTTGATCCGGCCGCCCGGTATCCTGAACGGCATCACCCCGCTGACGCCTACTGCAGGCGGCGGCTTCGGTGCGCTGGTCGGCGACATCAAGCAGCTCACTGGTGCCTTGCTCACTGGCACCAAGGGCAACGTGCGCAATCCGGCTTGGCTGATGAACCCGCAGCAGGTCAACAGCATCTCGCTGACGGCGGCTCCGGGCGTCGGTGCCTTCCCGTTCCGCGAGGAAGTCAGCCGAGGCCAGCTCGGCGGCTGGCCGATCATCGATTCCGGCACCGTGCCGCTCGGTGAGGTGGTCGTGATCGATGCCGCAGACTTCGTTGCGGTCGGTGGCGAAGCCCCGCGCTTCGAGATCAGCGATCAAGCCACGCTGCACTTGGAAGACACCGCGCCCGCCGACATCGTCAGTGGCGCTGCGCCTGGCACCCCTGCAACCCCGGTCAAGTCGCTCTGGCAGACCGACAGCCTCGCGCTGCGGCTGATCCTGCCGATCAACTGGACCATCCGCCGCCCCGGCGTCGTCGCTGTCGTCAGCGGCGTCACTTGGTAAGCGGTCCACTCTCTCGAAAGGAGACCTCAGACATGACCGACACCGACAAGGTCGAAGCCACCAAGAAGCGGCTCGCTGACGAGAAGGCGGCCCGCGAAAAGAAGCAGGCCGAGCAACGCGAGGCGATGGCCAATGCAAAGCCGACGCCGACGCAGGAGGAGAATGACCTCGCGGCAGAGGGCGAGCATCTCGACGAGCACGAGCCGGATGGATCGCCGCCCGATCCGAATGCGCCGCCGCCCGGTCAGCCGTCGCCGCATCACCAGACCCGCGTGACCAAGCCGTCGCCGCAACCTGCTCAGCGCGGCGACTACTCGACGCGGACATCGGCCCCGGCACCTGCCGGGAAACATGACACGGCGGGTGCGAAGCACGAATGACCGAGACCGCCGCCAAGCCTCGCGTGCGAATCAAGGCAGGACGCAGCACTGCGCTTGTGTCCAAAGCCGAAGGCGAAGCGCATGCGGGGCCGTGGTTTCTTCCTGTCACCGGAGGATGGTTGCCAGCCGATGTCGGCAACTCCATCAACTGGTGGCAGAACGGCTATGATGTTCTGTCGCTGTCGTCGCAATCGGCAATGGTCGAGGCCTGCGTCTCGGCCTATGCGCAAACGGTCGCGATGTGCCCCGGCGATCATTGGCGGCTCAATGCGAAAAACGGGCGGGACCGGATCACCAATTCGGCCCTGTCCCGTATCCTGCGCCATCCCAACGACTATCAATCGATCAGCGACTTCCTGCTGAACGGCACGCGCTCGCTCTATCTCGACGGCAATGCCTATGCGCTGGCGCTGCGCAATGACCGCTATGAGATCAACGAGCTGCATCTGATGAACCCGCGCCTGTCCTATCCACGGCTGGCGACGACCGGCGATATTTTCTATCAGCTCGGCGGCAATGACATCATCAGCAGGCGGCTCGGCGAAGAGGCGCTGATCGTGCCAGCGCGCGACGTGCTGCACATCCGGCTGCACACCCAGCGCCAGCGCTTCCCGACTCCGCTGGTCGGCGAGTCGCCGATTGTCGCGGCCTATAGCGATGTCGGCATGGGCGCGGCCATCGCGCAGCAGCAACTCAGGTTCTACATGAACGAGGCGCGGCCCTCGGCGGTGCTCTCGACCGATCTGGTGCTCGACAAGGATCAGGTCCAGGCGCTGCGCGACCGCTGGAACGAGCAGGCGCGAGGGCTGCATCAGGGCGGCACGCCGATCCTGACCGCAGGCCTGAAGGTGCAGCCATGGGCGCAGGGCGGCAAGGATGCTGCGACTGCCGACATGCTGAAGCTGTCGAATGAGCACATCGCGCTCGCCTTCCGCATTCCGCTGCAGGTGCTCGGCATCGGCGGCAACAACCTTTCATCGACCGAGCTGCTGATGCAGAGCTGGATCGCGTCCGGCCTCGGCTTCGCGCTCAACCACATCGAGGAATCCATCGGGCTGCTGTTCGGTCTCAAAGGCCAGCCCGACGAGTATGTCGAGTTCGATACGGCGGCGCTGCTGCGCTCGGCGTTGAAAGACCGCATCGAAGCGCTGGCGCGTGGTGTTCAGGGCGGCATCTATGCGCCCAATGAAGCCCGTCAGACCGAGGGCCTCGATGCCGTCAAATTTGGCGACGAGCCGCGCGTGCAGCAGCAAGTCGTTCCGCTCAGTGCCGTTGACAAGATTCCGGCAGCTCCAGCTCCACCAGCCGCACCGCCCGCTGCTGCTGCTGCCGCGAATGACGATGCCAAGCCACCGCCTCCAGAAAAGGGCGACCGCGATGCAATCCAACGGGAAGTCCGAAGCCTCATTGCCAGTGCCGACCGGATCGGACGCCGCCGACTTTCTTCTTGAGGCGTGGCGCGAGGCACTGGCCGATGTGCTCGACAAGCAGCGCGAGCAATGGCAGCGCGAGCGCCAGCTGATCGAGGCGCAGAGCGAGGCCGCGATCCTGAAGCTGCGCGGCGAAGTGATCGAGCTGCGCCAGCTGGTGATGACCTATGCGCGCGAGCAGCTCACCGCCCTGCAGCAGCAGGTCAGCGACCGGCTGGCCGAGCTGAAGGACGGCGCAGATGGCCGCGATGGTGATCCGGGCCTGCAGGGCCTGCAGGGCCTTCAGGGCGAGCGTGGCGAGCGCGGGGATACTGGCGAGCGCGGAGAGATCGGGCCCATGGGCGAGCGCGGAGAGCGCGGCGAGCAGGGCCCGCAAGGGGAGCGGGGCGACAACGGAGAGCGAGGCCAAGATGGCAAGCAAGGCGAAAAAGGCGAAGCGGGCGAGCAAGGCCAGTCGGGCCCTGCAGGCGATCAGGGTGTCCCCGGTGAAAAGGGCGAAACCGGCGAGCGCGGCGA
>NZ_KE384573.1:5588-25476 GCF_000426785.1 Bradyrhizobium sp. th-b2
CGGGCCCTGCAGGCGATCAGGGTGTCCCCGGTGAAAAAGGCGAAACCGGCGAGCGCGGCGAAGCGGGCCCGCCCGGTGAGAAGGGCGCACCGGGGCAGTTGAAGACGGCGCGAGCCTATGAAGACGGTTCGGTCCATTACGATGGCGATCTCGTCCTGCATCAGGGCTCGACCTATCAGGCTCGATGCGACACCGCGAAAGCGCCGCCGCACGAGGACTGGCAGCTGATCGCCGCCAAGGGACGCGATGCAGTGATGCCGAAAATTCTCGGCACCTACCGCGAGGGAGAGAACTATTCGTTCCTCAACATCGTAGCCCTTGGCGGCTCCAGCTTCATCGCACGCAGCGATGATCCGGGGCCGTGCCCCGGCGAAGGCTGGCAGCTGATCGCCAGCGCTGGCCGCCCCGGCAAGCAGGGCCCGCCCGGTGCGCGTGGCGAAGCGGGAGCGCGCGGCGAGCGCGGCCTGCCTGCGCCCTCGATCATCGGCTGGACAATCGACCGCGAGGCCTACACCGCAACGCCGATCCTGTCGGACACCAGCGAGGCCGCACCGCTGCAGTTGCGCGAGCTGTTCGTGCAATTCCAGGACGAGGCGAGCTGATGGCCGACATCTGGGTCAAGGTGATCACCGAGGCCGAGAGCTACGATCTGCTGACGCTCGACGAGCTGAAGCTAATGCTGAACATCAATCCCAGCGACACCAGCGAGGACGCCGCGCTGCAGCAGGACATCGAGCACTACAGCGATGTGGTCGCGACGATGTGCAATCGGGTCTTCGGCTTCGAGAAGGTCGCCGAGACATGGCGCGGCGACTCGATGCCATTCGATTGTCCCCGGCTTTTCCTCACGCATTACCCGGTCGCCGATGGCGATGTGACGACCGTGGAATCGCCGCGCGGTGCGCTGGTCGATCCGACCGCTTATGAGATCGAGAACCGATCCGGCACGATGCGGATCGATGGCGCGTGGTCGGAGCCGATCACCGTCACCTATAGCGGCGGCTACAATCTGCCCGACGAAGCCCCACCCGCGCTGAAGCAGGCGACCGCGCTGCTGATCCAGGCGGCGCGCATGCAGCGGGTCCGTGCAGCTGTCGCCGGGATCAAATCGATCACGCACCGCGAGTCGCGCGTGCAGTTCATGGATACCAACAAGGCCCTGACCAGCGGCGTGATGGGGATGCTCGGCGATGCCGCCGAGACCGTCAACGCGCTGCTCTACAAATATATGCGCTTCTATGTTTGAGGTCAGGATCGAGGGCGTCGATCAGCTGCTGGCCAAGCTGAACAAGTACAGCGCGCAGATCACCGAGCTGCACACCAGCATGCCGCAGGAGCTGGAGAACTGGCAGCGCGAGGACATGAAGCGCCAGTATCCGAATATGCAGGTCGATGCAGGCAGCGACCAGACTGTCGCAGCCACCTCGATCTGGCCGCGCTCGCGCACTGATGTCAGGCAGCGGCGGCATCAGGCACCGCAGCAGCATCGGCCCAAGCAGGCGGGCCCGGTGGTGCGCAGCAATCGCCCGATCCTGCGGGCCTCGCTGTTCGATCAGCTCGTTGAGCGAATGAAAAGGCTGCTCGCTGGGGCAACCAAATGGCCGTGAATCTCGATGTGCTGCTGCAGGGGCCGATCTTCGACTTCTGGGCGGTGCCTGTCGTGTTCAAGCCGATCAAGTCGCAGCCGGGGCAGCCTGACTACACGCGGCGCGGCATCCTCAATACCTACAGCCTCGATGTCGCTGGCCTCGATGGGCAACTCTATTCCGACCAGCGCACGATCCTCGATATCCGCGAGAGCGAGTTCAGCGTGCTGCCGCAGCAGGACGATCATCTGGTGATCCCCAAGGACTGCAACAACGTGCCGCGCGGCGAATACCAGATCACCGATGCATCGAGCGATGGCGGCGGCCAGACCATGCTGACCATCCGAAAGTTCGAAACGATCATGTGACATGGGCCTCACCGACACGCAGTCCTACTCGCTGGTGATTCGCGACGGGCTGTTCGATGCGGTGAGCACCGATCCGTTCTTCGCCAGCTACACCGCGCGCAAGACCAAGATGCTGAGCGTGCAGCATCAGTTGCTGCCGTACCTGGGCGTCTACATCATCGAGGAGCAGATGCTGCCGGATGGTGATGGCAACGCGGGACATATCCGCTTCAGCCATACGCTGCGCATCGGCTTCTCGGTGGTGGTCGCGAATAACGATCAGGTTGCCGCCGAGGCGCAGATCGATGCGGCTTGGTGGAGGATCATGAACCGGCTTTGGCCGGATCAGAAGCTGATGAACGTGGTGCTCAGCAGCCTGCCTGACAACACCATGATCGAGAGCCTGCCACGCGGCGTGCGCCGCCATGTCTTCGGAGCCGCTGGCCTCAATAACGAAACGCCGGTCGCCGAGCTGCAATACGACGTTTCAATTTTCTTCCGCAGCGGCTGGCCGCCGATCATCACCGACGATCTCAACACCATCGATGTGGTCACCGGCATCAAGCCCGGTGACTCGCAGGCCGACATGGATCAGCGCCAGCAGATTCACGTCCAGTACCAGTTCGATCAACTTCGCAAGGCCATGAAGAGGGAGACAAAGCAATGAGGGTTATGAGCAAGGTCGCGCTTCGCGGAAAGCGCCAGAACGAGCGCGTGCAGATGATCGCCGAAACCGTCGCTCCCGGCATCCGCGTCTCACCGGCCAAGGAAGAATACCGCGCGGTGCTGAAGCATCCCAAGGGCGGCGGCTTCCCTGCCGAGGGCGGCAAGGTCTGGCCGAATGATCGCTTCACCAAGCGCAGGCTGGCCGATGGCTCGATCACGCGCGACGAGCCCGCCGAGCAAGAGCAATCGAAACCGCAAGAGCGCCGCAGACCGCAGCACGGCGCACGCCCCGAGGGCGGCAACGACGCTGCGTAACCAGGCGCGATCATAGGAGGACGCTATGCCGATTAGCTTTGCCAACATCCCCGCCAATATCAAGGTGCCGCTCTACTGGGTCGAAGTCGATCCGTCGATGGCAGGCCTGCCGACCATCAATCTGCGGGCGCTGCTGGTCGGCATGAAAGTCGCCGCAGGCAATGCCACCGAGGACATCGCGATTCCGATTGGCAGCCAGGCGCAGGCCGATCAGGCTTTCGGTGAAGGCTCTGAGCTGGCGCGAATGTTCAAGGCGTTCTTCGCCAACAACTTCGCTAACGAGGTCTGGGGCTTGCCGGTCGCCGAGCCGGTCGGCGCGGCAGCTGCCACTGGCGACGTCACGATCACCACCGTGCCGACTGCTGCTGGCACCATCCATCTGTACATCGCGGGCGAGCATGTTCCGGTGCAGGTCTCGACCACTGACACCATCCCCGAGATCGCCGACGCCATCGCCGCTGCGATCAATGCGGACGTGGCGCTTCCTGTCACTGCTGCATCCGTCACTGGCGCGGTCACCATCACCTCGGTGTTCAAGAGCGTCAACGCCAACGACATCAGCGTCTCGCTGAACTACTACGGCAGCCGAGGCGGCGAGCAGACTCCCATCGGGCTCGGCATCGATCTGCCTTCGACCGCATTCCTGACTGGCGGCACCGGAGCGCCTGACTTCGACAACGCGATCATCAACCTCGGCGAAGAGCCGTTCGAATATGTCGCAATGCCGTACACCGACAGCAACTCGCTGTTCGCGTGGGATCAGGAATATGGTTTCACCGATCAGGGCCGCTGGGGCTGGCAGCGCGAGTTGTTCGGCCATGTCTTCTCGGCCAAGCGCGGCACCTATGCCGATCTCGTGCTGTTCGGCGACCAGTACAACAGCGGCGTCGAGTCGGTGATGGCGCTGGAAGTCGCTTCGCGCTCGCCTTCATTCGAGTGGGCGGCGGCCTATGCTGCGAAGGCGCAGCGAGCCCTGATCAACGATCCGGCGCGTCCGCTGCAGGCGCTGACGCTGAACCAGATCAAGGCCGCGCCGATCCACGAGCGGTTCGACTTCGTTGAGCTGAACTCGCTGGCATCCAATGGCCTCGCCATCGCAAAGATCGGTGCCGACAACCAGCCGATGATCGCGCGAGAGCAGACCACGTATCAGACCAACCTCTACGGCCAGCCCGATGATGCCTATGAGCTGGTGACGACGCTCGCGACACTGGCGAAGCTGCTGCGCAATCAGAAGCACGCCATCACGTCGAAATTCCCGCGCCACAAGCTGGCTGATGACGGCACCAAGTTCGGCGCAGGTCAGGCCATCGTCACTCCCGGCATCATCAAGGCCGAGCTGGTCTCCGAGTATCAGCAGGATATGTATGTCGGCCTTGTCGAGAACCTCGCGGCCTTCAAGCAGCACCTGATCGTTGAGCGCGACCCCAACGATCCGAACCGCGTCAACGTCCTGTATCCGCCTGACCTGATCAACCAGCTGCGCATCTTCGCGGTGCTGGCGCAGTTCAGGCTGCAGTACGACCGAGGCATCGACAGCCAGATCATCGGCCAGCCGTCGCCGCCGTTCAACGCCGCGTCGGGCGCTTCCTGATCTCACCCCGCAACTCCAGAGGAGACTGAACAATGGCACAAAGAATCGCGGGCATCGCCTTCCTGACCGTCGATGGCGATCAGCTGGCGCTGCGCGGCAACTTCACGGTCAGCCCGTCGCCCGTCGAGCGCACCATGATCGCGGGACAGGACGGCGTGCATGGCTATCAGGAGCTGCCGCGCGTGCCGTACATCGAGGGCGATCTGTCAACCGTCCCCGGCCTGTCGCTGGAGACGCTGCTCGCCGAGACCGATGTCACGGTGGTCGCGCAGCTTGCCAACCGCATGCAGTACGTGCTCACCAGCGCGACCTGCAAGGGCGGCTTCGAGAACAACACCCGAGATGGTCAGGTCCGCGTGCGCTGGGAAGGCCTGACGTGTGAGGAGATGGCCCTGTGAACGTCAAGCCGAGACATGAGGGCTTCGTGGACGACAAGCCCGAGCCCGAGATCATCCCGCCGAGCGGCACCAAGCGGGCGGTGCCGCCGCCCGAGATCGAGCCGTCCCCGGATGAAGTGGGGCCGCTGGAGCAGGATGAGTGGCCCATCATCGTCAAACTGATCTATAAGCCGATCCGCAACAATCGCGGTGAGGATGTCAGGGAAATCTCGCTGCGCGAGCCGCGAGCTGGTGACATCAACCGCTATGGCAATCCGATCCGCGTCAATCAAGACGGTGATGTGCTGATCGACGAGCGCAAGATGTCCTACATGATCGCAGCGCTGTCGGGAGTGCTGCCGCCGTTCATCGAGGAGATGGACCCGCGCGACTGGAACAGCTGCGCCTACCGGCTGCGGCGTTTTTTTCTTCCCGATCCAGCGGCCTGGTAGGCAGCGAGGAGGAGATCATCCTCGACTGCTACCGCCTGGCACGCTGGTATCACGTCAGCCCTGAAGTGTTTTTGTCGATGCCGCTGAGCGATGTCTGGTTGCACCTGCATCGCACCGCGCAGATTGACCGCGCGCAGCAGGCAGCAGCAGATGATGATGACTGATGGCCACTGAACAGGAAGAGCTGCGCCTAACAGTTACGCTGGCCGACAACGCTTCGGCTGGGCTGACGAAACTCAATGAAGAGGTCAAGCTGCTCGGCAGCGGCGCTGGTCAGCAGCATCTCGAAAAGTTCAAGCGCGAAACCGGCGAGCTGCAGCAAAAGATTAAGGGCCTCGGCAACGAGATCGGCGAGACCTTCAAGGGGCTCGGCATGCTACGCGGCGGGCTGGCCGCTGGCGCCGCGGGGCTCGCGCTGTTCGGCTTCGAGATCATGCGGCAGAGCAAGGCGCTGGTCGAATATGCCGAGAAGATCAGGACGCTGAACCAGCAGGCGAAACAGATCGGCGTGAGCCCCTCGCAATACAAGGATGTCATCGAGCAGCTGAAGGCCTTCGGCATCTCGGGCGAGACCGCCGCCAATTCGGTGAGCGCGGTGTCGGCGAAGATCGCGGACCTGCAGCGCCAAGGCAGTCAGCTGCGGCTGGAGCTGCTGAAGAACGCAGGGCCCGATGCGCAGTCGGTCGCCAACATGCAGGCCTATCTCGACCGCCTGACGCATGCGAAGGACATCACCACCCAGCTCAACATCATCCGCGAGGGGGGCGAGCAGGTCTATCGCAACGCCATCAGGGCGGGAGCCAGCGAGCAGGAAGCCGCCAACCGCCGCAACAATTTCTGGCAGCTGCAGGGCTACAACGCGCAGCTGGCTGCGGCTGGCGCGCTCACCAAGCTGAGCGCCGAGGAGCAGAAACTCGCCGATGCGCGACAGGCCAACGCGGTGGCGCTGGCCAACCAGTGGGGACAGGTCACCAAGAAGTACGACGATCTGGTCGAGTCGATGAAGCAGCCCTTCATCCCGTACCTGATCACCGCGCTGAAGCTGGCCGAGGGCGCGCTCGATTCCCTCACCAAGAAGATCACACAAGTGCAGGAGGAGCACCTGCTGCGGCCCGACAAGGCCAAGGAGAGCATTCAGGAAAAGTTCGACAAGTTCGGCATCGGCGGCGGCGGAAGGTCATTCGAGGATCGATGGAAAGATCGCGTCCCGCAGGAGCTGGAGAAGAACACCGAGGCCACCAAGCAGCTGACCGAGCTGCTGCGCGGCGGCGGCTACCAGCCGACCGGATTCGGTGGCGGCGCTGGCGGCGGCGGCATCATCCCTGCAGCCTACAGTCCGGGCGGCGGCGGGCCCTTTGGGCCGCGCGGTGGCGGCGGCATGGGCCGCCCCTTCGGCGGCGGCGGCTATGCCGACCTCGGCCGGAGCGCGCCCTATGGCAGCGATGTCGGTGCAGGCTCGGGCGCAGGCGCAGGATCGACACCAGCGCATGGCGGCGGCGGTGGCGGCACGCCGAACACCAAGGGACCGATCTCGCTCGGCAAGGGCGACGATCCGCGCGGGATGGAGCCCTATATCCGCGAGACCGCAAAGAAGTATGGCGTCGATCCCGATACAGCGGTTCGCGTGGCGAAGTCGGAAGGCCTGCGGACCTTCCTCGGTGATCGCGGCAAGTCCGGCGGTGCATTCCAGCTCTATACAGGCGGCGGGCTCGGCAACGAGTTTCAGAAAAAGACCGGCCTCGATCCGCTCGATCCGGCGAACGAGAAAGCGACCATCGACTACGCGCTGTCGAATGTGGGGAAGACCGGCTGGCGTCCGTACCACGGTGCAGCACGCGTCGGCGTCGGGCCGCGCGAGGGATTGCCGGGAGGTCCAGCACCGAACGGGCAGACCGCTGGCCCAGGTAGCGGCGCTGGCGCTGGCGACACACCAGCGGGCGATCTGCCGCCGAGAGTGAGCGCAGTCGGCGGCAGTGATCCTGCAGCCTTCATCACCCATCATACTGGCGGGCGCGGCAGCGTTGCGGGCGTGCAGAACACGCTGCGCCAGCGCGGCCTCGGCGTTCAGTATGTGATGGATCGCGAAGGCAACATCGTCCAGACCGGCAGCCCCGGCGCGTCGCACATGAGAACCGGCTGGGGCAAGGGTGCAGGCCTCTCGAACCGCAATGTCGTCGGCATGGAGATCATCGCCAAGGACGACAAGGATGTCACGCCGCAGCAGGCGCAGGCCTATGCGAAGTTTATGGCGTTGCGATATCCGAACACGCCGATCTTCGGACATGGCGAAGTCAATCCGGGCCACAAGGAAGCCGACGAAGGCTTGACCGCGAAGCGCGCCGCGCTGGCGGTTCGGGATCGCCAGCAGATCGACAAGACGCAGGCCGCATCCACCAAGGTCGAAGGCACCGGCAAGATCAGTGTCGATGTCAACGCGCCGAAGGGCACCAGCGTCGGCGCTGAAGGCGGCGGCCTGTTCAAGAATGTCGAGATCAATCGCCAGACGCAGATGGAGCCCGCGCGCCGAGGGCCGGGAATGGAGAGCCCGCCGATATGAGCAACATTTTCGATCTGCCCGCGCTGTGGCGGCAAAGCCTGATGCCCGCCTCGTTCAATGGCGCTCGCTTCCATTGCGAGGCCAACGGGCGCGAGAGCGGGCGCAGGATCGTGCAGCATCAGTTCCCGAAAAAGGACCTGCCCTATGCCGAGGACATGGGCCGAGCTGCGCGCGAGTTCAACGTGCGCGGCTACTGCATCGTGTTTCCCTACGACAGCGGCGACTCGCTCTATCAGCGCGACTACCGCCAGCCGCGCGATCAGCTGGTCAGGCAGTTGGAGGCCGAAGGTCCAGGCACGCTGCAGCTGCCGACGCAGGCCTCGCAGCTGGTGGTCTGCCCGCGCTATCGCCTGACCGAAGAGGAGCGCTTCGGCGGCTATTGCGTGATCGACATGACGTTCATGGAGTACGGGCTCGATCCGCAGACCTTTGCGCCAGCCGCCGCCACTGCCACCGCGATTGTGCAGACCAGCGAGGCGCTGCGATCTCAGGTGCTGCGCTCGCTGTCAGCTCTGCCGCTGCCGCCAGCGATTGGGCTCAACCGATGAAGCGGCTCGACGCCAATGAAGCCGCACCGATAGTTGACCGGATGCTGACCAATCTGCTTGGCACCGTGCCATCGCAGGGCCGCGCCGGATCAGAAGCCCGCACCGCCATCAGCGACACGCGGGCAAACGCTTACAAACTTTGCATCGATGACGCGCTGGGCCCGCCGCTCGATGAATGCTTCGAGCTGGCGCGGCAGGCTGGCGCGAAGGCGCAGCAGCTGGAGTATGTCCGCCAGCAGATCGAGGGCGAGGCCCCGGTAACGCTGGGCGGCGCGCTGGTGATGGACGCGGGCATCCGGCTTTGCCTCGCCGCGCAGTGCCGCATCATCGCCAGCATGACCTTTGTCAGCCGACAGGATGTCACCGCGATCAAGCAGCAGCTGCAGCAGCCGTTCCAGGACGCCGAGGAGATCGCCGCCGACGATATGGACCAGATGACTTTCCAGATGCTGGTGGCGCTGCATGGTGCCGTCACTCAGCATCTGGCAGCGACCGCGCGACCGCTGCCGCGCGTGGTCAACTTCAGATTTTACGAGCCGCTGCCGAGTCTGGTGATGGCTTACAAACTCTATGCCGACGCCTCGCGCAGCGATGAGCTGCGCGCCGAGAACAAGGTCGTGCATCCGGCTTTCTGCCAGCCGAGCGGCCAAGCGCTGTCGGCCTGATCATCATGCCGAAACCGCAAGAAGTCGCCGTTCTTGAAGTCAACGGCCAGAAGTTCGAAGACTGGGAATCGGTCTGGGTGCAGCACCGCTGGGCCGACAGCTTCACCTATTTCCGCTTCACTGCAGCCGAGCGCGACCCGATCATCAACAAGAAGGGCGGGCCCTTCCCGCTGATCGCAAAGCTGCAGTTCAAGCCGGGTGATCAATGCACCATCGATCTGGCTGGGCAGCGCGCGGTCAGCGGCTACATCGAGACGCGACAGGTCGCCTATGACGCGCACGCGCACGGCGTGATGCTGATCGGCAAGAGCGCCACCGCCTGGGCGGCGCGCTCAAGCGTTGATACCAAGACCGGCAACTTCGACAAGAAGAACATCGTGCAGGTGGCGCAGGAGGTGATCTCCTCCTATGGCGTCGGGCTGAAAGTGATCGGCTTGCCCGACATGACGCCGTTCGACAAGCTGCAGAACGAAAAGGGCGAGCTGGTCTGGGACTTCCTTGAACGCATCGCGCGACCTCGCGGCGTGGTGATGGGCTCGGATAGTCAGGGCAACTTCCTGCTGATCGGCGATCATTCCGGGGCTGTCGTGGCCCAGCTGGTGGAAGGCCAGAACATCAAATCATGCCAGTGCGTGATCACGCACGAGCATACCTATACCGAATATCGGGTCGATGGGCAGGCACCAGCCAGCGACGACAATTCAGGCACTGCCGCCAGCGAGCTGACCGGCAAGGTCGGCGGCTCATCCCCGGTGTTCAGCAAGCTGATCACTGCCGCCGAGCAGCCGGTGAAGACGCAGGCCGAGATACAGGCCCGCGCGAAGAACGAAAGCGTCTGGCATGAAGGCACCACGATTCAGGCAACCATCGTGGTGCAAGGCTGGCTGCGCGATGGCTCCAGCCTCTGGCGCGCAGGCGATGATGTCTTCGTCTACTCGCCGATGGCGATGCTGAACAACAATATGAAAATTCAGAACTGCACATTCACCCAGGACAACAATACCGGGACGCTGACCACGCTCGATCTGGTGAACCCCGAGCTGCTGCGAGATCGCGCGAACTTCAACCCCGGCTAGAGGAGCAGACTATGCACCGGGCCACGCCGCTTAATACTTCGATCCGCGCCTATACCGCAGGCGGGGCGCGCAGCGTCGTCGATAAGGTGGACGACACCAAGCTGATGCAGGAGATGGGCGGCAACTTTATGGCCAACGAGACCCGCTCCGAGATCGAGGCCGCGCAGAATTATGGTTTCACCAGCGTGGTGTTTGATGCCGAGAAGGGGCAGGACGGCAAGATCACCGCGAGCGCCGAGACCTTCATCGGATTCATGGGCGGCAACCGATCCTTCCCGGCATCGGGCCCGATGGATGATCGGCGGCATCGGCTCTACAAGCTGGACAAAGGCGACACCGCGATGTTTCGCGGGCGCGGCGACAAGCAGCAATTCCACATGACGCAGGATGGTGGATTCTGGAGCGCGCCGCAGAACAAGACCGTGCGCATGGCGCTGGTCGATCAGGACAGCGAAGGCAATTCCAGCCAGAGCAGCGGTGGCGCGGGCGTGCAGGCGCTCGATGGCAGCGCTGGCGGATCGCAGGGCGGCCAGCAAAAGCGCGGGCAGGAATCGCTCAAGAAGGACAACCAGAAGGCCAGCCGCTTTGTCGATGTCACCGCTGGAGCCACGCGCCTCGCGGGCAAGGAAGCGCACCTGATGCTCGATGACGGAAAAATCTATGTGCATGTCGTCGGCGGCGAGGTCTACCTCGGGGCCAAGAAAGGCGAAGCCACTTTCGGGCGCGTCGGCACCGACGCAGGACTCTCGGTCAACGTCTACGCCAAGGTCGGGTGAGCGATGAGCAGCGCCGCGAATGTCCCCGACATCCGGCTGGTCCAGAACAATATCTTTCCGAAATATTCCGTCACGCTGGACTGGCTGCTGCTGCCCGATGGCACGCTGGACGACTCGCAGGCGTTGGCGACAGCGGTCTGCGTTGCGCTCGGCACCAACGCGCTGGCCGCGCCTGATGATGTGCTGCCCGATCCTGACAGCAACGATCGCTGCGGCTGGTGGGGCGATCTCGACGCCGAGCTGATCTGGAACGGCTGGCCCATCGGCTCGAAGCTGTGGCTGCTGCGCCGCGCCAAGATCAACCCGGCATCGGCGCGCGAGGGCTCCACCGTGATGATGGTCGAGAACTACATTCGCGTCGCCATGCAGCCATTCGTGGATCGCAAGGTTTGCTCCAGCTTCGATGTCTGGGTGAACCGCGTGGACACGCAACGCATCGACGCACTGCTGAGAGTTTATCGAGGACCCGCGCAGCCGATTGATCTGCGTTACGAGGTGCTCTGGGACGCGATGGGGCCGTAGCGGATGCCTTGGTCAACACCAACACTGCGAGAAGTCCGCTCGCTGGTGCGCGATGCCGTGAATGCATCGCTGCCTGGAGCCGATGCCAATGTGCCCAACAGCGTGCTGCGCGTGCTATCGGACAACCAGGGCGCGCTCTGCCATCTGACCCTGCAGTATATCGACTGGCTCTCGCTGCAGCTGCTGCCTGACACAGCCGAGACCGAATGGCTCGACCGCCATGGCGATATCTGGCTGGTCAATTCCGATGGATCGACAGGCCGTAAGATGCCCGCGCTGGCGACCGGCACCGCCAACATCATCGGCACCACCAATGGCACCGTGCTGCCAGCCTTCACGCAGCTGCAGAGCGGATTCGGCATGCCTGCCAATACCGACTCGCCGAACCAGAGCCTGACCTTCGAGACTCTGGAGGACATCACCGTCTCGGTCGCCGCGCCTGTCGTCGCCAACATCCGCGCGCTCGATTCCGGCACGCTCGGCAATATTCCCGATGGCTCCTCGCTGATCATCGTGCCGCCCGTCAATAGCGTCGGCTCGGCCTCGACCATCCACGTCAGCGGCGGCACCGACATCGAGACCGATGCGCAGCTGCGATCCCGCATCCTGCACCGCATCCAGAACCCGCCGATGGGCGGCAGCATCGCCGACTATGAGCAATGGGCGCTTGCGGTCCCCGGCGTGACGCGCGCATGGGCCGCGCCAGAGCAAGGCGTCGGCACCATCACCGTGCGCTTCCTGATGGACGATCTCTATCCCGATGACGACGGCTGGCCGCAGCCTGACGATATCCAGCGGGTTGCCGACTACATCGACAAGATGCGCCCGGTCACCGTCAAGGATTGCTACGTGGTCGCGCCGATCAAGCAGTTCATTGATGTCAACATTGCCGAGCTGATGCCTGACACCGATGAAGCCAAGGCCGAGATCGAGGCCAGCATTCGCGGCATGCTGTTCCTGAAAGCCGCGCCTGGACAAACCATCTTCGCGGCGTGGGTCAGCTTCGCCATCATGAGCGCCCCGCATGTGCAGTCCTTCCGGCTGGTCTCCACCAGCGACTACGTGATGGCATCGGTCGGTAGCATGGCGGTGCTCGGCACCATCAGTTACGTCTGATGAGCGACCGTCACATCCGGCGCAGCGGCAGCGACTACACCGAGGCCTATCTCGCGTTGCTGCCGCAGGGCCAAGCATGGCCGAGGCACGCGCCTGACAGCACTACGGTGCGCGGGATCACCGGCCTGTGCGATTACTGGGGCTTCGTGGATGGCCGCGCCGCCGATCTGCTGGAGCGCGAGAGCGATCCGCGCCAGACCGTCGAGCTGCTGCGGGACTGGGAGCGCAACTGGGGCCTGCCCGATCCCTGCTATCAAAGCCCGCAAAGTATCGCAGAGCGGCAGCAGGCGCTGATCATGCGCATGACGATGCAGGGCGCGCAGTCGCGCGAGTTCTTCATCGGCATCGCCGCGCAGATCGGCTACTCGGTCACGATCACCGAATACCGGACCTTCGTGGTCGGCCTCGACCGCGTCGGGGACAATCGCGTTCACGGCGACGGCTCCAACCCGATGTACAACGAGTGGGGCCAGCCGATCAAAAATCCGGACGGCGAGAACGTCGCGCTCGGCGAGCTGTCGGAATGGTCATACTACGGGCTCGGCCCCGACACCAACCGCTTCTATTGGACGGTGCATGTGCATCAGGCGGGCCTCGTCTGGTTTCGCTGCGCATCGAGCCAGTGCGGCGCCGATCCTCATCTGCGCATCAAGCTGGCCGATGACCTTGAGTGCCTGCTCAACCGTTGGAAGCCAGCGCACACGCAGATCATCTTCGACTATTCCGGTCTCAGCGATCCGGGCGATCCGATGGCTGGGACGCCATAGCGGCGGGGAAAGCAAATGAAGTACAACGCACCATATGGCGTGAGCGATCCGAACGGCCCGTACATCAACGGCGATCCCTCCACCGGGCAGATGGGCTCGATCCCGCCAGCGGCTTCGATTGAGTATCCGCAGCGCGAGCTGGTCAACTTCTTCACCGATGCGGGGCTGGTGCCTGACAATGCGGACCTGCACCAGACATCGAAGTCGGTGCAATCCGCTGGCGTGATCAGAGGCATCGACAGCGGCGCGGTGAACATTCTTTCGATTGCGCTGACCCCGGCGCTGACCGCGTACATCGACGGCATGTTCGTCTGGGTGCGGGTCGCGATCACCAACACCGGCCCTGCGGTGCTTTCGATCAACGGGTTGAGCGGCAAGAACATCGTGCGGCGCGGCGGCCCTGCGCTGCAGGCCGGTGATCTTCCGGGTGGCTACTGGGCGCTGCTTGTCTACAATGGACCGCACGGAAATTTCGAGCTGTACGGCGCATCGTTCGCGCCTGCGGCCTTCGTGCCGATCCTCGCCGCCAACACCAATCTTTACGTCAACCCAGTGACCGGCGACGACGCGCTGTACGATGGCTCGCAGGCGGTTGTCGCCGCGCCGCACGGCCCGTTCAGGACCATCGTTCGCGCGATGCAGGAGACGTTCAAGTACGGGCCTTCGGTCTACACGATGACCATCAATCTGTCGGCTGGCACCTTCAATGAGCCGTGCGTGACGCCGAACGTGATTGGCCCGTCGATCATCGTCAAGGGTGCCGGTCCAACCCAGACCTTCGTGATGGGAGCCAACAACCAGCACACCTTCCTCTGCACCAGCGCCAACAACATGGTGGTGCGCGATCTCTGCACCCAGACCGGCACCGGCCAAGGCCCGCCGTGCAATTTCGCCGCATCAAGCGGCGGCTCGATCGCCACGATCAACACGGCATCGCAGGGCGCGACTGCCGGTTATATTTTCGAAGCGTATGGCGGCTATCTCTATCCCGGCAGCCACACCTTCAACACGGGCAGCTCCTGTCAGGAACTCTTCGCGGCCTTCTTCAGTGGCTTCATCGGCCTGCAGCAGGGTTCAGTGTTCAACTTCGCCGGTTCAATGAACGTCACGGCGGCGATTGCCGTCGCCAGTTCGAACGGATCGATTGCGGTGCCGGTGCCAGGCGCACCGACCTTCCCCGGCGCAGGCTTCGTCACCGGCCAGAAGTATTTCGCCGCCCTCAACGGCGTCATCAACACGCAGGGGTCTGGCGCGAGCTACTTCCCCGGCAACCAACCGGGCGTCCTCACAAGCGGCGGCCAGTACAATTAAGGGAGCGCTTCGATGTTCAACCCGAAAGATTGGTATTGGCACGTCGCGGGCGATGCAGCCAACGTGCTTTCGTCGGCGCGCAACATCTATGTGCCGACCAGCGACAGCGATTATGCGGCGTGGCTCACGAGCAACGGCATGGCTGACGCGCCTTCGGTGCCGGATGAAGCCGACATCTACCACTATGTCAGCGACTTCCTGCCGCTGTATCTATGGGACGGCGCGAACTTCTCGCAGCCTGCGGCAGGCCAGTACAGCAAGGCGCAACTGCAGAACTACAACGGCACCGCGCGCCTCAACAAGGTCAACGGCGGCATGACGGCGGCGGGCATCCCGGTCAAGACCGATGATCGCTCGCGCGGCCTGATCTCCGATGGTCGTGCCTTGGCTCTGGCCGACAGCACCTACACCACGAAGTGGTTCGGCTCGGATGGGCTGTTCTACGATGTCGATGCCCCGACCATGATCCAGATGTCGGCCAAGGTCGCCGAGCACACCAACCAGTGTTACATGGCCTTTGAGCAGACCAGCGCGGGCATCTCGGGCGGCAGCATCACAACGCTGGCGGCAATCGACGCGGCCTATCAGGGATTCTGAGCGATGGCCACGGTCAACATCACCGTTGCGAACGATGCGGACTTCTTCCGCAGCTTCCTCTATCGCACGCTCAGCGGTGAGCCCATCGACCTGACCGGCGCAGCGTTCGTGATGAAGGCGCGCAGGCATGCGCAGGATGCGACCGCCTTCCTAACGCTCTCGACCGACACCGGAGAGATCGACATCGCCGATGGACCGGGCGGCAGCTTCACCGTGCTGATCACGCGCGAGCGGCTGCTGGAGATGACCATCGGCCCCTATGACCAGTCGCTGGTGATGACGCTGAACGGCGTCAAGCAGCAGCTCTGGTCTGGCGTGCTCACCGTCAACCCCGGACCATCGCGATGAACGACTTTTCGATCACGCAGACGCTGGATGTGACCGGCGAGGTCGAGATCATTCAGGACGATGTTGCGATCATCATCTCACCCGATCAGGGCCCGCCTGGAGCGCGCGGCAATTCGGTGCTGAGCGGCACCAGCGATCCCACCAGCTCGCTCGGCGTCGATGGCGACTTCTACTACAACGAGGAGACCCATCAATTCTACGGGCCGAAGGAAGGCGGCATCTGGCCTGCGCCTGTGCTCCTGACAGGCCCGCAGGGGCCGCAGGGCGCGCAAGGCATCCAAGGCCCTGTCGGCCCGGAAGGCCCTGTCGGCCCGACCGGCGCAGCCTCGACAGTGCCGGGGCCGCCGGGGCCGCAGGGCGTGCAGGGCAATACCGGCCCGCAAGGCGTGATCGGCAATACCGGCCCGCAAGGCGCGCAGGGCGTGCAAGGGCCGCAGGGCAATCCGGGCGTCGATGGCAACACCGTGCTGTACGGCACCGTTGCGCCGACTGCCGGGATCGGCGTCAACGGCAACTTCTACATCAACACCGCAACCAACTTCATCTATGGGCCGAAGGCTGGCGGCGCGTGGCCGTCAGGCACGTCGCTGGTTGGTCCGCAAGGCCCGCAGGGCGTTCAAGGCGTGCCCGGTGCAGGCAGTCCAGGCACCGCTACGCCGATCATGGCCAGCGTCGGCGCTGTCGGCGTCTCGGGTAACTTCTCGCGCGAGGATCACGTTCACCCATCCGACACCTCGCGTGTCATCAAGGCGGGCGACCGAATGACCGGCGCGCTGCGCGTCGGCTCAGTGCGACCTGCACCGGCCTACCCCGCGTCTGTCGGCAGCTATTCAATGTCGATTGATGCCAGCTTGGGGTTCAATGTCTTCGTGAGCGCCGATGGCTCGCAATGGTTAGCGCAGAGCGCCGGTTATGGTGTCGCGATCATTGATGATCCACCGACAGGCAATCTGAATTTCTTTGCGTCACCCGCTTCGGTCGCCGCTGGCGGTCTGATGACGCTGAATACGACCGCGACGCTGACGCAGCAGGGCCAGTGGCAGCCGAAGTCGATTGCCATGACCGGCGACAATGGTTTCGGTGCCATCACGCTTTACCGTACAGGTGGCGTGACCTACGGATCGCTTGGCGTCGATGCGAGCGGCTACAACATCAATCTGAGCAATGGCACGATACCGATCAACATCTGCTTCTCTGGCACCGTCAGGGCGGTCTTTCAGAACACTGGCGGGCTGACGATCAACCAGCCGTCCGCCACCAATGTGACCGCGTTTAACGTGACGGGCGCAACCGCAAGCTATGCCGCCGATTTTCGAGCCAGTGGGCCGGGCTTCGCCGGGGTCGTCGGATGGGCGAACGGCACCAGCCTCTACGGCATGAGCGGCGAGAACCTGTCCGGCACCACCTATTCGTTCTACGGCAACACCGGCGCTTTCCTTGCTGCAGGCGCTTGGCAAACATCGGATGCCCGCGTCAAGAGCGTCACCAGACAGACTGATCCCGCTGCCGCGCTCGCCATCGTCAATGCGCTGCCGGTGAACGAATTCACGCCAGCGAACCCAGCGGCGCGCGAGATGTTTTTCGGGCGCGGTGATGTCGCCAACGAAACGCTGTACGGCTGGACTGCACAGGATGTCGAACTGCTCGTGCCGATTGCCGTTCGCGACATTGGCATCCCGGCTGTGGACCGTGTGATGCGCGCGGCGCTCAAGCACATCGACATCCCGGAGCTGGACAGCAAGGAAGCCGAAGCGCTCGGCGAAGAGGAGATGTCGATCAAGGCGATCAACGACCGCTACATGCTGACGACACTGTGGTCGGCGGTGCAGCGGCTATCGACGCAGAACGATGAGCTGCGCGCGGAGATCGACGCGCTGAAAGCAGCAAGCTCATGAGAGCTGCGGCACCGGGATGACGCCTGTCACAAACCGCATATTCTCCCTAACCGTGGCCCCGCTTCGGCGGGGCTCGTTTTTTGAAATCACGCATTGGTGGCAGTGTGTACTCGCCCACGACCGACGATATTTTGCTCCGCTATACAACCGCCACGGTGTCACTTATTTTAACAGCTCCTCGGGGTCGGTCTCGTTCTCGCTGGGGCAGCACGAGACGCTCTTGGGCAAAAAGTGTGTGCGACAAAGGCGAGGAAAAACTCGTGCGGCATCTCAAGCTGCCTCTACCCTTCTGCCCCAATCTCACATCGCCGACCTGAAACCTGATCAACGCAAAGGTGATCAAAGCGATGCCTAAAACGTTTCCTATCAGACTCGAAGTAGAAGAGATCGCGCTCGGCCCCGTGCTGCGCAAACTAAATGACATGCCCGGAATAGTAGACCTGCATCTCGACCTCGGCCACGGCGGTCAAGGAGCTGGACGGAAGCAGCTAGAGGAAGCAGCTGCGAAGGCTCGCAACGGCGAGAGCGCTGAGGAGCTCACCGTCAAGCTGTTGTTGGAGGGGCCGAAGCACATCAGCGAGATCAGCGCCGCACTCGGCGGAAACAAGACGCGCGCTTACGGGGCTGTGCATCAGCTGCGCAAGAAAGGCCTTGCTGAAGCTGGTGCGAATAAGGGCGTGCACCAACTCACCGCCCAGGCGCGGGCTCAGCTCGGCGGCGCAGTGCCTGCGCTGCCAGCTCCTGATGTGAAGCATGGGCCTGTGGGCCGCGCCTCTCCCGGCTCAGGCAACATCTTGCTGCGTGCTGCGCTTGAAGCAGGCCCGGTGTCGCCTGCCGATCTGCGCAAGCACATGGCGGCGAAGGGCATGTCGCCGAAGAGTGTTGCAGGTGTGCTGGACCGCGCCAAGCGCGGCGGTCTGATCAAGAAGAACGGCAGCGGCTACGAGCTGACGGCGAAAGGACATAAGATCGAGATGATGGGAGCAGCGCACAATGGCTAGGGGGTTTATGCGAACTTACCGGACGTACTCCTACATCGACAAAAATCCGGTCATCGACAAGATGCGCACGCTGATACAGGACGAGGGTTTGATCAAGAAGCTGAAGATCGTTCACGAAATCTCGGGCGTCTCGACTTCGACGCTCGACAATTGGTTCAACGGCACGACGAGATCGCCGCAGCATGCGACCATCGCCGCCGTGATCACCTCGCTCGGTTACGAGGAAGAGTTCGTCAAGAAAAAGGAGATCGACGTCGAGTCCGAGCGCAAGGTGGCCGCCGATTGGCTGGCGCGGCAAGAGCGCAAAGCGCAATCCAAACCGAAGAAGCGTACCAACGGTCACTCAAGGAGAAAGTAGATGCCAGCACGCAAAACCCACCCGCGCACGGTCACCGGGATCGACAAGATCATCGGCAACCGGCTGCGGCAACGCAGACTGGAATTGCATATCAGCCAATCCGAGCTGGCCGATAAGCTGGGCGTCAGTTTTCAGCAGGTCCAGAAATACGAGAAGGGCGTCAACCGCGTCAGCACGGGACGCCTGCAGCAGATCGCCACCGTGCTCGAAAGCGACGTGTCGTTCTTCATGGGCGATCTGGTCGGCAGCAAAAAGCCGCCGACGGTGACGAAGCTCGCGGGCTTCTTGGCAACCAAGGATGGCGTCGAGATCAACGAGGCGATGCTGCGGCTCGATCAGACGCACCGCCGCGCCGTGATCGCCTTGGCGCGCACGCTTGGCACCGCCTACGGAGTCGAAGCATGAGCGAAAAAGAGTTGCGTATAATGTTCGACCGGGCCTCGCAATTTTGCGAGGCCCACGTCGCCAAGCGCGCCGAGATCGCGCCGATGTGGCACGCGATCACATCCGATGGCGAGACGCTGATCGAGCCGCACCCGACTTTTCTCGGCAAGGATATGGCGGCGGCGATGATGCGCGTCTTCTTCGATCTGCGCGATGTGGTCCGCTACGTCTACATCGGCGAAGCATGGACGCTGCACCGGATGATCCAGCCCTGATGAGCTTGCCGATCAACTTCATCAGCGTTGTCACGGTGCGAGCGGCCCGCTTGCGCAGCGCCGTCTTCAGCTTTGAGAATGCCATTTCGATCGGATTGAGGTCCGGCGAGTAGGCCGGCAAATAGCGCACTTTGGCGCCGACCGCTTCGATCGCCTGGCGAACGCCGTCGATCTTGTGGGTGCGCAGGTTATCCTTGAAGACGATATCGCGTCTGCGCAGACGTCGGCGCGAGATGGCGGCAAGGTGAAGTAGCGGTACAAACCCCTTTTTGATTTCATGACGTGGGCCGCCCGGATGTGCAGACATCTGCGCATCCGCGTGGCCTACCCTTTTCGGTAGGCGGCAACCGTCGGT
>NZ_KE384573.1:25486-26722 GCF_000426785.1 Bradyrhizobium sp. th-b2
CTTGCGCAGCGCCGTCTTCAGCTTTGAGAATGCCATTTCGATCGGATTGAGGTCCGGCGAGTAGGCCGGCAAATAGCGCACTTTGGCGCCGACCGCTTCGATCGCCTGGCGAACGCCGTCGATCTTGTGGGTGCGCAGGTTATCCTTGAAGACGATATCGCGTCTGCGCAGACGTCGGCGCGAGATGGCGGCAAGGTGAAGTAGCGGTACAAACCCCTTTTTGATTTCATGACGTGGGCCGCCCGGATGTGCAGACATCTGCGCATCCGCGTGGCCTACCCTTTTCGGTAGGCGGCAACCGTCGGTGAGGCATGTAAACTTATCGGGATCGATCTGTCTTTCTGCCCGCGCGGAGGCCCTCGCCATGAAGCGGATGTCGCCCCCTGAAGCGATCGCGGCCGTCGCCTTGTTAGCGATCTTCGCGTTTGCGATTTGGTTTCGCGCCATTGGCGTGAACATCGAGCACTCGTCGTCGAACCGTGCGCGATCGATGGTCACACTTCGATGACCATAGAAAATAGCAGAGGTCGGGATGCGTAAGATGCTGGTCTATGGCTCAGCTCGATAGAGTCTTGCCTCGGCTGTCACGGAATCGGGTACGAAGCCGTACAGGCCCATAGAACGCGAACTGAGAGGAGTTGGCCGCCATTTGTCATTCGGCCCTTTAATTGCAGTTTATTGTCAAGCCCCCCTTTTGAACTCGCCAACGGCACGACGGTAGCGCTTGTGCCGTCGGATGTGAATCGGCGTGGGGTCCGGACGCCGATCGGCGTCCCAAGTGCTTGATTGACTTCGCGCGTGCGGGGTCAATGTTCAGGGTCGATTCACAATCGAGGTCTCCGGCCTCGATCGCCCCGGCCTGCTCTATCAGCTCACCACCGCGATCTCGAAGCTCAACCTCAACATCGCCCTCGGCGCATGTCGCGACCTTCGGCGAGCGCGCCCGCGACGTGTTCTATGTCACCGACCTGCTCGGCGCCCAGATCACCGCGCCGACCCGGCAGGCCGCGATCAAGAGCGCGCTGCTGCATCTGTTGTCGACCGAGGACCAGGCGGCGAAGCCGGCGGCTTGACGCGTCGCCTCTCTCCGTCGTCATTCCCCGATGCGCAATTGCGCATCGGGGAATGACGACGGATGGGACTGCTGCAGGCCCACCTCATTCATGCCGCTCTAGCCGAACAGCCGCATCAGCAGGGCCTTGCCGACCGGCGCTGCGCGGACACTGCGGAAGGCGC
>NZ_AUGA01000073.1:0-25817 GCF_000426785.1 Bradyrhizobium sp. th-b2
ATTCCCAAAGCCCGGGAATTGGCCACAGCCGAGTTCGCGACGCTGCGTCTTCGTCTCTTGAAACTCGCTGCCCGTGTCGTCGAGACCACGAGCCGCATTCGCCTTGCGTTTGCCGCGGCATGTCCCGAAGCCGACCTGATCCGCGGCTTGCCAGGCGCGCTGCTGCCGCTCGGTCCTTGACCGGCGGGGCGTCCGCCCCCCGTTCGCCCAACCTACACCTCAAGCGCGTTGCAAAGTACCGGTCGTCAGGCGGTGAAAAGCCGAAGGCAATCCTGTGCGCCTCGTCAGAGCAGATGTACGGCCGCATCAATCGGGCCCAAAAGCCGCACTCTCACGAATAGGACGGGCTAAGGGTCTTCTTTTCCGCCTGGAGCGTTTTGATGGCTGCTTTCAACTCGTCAACAAGTCCCATCCGGAACCCCTCAGCTAATTCTGGGTAGTCACTACCACCACCCCCCAGCCGAGCAACCCGAGCCGTCGTTGGCGGAGGCGGTCTCTTCATTGGAGAACTCATTGTGACTTCTGGAATATTTGCCGCTGCCGGTTGGATTTTGCCGCAGCCCGCGTGCTAGCCGGTCCGGCATCCGTTCTCGTCGGATTCAATTCGTTCCGGCGGCTACCGTTTCAATGCGACGACCTCTGCCGCGGCACCTTTCGCCAAAATCTTCTCCGGCTGCCGCGCCCGCTCCGCCATGCCGCCGGCGACGCCGACGCCGATCACGTACATCCAACCTTCGTGAAAATCGGACAGATGCGAGTTGAGCAGCGAGCTCGTGATGTTCTGCACGACGACGGCAAGCCCGATCCAGGTGACGAGATCGCGGCTAACGAGATCGCGGCCGGTGAACAGGCGGATGTGGCTATACCACATGGCGTAGAGCAACAAGATGCCGGCAAGCCCCCACTGGATTCCGACATTGAAGGTCTGGTTGTGCGGATTGTTGATCACCTCGGCCTGCAGGCCGGTCTGTCCGGCGGCATCCTGCGTGAACATGTGCTTGATCGCGCCGGTGCCGTGCCCGAGCCATGGCGCCCCGGCGATGAATTTCACCGACTTCCGCCAATAGGTCAGCCGCTGCGCGGTGGAGGCGATGCCGGAGGTGTCGTGCGCGCGATACTCGATGCCGACATCGGCGATACGCTGGCGCAGATAGGGGGATGTGGTCCAGACCAAAAGGCTCGCTGCGGCGACAGCGGCGAACAAGAGCCGCGTGGCGCGTCGTGACAAATGCAGCGAAGCGAACAGGATCAGGAGCACCGGTATGTAGACCAGCGCGGTCCGCGCCGAGACGACATAGAACATGTTGGCGAGGAACAGCAGGATCAGCGCGAGGCAGCCTGCCGCGATGCGCCATTGCCGGGCCTGCAGCGCCGTCAATGCCGGCAGCGCCAGCGCGAAGGCGCACAGCGCGAATTCCTGGCTCTGGTCGACATAGTTCTTGACCGGCACGCCTGCGGACGCGGTGTGCGCGAGCTTGAGCTGCGGCAACGCCAGCACGATCCAGGACAGGATCATCATCAGCGTGCACGAGGCCAGAAAGGCGATGAAGACCCAGAGCCCGCGCTGCGAGCGCTGGAAGTAGCCGAGCAGGAACGGCAGCAGCAGCAGCTTGCTGAGCGGCTTGATGCCGTGCAGCCGTTCGGTCCAGTCGGCCTCCGACCAGGCCAGGCCGACCAGCGCGAGCGCGACCAATGCGATCGGCAACGCAAAGGACGGCCGTGCGAGATCGAGAACGAATTGCTCCCAGTCGATGGTCGGGAGCACCGCGACAAGCCACAGCAGCATGAAGACGGCGAGCGCGGTCGTCGACCAGGGCAGCGACGCCGCGGCCAGCGCGATCATTGTATCGGTGGCGCGGAGGTAGGCGACCGAGCCGGGCCAGGCGCGGACACGGTCGCGCCATCGCATCGGCGGTTCGATGGCAAGACCAATGGCGTCGGAATCGGTGGTCATGACCGGTCACACGCCGTGTGCGGTCGCGCTGTGGAATGTAACCATCGCGGCGGACAGCGCCGCGGCGGCGGCCGCGATTTCGGGGGCAGCCCGATGGGACAGCAGGTCGCGCGCCTGGGTATGATGGCCGAAGCGCTCGGCGAGCTCGGTCCGGCGCTCGCGGATCCGCTCGCGCCATTGCTCCTGCTGCGCCAGAACGCGCCGCACCGAGGCGCAGATCGATTCGGTCGAGAACGGATCGAAATAGTCTGCAAGCTCGCCCGCGACCTCGCGGAACACGGCAATATCGGAGCACAGTACGGGGGTATTCGCCGCAAATGCCTCGATGATCGGGACGCCGAAGCCTTCAGCGAGGCTCGGCATGATCAGGCCATGCGCGCCCGCGATCAGCGCCACCTTCTCGTGCTCATCGACATAGCCGGAGAAGCGGACGTTTTTCGGCTGGTTGCGCGCCTGATTGGCGCCGCCGGCATAGCCGATCACGATGAGATCAGCCTCCGGCAGCTTGCGGAAAGCGCGGATGACGGCCGCGAGGTTCTTGCGCGGCTCATTCGAGACGATGACGACGAAGCTCGGCCGTGCCGGAACGGCGGTGGTCACCGGCGCAAGCGGCGCTTCCGCCACGTCGAAACAGGTCCGCGGATAGACCACCCGCGTCGGAATGTGCGCATATTGCGGGAGCAGGGCGCGGAAGCGGTTCATGCTGTAGTTCGAGACGAAGGCGAGCTCGTCGGCCTGATGCACGCTGGTTAGAAGCCGCGACAGGAACAGGCGGGTCGCGATGTCATCCAGCTTGAGATCGGTGATCGGCAACAGGTCGTGGACCACGCAGATCACCTTGGCGCTCGGATGACGCTTGATCGCAACCCGGGTCGGGGTGTCGATGAGAATGACGTCATAGTCGCGCGCGTCGACCCGCGGCGGGGGCAGCCGGGTCAAGGCCGACGTGTCCTGATAGCTGTAGAAGCCGGGCTCGAGCAGGAAATCGCCGAACAATTCGAGATGGCGCAAATCGGTCGGAATGTATTCGAGGCCCTCGGTCCGGTTCTCGATCAGCTTGACGCTGGTAGGCAGCAGACGAACCGAGCGCAGGAAGGCGATGATGAATTCAAGCGAGGTCGCCGCCTTGAGCTTGTGCTTGAACCAGTCGACGGTGCGGCGCAGGCCGCCGCGCATGATCGGCGAGTTCATGTCAGTTTCATCGAGGAAACGATAGAGCGCGAGCAGCTCGATCAGCCGTGAGTCCTGGGGCAGCAAGCGCGTCCGCTGCTGCCTGCGGCGCAGTTTCCGATAGCGGCGCGTGGTCTCCACGACGAGCGTCAATTGATGTCCGTCGCCGGCGAGCGAGCGGATCAATTCGCGCGTGAAGTGGAAGATGCCGCGCTTGTGGTTGGGTTCGCCGAGCGCCTCGCTGACGACCAGGATCTTTGTCATGCGCTGATTTCTCTGAGCTCGAGGTGATGCGGGACGGGAGCATCCAGCGCAACGGTGCTGGCGATGCGGCCGTGATCGAGATTGATGATGCTGGTGCAGGTGCGGCGCAGCAGCGCATGGTCGTGCGAGGCGATGATCACGATCGCCGCGGTCTCGACCATCTTGCGCAGCCGCTGCTCCGCCTTGGCCGAGAAATTCTCGTCGACCACGCTGAGCCATTCGTCGAGCAGCAGGATGTCGGCGGGAAAGGCGGTGGCGGTCGCGAACAGCACGCGCATCAGCATGCCCGAGGAGAACATGCGCAGCGGCAGCCGCTGCATGCGTTCCTCCAGTTCGGTGAAGGCCCATATGCCGTCGAGGATAGCCGGCGTCGGCTTGCGTCCCGAGATCCGCAGCAGCAGGTTGATATTGTCGGCGGCGACGAAATCGAGGTTGACGCCGGCCCCTAAGCCAAGCAGCGGCACGATGTTGCCGGAAATCTCGACCCGGCCGCTGGTCGCCGGAAAGACCCCGGCGATCAGCCGCAGCAGCGTCGACTTGCCGGAGCCATTCGGCCCGGCGAGGCCGATGCGTGCGCCGGCTTTCGCATCGATCGAGATGTTGTCGATCGCGCGGATGGTGCGCATCTCGCTGCCCTGGCGGAACAGCCGCCCGAGCACGCGGCGCTTCAGCGAGAAGTCGTAGGCGCCGTACAGCGGATAGTCGAGGCAGACGTCGCGGAGCTGGATGCTTGCCATGCCTAGATCCAGAACGCCGCTTTGCGCAGATGGGCGACGGTGACGGTCGCGGCGACCGCGAGCACAGCGAGGCAGGCGAGCACGTAGATCACGCTGGTCGTCGCGACGTGACCGGTCGCTAAGGGATCGCGCCAGATCGCGAACAGATGCGTCAGCGGATTGAGCCGCATCACCGTGGAGCCGCGATCGATCATCTCCTCTGTCCAGATGATCGGCGAGGCCAGGAATGCCAGGGTCAGCGAGGATTCGATGATCGGCTTGATGTCGCGATAACGTGTTGCCAGCGCGCCGAGCACGAGGCTCAGGGCCAGCGTGCAGACGACGTAGAGGGCAAGGCCGGGCAGGGCGGCGATGGCGCCGCCGACATCGCGGGGCGTCAGCGCGAGCCAGAGGATCAGCGGCACGACCGCATTGTGGGCCGCGAACAGCGCCTGTCGTAAGGTACATTGCAGCAGGAACACCACCGGTAGCAGCGCGCGATCCTTGATCAGGCTGGCCGAGTTCTGCAACGCGGTGGTGGCGTCGAGCACGACGCTGTTGAGAAAGGTCCAGGCGGTGAGGCTCGCCGCAAGCATCGGCAGCCGCGCCAGCGCGCTCGCGTTGGAGAGATGGCCGATGACCGAGCCGAGCACGGCGACCATGATGGCCATCTGGATCGACATCCAGAAGGGTCCAAGGAGGGAGCGGACGTAGCGATGGCGCACGTCGGACCAGGCCAGTGCTGCCGCGATCTGGACCGCCCCGACGAGACCGGCCGTTTGGGGACGCGAGGCTGGGGCTGGTGAACCTGCGTCCTTTGCGGTGGCCTCGTCGGTAACGACCTTGCGGTACACTGTCTCGACTCCCTCCTTGAAGGCTGTGGTTGAGTATTTCGTGATGGCGCGATGGCGCGCGGCCTGACCCATGCGGCGGCGCCGCTCGGGATCGTTGATCAGGGTCTCGACGGCGTCGGCAAGCGCTGCGGGATCGCCCGGCGGCACCGTGATGGCCTCGAGGCCGTGGCGGGCGACATGCGGAACGCCGGTGTCGAGCGCGGTGTTGACGATGGGGCGGCTCGCGGCCATCGCCTCGAGCTGCACCAGCCCGAACGTCTCTGCATTGGTCACCGACGGCATCACGAAGACGTCGGCGATGCGCATCAGCTTGACGCGCTCGCTCTCGGACACCGAGCCGAGCAGGCGGACGCGGTCCTGCAGGCCGTAGTCGCGGATCAACTGCTCCAGATTCTCGCGTTCGCGGCCCTCGCCGACGATCCAGACCTCGAAATTGCGGGCGTGCGCCGCGCGCACCAGCACGTCAAAGCCCTTGTAGGGCACCAGCCGACCGCAGGCGAGCACCAGGCGGCCGCGCGCGTTGACGTCATCCGGCTGGGCCGCCGGCCGGTCATATTTCGCAACGTCCACACCAAATGGAACGGCGTGGCATTTGTCGGAAAATTCCTGCAGCAGCGGCGTGGTCTCGAGCAGCACCGGATCAGAGACGATGATCGCAGCGGCGCGACGCAGCGTCCGCCGCATCAACGGTTCGACGAGGAACCGCAAGGCCGCGTGCGAGACGATATCGGCGTGCCAGTGCACCACCAGCGGACGCGCACGGCCGAGCCCGAGCGCGAACACGAGGTCGGCGAGCGGGAAGGGGGCATGCAGCGCCAGCAGATCGTGCTCGCCGATGCGGCGCCACAGCCGCCACGGATAGGTCGGCGCGGCCGGCAGCGACAGCACGTCGCCGAACGAGTGCACGCGCTCGACGGCGACGTCGTTGACCACGATCTGCCGCTCGCCGCCGGAGCGCGAGCAGACCAATGCCGCGGCGTTGAAGGTGTCCTTCAGGCCGGCGCAGATGTCGCGGATGACCGTCAACGTGCCGCCGAACAGGTCGGGGTAGTAGACCTTGAAGATGTGCAGCACCGAGGGGCGCCGGACCGGCGCGTTGACAACAATCATGGGCGGCTCGATCCGGATCATGCTGCGAACAGGGCGACGACGAACGGCAGCGCTAGCGCGGTGAAGAACACCAGAGAGCGCAGCAGCGCCGGAAACACCGGCTCGATCGGGCCGCAGGGCGCCTGCGGCGTGAAGCGGAGTGTGGTGGCGGCGAACCGACCGGGTTCGCAAGGCGAACCGGGGTAGCGGACCGAACGAAGAGACATTGCGTCGGATTCCCTGCTGGATGGATTCTGGATACGTGGGAAAACTTCACACGTCAATGACGTCGAACTAAAATGTGGGATTATGTCCCACGTGTGGCGATGGATAACTTTTTTTGAAGAAGGGGAGACGCGACCGCGTGACGTCACGGTCGCGCCACGACGGCGCGAGCTGAGCGAAATGACGAGGAAATGAGCAGAGCTATCGCGTGCGGCAGGCGACAACTGATCGTCATGCCCGGGCACGACGAGCTGGGAGCAGGCGTCAGGCCGGCTCGGCCGTGCTGCGTGCGGCGGATGGCTGCAACTGGCCGCGGATGGCGGCGATGTCGAAATGGATCCGCTCGGGCAGCATCGCGGCCGCGGGTCGCTGCAGGTCCTGTTCGATCACGACGCGCTTGCCGCCATCCGATGTCAGCGCGATCGAGATCGACAGCGCCCGCGGCTCGGCGGAGAGCCCGGCATGCGCGCGGCAGGCATATTCGCCGGCACGCAAGGCGCCGAAACCGAAGGCGAGCAGGCGGCCATAGATGTACAGCGCCACCAGGTCGGTTTCGTCGAAGCGGCGCGGCGAGCCGGGCACAACACCCGGCAGGCAGGGATAGCTGCCCGCCATCACCGTCGCCACGAACTCCTCGTATGGAACCTGGGCGACCCGGCAGGCTTCCGCGATCGCAAGGTCGAATCGGGCAGGCGTCATGGAGCGGTCCGTATCGCTGGCGCAGCGCCACGGACCGTGACGTCAGCGCCCGCAAGCGCGCATTGTCTCCGGAGGTGACTTTATTTCCCATAAGTGGGAAAATGTCACACGTCAAGTGGGGTGGGATTGTGTCCCACGCGACGGACGGCTAAAACTTGGGCATGAATGCCAAAGTCCCGAAGCCGAAACCGGCATCGTCAGCGCCGATTGCCGCAGCGAAGCTGCATTCGCCGCTGGCGCGGATGCTGCGTCCGCTGGTCCGACTTTGCATCCGCGGCGGCATGACGTTTCCGGCGCTGACCCAGCTGTTGCGCGAGCTCTATGTCAACGTCGCCGAGCACGATTTCGCGCTCGAAGGCAAGGAGCAGACCGACAGCCGCGTCAGCCTGCTGACCGGCATCCACCGCAAGGAGGTGGCGCGGCTGCGCGGCGCCGGCGCGCCGGTCAACGCGGTGCCGGCGACGCTGTCGCGCACCAGCGCGATCATCGCGCGCTGGCTGGCCGCGCCCGAATTCACCGACGCGAAGGGCGACCCGCTGCCGCTGCCGCGCACCGCGGATGGCGGCGCGCCGTCGTTCGAGTCGCTGGTCGAATCGATCACCAAGGACGTGCGGCCGCGCGCGGTGCTGGACGAATGGCTCGACCGCAAGCTCGTCACCATCAACGACGATGACGAGATCATGCTGGTCGAGGAGGCCTTCGTCCCGCATGGCGACGACGACCGCAAATGGCACTATCTCGGCCGCAACCTGCACGACCACGTCGCGGCCGCCGAGATGAACGTGTCGTCGGCGACGCCGCGCTTCCTCGAACGCGCGGTGCATTATGACGGGCTGTCGGCCAAGCTGGCGAAACGGCTCGAGGGCCGTTCGCGTGAGCTCGCGATGGAGGCGCTGAAGGTCGCCAACCGCGAAGCCAACCGCGCTTTGGCCAAGGACAAGGGCGGCGACTATCGCTGGAATTTCGGCATCTACATCTATCGCGAAGGCCCGGACGGCCCGGTCGATGACGATGCGGACGAAGGCGGCGCGTCATGAAGCGCCCGCCCGTCATCTCGCGCCGCGCGCTGCTTGCAGCGTTCTGGCTCGCCGGAACGTCGCTCGCGGGCGCGCAGGGCAAGAAGCGCGGTAGCGACCAGGGCATCGGCGGCACCGGGATCACCGGCTCGGATCAGGGCATCGGCGGCACCGGCATCGTCGGCGTGATCCAGCGTTTCGGCTCGATATATGTCAACGGTGAGCGCGTCGCCTACGCGGCTGACGTGCCGGTGCGGATCGACGGCGAGGCGGCGAGCGCGAAAGCGCTGCGGATCGGACAGCTCGCGCGCGTGGTGGCGCAGCGCGATGCCGGCGGCACGCTGTCGACCAAACGCATCGATGTAGCGAGCGAGGTGACCGGGCCGGTCGAGCACATGAAGCCAGGCGAGCTGACGGTGCTCGGCCAGAAGGTCGCCTGGAGCGGCAGCGAGAGCTGGCTGAAGCCGGGCGCCCATGTCGCCGTGTTCGGGCTGCGCCGCACCGACGGCGTCGTCGTCGCGAGCCTGGTGCAGCAGCACAGCGCCGCCGCGACGCATGTCACCGGGCCACTCGAGCGCGATAGCTCCGGGGCGTTGCGCATCGGCGATCTCAAGCTGACCGGCGTCAACGCCGCGCTCGCCGGCCAGCGCGTCTATGCCGAGGGCCAGGTCGCGCAGGGCGTGATGCAGGTCGCGCGCAGCCGGGCCGACGATTTCTCCGATCTCGCCGGCGCCAACCGGCTCCTGATCGAGGCCTATGTGCGGCGGGTCGGCAATGATCTGCAACTCGGCTCCGGCTTCGTCGCGCGCGATCATTCGCGCTTCTCGCCGGCGGCCGATACGCGCGTGGTGGTCAATGCGCAGCTGTCTGGCACGCGCGAGCTGCGCGTCGAATCGGTGCAGTCGGTTGGCAAGTTCCCGGGCTCCTCGGTACGGAGCCCCGGCACGCCCGGACGTGGATCCGGTGGCGGCGGACCCGGATCAGGACATGGTCCCGGCGGGCGCGGTGGACCCGGCGGTGGTCCTGGTGGCGGTCCCGGCGGTGCGCCTCCGGGTTCGTCGGGCGGACTGCCGCCAGGCGGCGGTCCTGCGCCCAATCCGGCCACGGGTGGATCGACCGGTCCGGAGCCCGGCGGCGGCTTTGGGCCACCCGGCGGTGGATTCGGCGGAGGTGGTGGACCTTTCGGCGGTGGCGGGCCGGGCGGCGGATTCGGTGGCGGCGGACCCCCGGGTGGCATGGGCGGCGGCCGGCGCTGACGCCACAAACGAGATCGGCGCAAGCGGGGCCGCTTGCGCCGATGTTCAGATCGCTGTCGAGCGACGGAGCTAGCCCGCGCTGAGCCGGACGCCGGCGCGGAGGAATTTCTGCGGATCGACGGCTTCGCCGTCGATCCGGGTTTCGTAGTGCAGATGCGGACCGGTGGAGCGGCCGGTCGAGCCGACGGCGCCGATCACCTGGCCTATCTTGACGGTGTCGCCGACCTTGACGCCGATCTCGGAGAGATGGCCGTAGCGGGTCGAAAGGCCGTTGCCGTGATCGACCTCGACCATGCGGCCATAACCGCCGGCCCAGCCAGCCGACACCACCTTGCCGTTGGCGGTGACGCGTACCGGATCGCCCTGGGCGGCGCGGAAGTCGAGGCCGGTGTGCATCGCCGGCCGGCCGAGGAAGGGATCCGAGCGCACGCCGAAGCCGCTGGTGAACTCGACTTCGCCGACGACGGGCTTGCGATAGGGCACCAGCGCCAGCGTCTGGTTCAGCCGCTGCATCTGGGCGCGGTTGATGTTGATGCGATAGAGCTGGCGCTCGAACGCGCCGGCGTCGGCAGAGAGTTTCACAGGGACAAAGGGCCCGCCCATGCCGGAGCGCGGCGTCGCCGCTTCGAGTTGCGCCATGTTGAGGCCGAGATCGGAGATCACGCCGCGCATCCGGCGCACCCGCGATTCGATGCCGTCCTCGACCGAGGACAGCGCGGCAACCTGGCGCCGCTCGACCTGGTCAAGCGAGGTCTGCAGACGGACCAGGACGTTGTCGACGCCCTGGGCCTTGGCGAACTGGTTCGGCTGCGCCTTGGCGATCAGCGGTGCGCGCGATTCCAGCCGCGCCTCGCGATCCGGCGGCGCCACGAAGATCACGGTGTCGCTGATCGGCGAGGGTTTTGGCGAGCCGGAGGAGGGCGACGTTTCGGCGCGGCCCTGCGGCTTGATCGATCCGGTGGAGGTGGCATCGGGCATTGCGCCGAGCGCGGTGGCGCGCGATTCAAGCGTCGACTGCCGCTTCATGATCTGGTCGAGCTTCTGGTCGAACTGCTCCTGGTCGAGCAGCTGGCGGCTGGTGGTGCGATCGACCTTGGCGCGCAGCTCGGAGATGCGGTCCTCATAGGCGTATTGCATCTCGGCCTGGCGGGCGATCAGCCGGGTCAGGACGTCGTCGCGGAATGCGAAATAGGTCGCGGTCGCCGCCGACCACATGCCGAGCAGGACCACGGTGCCGACCGCGATCCAGAACACGACCGGCCCGAACCGGACCTGCTTGCCGGCATGGACAATGGTGTAGCCCTCGCCGGAGGCCGCCACCGCTGCGGCCGGAGCGGCGTGCTGCGCTGCCGGACGGCGTGCGGGCGTCCGGCCATGGTCCTGCGGATGATGGTGTTTCTGGTATTCCTGGTGATGACCGGACCGGCTCGACATCGGTACTCCCGCGGCCGGTCGGACCAAGCTCCGTACGGCTAATCTGCGGGGGCGATTTGAGCTCGCCATGGTTAATTTTCAGGAAACGGAACCCCTCCGATCAGATCGCTCGGGCGGCCTCCAGTACCGCTTCGGCATGGCCGTCGACCTTCACGTGGCGCCAAATCCGGGCGACTTTTCCGCCGGAATCGACCAAAACCGTGGTGCGAATAATTCCCATGAAGGTCCTGCCATACATGGATTTTTCGCCCCAGGCGCCATACGCCTCCAGCATCTGATGGGCCGGGTCGGAGACCAGCGGCACAGACAGCTGGTGTTTGTTTCGAAATGACTCCTGCGCCTTAACCGTATCGGCGGATATGCCGACCACCTCGGCACCCGTCGCGGCGAACTCGCTTTTGAGCCGGGTGAAGTCAATCGCCTCCCGGGTGCAGCCAGGGGTGTCGGCGCGGGGATAGAAGAAAAGCACCAGCTTCTTGCCGGCGAAATCCTTAAGCGAAACAGTGCCGCCGCCGTCGCGCGGCAGGCTGAAGCCAGGTGCCGCGGCGCCTTCCGCGAGTGTGACGGCGGACGGCTTGGTCACTGACGCGGCCGGCTCACGCTTTAACGGTTTCGACGCAGCCTTGTGCGAGGCTTTGCTTCGAACACCCGCCGCGGTCCTGGTCCTGGTCTTGGTTGTTTTGGCGGCTGCCTCTTTCGCAGCGGTTGTGCGGGTTTTGGTCGCGGACTTCCCAGTGCTTGCGCTTGCGGCGCGCGCAACCTTTGTTGCGACCCGCTTTCCGGTTGTGTTGGAGGATTTCTTGCGCGTTTTCTTGGACATACGCCTTCCTTTCGTCGCTTTCCGAGGCTCAACCATTGAGGTATTGCGGGTCTCATTCGCGGCGGCCGGATTCGCATCGGCCGCTGGGCAAGTTTGATGGCCACGGAGTATGGTGACAAGGAATTCGACGCGTTACCCGTCCGCTTGCTGAATTGGCTTTTGTTTGGGTTGTTTGGTCCGTTCTTTTGGTCCGTTCTTGGGGCCATCGGCGAGTAACATGATTAGGCGAGGATAGGCGGCGATGCCGGCACAGGAGCGCTCGATACGAATCGACGGGCGTCCTGATGGCGGCGATCAGCTTCGCCGTCAGCACCGAGAGGCAATGGCAAGGAACACGTCGCCGCAGGGTCCAAATCCGCGCGCCGGGGCTGACTTCTCGCAAGGGGAAGACGACGCCGCGTGGGACGAGCAGGATGAGGCGGCGGGCCACCGTGCGCGGCAATTGCTGTCGCGTTCGAACGGCAACCTGCATCGCTTCACCGACTTCTGCTCCGGCATGCAGCGCTGGCTGAATGGCGGGCGCTGGATTCGTCGCATCGGTCTGGTCCTCGCGGTGCTCGTCGTGATCTTCGCGACCTGCTTCGCCGCGTTGTGGTGGCGGCTCGGTGCCGGTCCAATCAATTTCGACATGGCGACGCCGTGGCTTGCCGCGGCGATCGAGGAAAATATCGGCCACGGCAACACCGTCGAGGTCGGTGGAACCCAGATCGAGCGCGCCGGCCGCGTCAGGATCGCGGTGCGCATCCGGGACATCATCGTGCGCGACCGCGACCATGCGATCGTGGCGAGTGCGCCGAAGGCCGAGGTGCGGTTGTCGGGCACGGCGCTGCTGATGGGGCAGTTGCGGGCGGAGAGCCTCAACCTGGTCGATGCGGAGCTGTCGGTCCGCATCACGCCCGATGGCTATGTGACCGTATCCACCGGCGATACCGCCAAGCCGCTTGCTACCGGCGTTGCCTCCAAGAGGGAGGCGGGCATGCCGCCGACATTCCCGCGTCCGGTGCCCGCCGCACCGTCGCCCGCGGTGCCGTCGCCGCCGGTTGCCTCCGGGCCCTCGGCGGCCACGCCCGAATCGGCCCAGAGCGGACTGCTCGCCGGTCTCGACTGGCTCGACAGTCTCAGCCTGACCGGCCTCGACGGCCAGAACCTCAACGAGATCGGCCTGAAGAACGGCAATCTCGTCGTCGACGACCAGCAGCGCGGCAACAAATGGAGTTTTGAGAATATCAGCCTGAGCCTGCGGCGCCCGAGCGGCGGCGGCGTTGCACTCAGCTTCGGCGAGGAGGGCGCAAAGCCCTGGTCGGTGCGCATGGTGATCGGGCCGCAGACCAACGGCGTGCGCTCGGTCGACATCAAGGCCGACAAGGTTTCCACCAGCAACATCCTGCTCGCGCTCCGGACCAAGGACCTGACCTACAGCGCCGACCTGCCGTTATCGGGCGAATTGAAAGGCGAGCTCGGCCGCGACGGCCTGCCGACCTACTTCCGCGGCAAGGTCAATGTCGGCGCCGGCAACATCATCGACACCGACACGCCCGACTATCCGATGCCGGTAGATTCGGCCGAGATGAGCGTCGAATGGGATTCAGGGCGGCGCGTGCTGCTGGCGCCGATCAAGATCGTCTCGGGCGCCAATCGCATCACGCTGCTCGGCCATCTCGAACCACCGAACGACAATGTCACGGACTGGCAGGCCGGTCTGTCGGGCGGCACCATCGTGCTGGCCGACGCCGACAAGAATGAGCCGCCGCTGATCTTCAATCGCATCAACATCGGTTTCCGGTTCGATACCGACAAGAAGCGCGTGCTGCTGACCCAGGCCGACATCTCCAATGGCGAGATCGGCGTCGCCGGTACCGGCAGCATCGATTATTCCGGCGAGCCGCGGTTGCAACTCGGTTTTGCCGGCACGCCGATGTCGGCCTCCGCCCTGAAGCGGATGTGGCCGGTCATCATCGTGCCCGAGGTGCGCGAATGGGTGCTCGAACGGATCGACCGCGGCACGCTCCAGCGCATCGATGTCGGGGTCAACTCGCCGGTGCACAATCTGTCCCGCAAGGGACCGCCGATTCCGGATGACGGCCTCTCGGTCAACATTGTCGCCTCTGGAGTCACGGTGCGTCCGGTGGACAAGATGCCTGCGGTGCATGATGCGGACCTGAAGGCGAGGGTCACCGGCCGCACCGCGACCGTGACCATCAACCAGGGCATCGCCGACACGCCGGCGGGCCGCAAGATCACGCTGTCGGACTTCACCTTCGAAGTGCCGGACATGGCGCCCAAACCGTCGCCGTCGAAGGTCAAGTTCCGAGTCGACTGCCCGGTGCCGGCCGCCGCCGAAATCCTGGCATCCGACCGGCTCAGCGATCTCTCCGGTCCGCCGATCGATCCCAACGCCAGCAAGGGCAACGTCACGGCCACGATCAATCTCGGCATGCCCGTGAAGGGCGAGCTGACCAAGGCCGATACGCAATATTCCGTCACCGCCGATATCGCCGGTGTTGCCGTCGACAAGCTGGTGATGAACCAGAAGCTCGAGGCCAATACGCTGAAGGTGATCGCCAGCAACGCCGGCTTCCAGGTCAAGGGCGACGTCAAGATCAACGGACAGGCGGCGTCGCTCGACTACCGCAAGCCGGCCGACGGCGACGCCGACGTCAAGCTGCAAGCGACGCTGGACGACGCGAGCCGCGCACGCCTCGGGCTCGATCTCGGGCCGGCGGTCTCGGGCGCGATCCCGATCAAGCTGAGCGGCAAGATCGGCAGCGGCGACAATCCGGCCACCAAGATGGGCGTCGAGGCCGATCTCACCCAGCTCAAGCTCGACAACATCCTGCCGGGCTGGGTCAAGGCGCAGGGCAGGGCCGGCAAGGCGACCTTCAACGTGGTGCCGAAGGGGCAATCGACCCGGTTCGAGGACATCTCGATCGAAGGCAGCGGCGTGTCGATCAAGGGCGCGCTCGAGGTCGACCAGAACGGCGACCTGATGAATGCGAACTTCCCGACCTACGCGCCGTCGGAAGGCGACAAGACATCGTTGCGGGCCGATCGCGGTCCCGACGGCGTGATCAAGGTGACGATCCGCGGCGACGTGTTCGACGGCCGCGGCTTCCTGAAATCGGCGATCTCCGGCCGCGACAGCGATCCCAAGAGCAAGGCCAAGACCACCGATTTCGATGCCGATCTGAAACTCGGCGCTGTGGCCGGCTTCAACGGCGAGGCGATGCGCGGCGTCGACGCCAAGATCTCGCGCCGCAACGGGTACTTCAAGGCGTTCACGCTGGCCGGCAAGGTCGGCGGCCAAGCCACCCCCGTCAGCGTCGACTTGCGGCGCCAGCAGGCACGGGAAGTGATCTATCTGCAAACCGGCGACGCCGGCGCGCTGCTGCGCTTCATCGATACCTATTCCAAGGTGATCGGCGGTCAGCTCATGCTGGCGTTGGAGCCGCCGACACCGGATCAGGGTCCCAAGGACGGCCTGATCACCATTCGCGACTTCTCGGTGAAGGGCGAAGCCCAGCTCGACCGCGCGGTCGCCGGCGGGCCGATCAGCACCCAGAACGGCATCGGGTTCGACGCGCTGCGCGCCGAGTTCACGCGCCAGAGCGGCCAGCTTTCGATCCGCGACGGCGTGGTCAAGGGACCGAGCATCGGCGCCACCATCAAGGGCAGCATCGACTATGTCGGCAACCAGGTGCGGATGAACGGCACCTTCATTCCGATGTACGGCTTGAACAACATGTTCGGACAGATCCCGTTTTTCGGGATATTCCTCGGCGCAGGCAGCAATGAGGGGCTGATCGGCGTCACCTATGAGGTGGTCGGCACGCCGAACCAGCCAGTGCTGCGCGTCAACCCGATCTCGGCGCTGGCGCCCGGGCTGACGCGGAAGATCTTCGACTTCAATCAATACAATCCGACCGATCTGCCGCCGACGAACAATTAGGGCATGATCCGTTGCAGCCGGCCAAGCTGGATCAGACTTGCAGGACAGGGCCAGCCAGATCATCGATCACTACGAGCGCCACGCGACCGCGTGGGATGCCGACCGGCGCGCGGCCGACTGGAACGACAAGCCGTGGCATGATCGCTTCATCAAGGCGCTGCCTGCCGCGGCTGATGTGCTCGATCTCGGTTGCGGATCGGGTGTCCCGGTTGCCCGGCACATGGCCGAGCGCGGGCTTCGCGTCACCGGCGTCGACGCGTCGCCGACCTTCATTTCCCTGTGCCGTGAGCGACTCCCCGAACATGAATTCGTCGTCCGGGATATGCGGTCGCTGCGGCTTGGGCGTCAATTCGATGGCGTGCTCGCCTGGGACAGCTTTTTTCATCTCAGGCCGGAGGACCAGCGCGGGATGTTCGACGTGTTCGCCCGACACGCCGGCCCATCCGCTGTGCTGATGTTCAACAGCGGGCCGCACCATGGCGAAAGCGTCGGCCAGTATCGCGGCGATCCGCTCTATCACGCGAGCCTGGGGCCGGACGAATACACGGCGCTGCTGGATGGCATCGGCTTCGACGTGATTGCCCATGTCGTCGAGGATTGGACAAGCGCAGGCGGCCGTACGGTCTGGCTTGCGCAAAGGCGAGTTCACAGAACGGCATAAGAAAACGGCGCCCGAATGGATCGGGCGCCGTTGACTTTAAGTCTTCAGCAGACGTCTGACTCAGCGGTCGAAACCGGGCAGGGCGGCGGTGTGCTCCGCGCGGGCGCCGGTCAGCTTGTTGGGATTGAGGTGGAGTGCGCGCAGGATCGTCGGTGCGACCTGCTTGTTCTCGACCTTGTCATCAACCACAGCGCCTTCGAAGCCGGGGTTGGCGACGACCAGCAGGACGTGGGTATCGTCGTCGGTGAAGCCGCCATGCTCGGAGACCTTCTTCGAGCTGCCGCTGTAGATCGTGCCGTGGAGCGGCTGGATGATGATGTCGGGCGTGCGGCCCTGCGCCGGGTTACCGAATTTGTCCTCCAGCTCGTCGCCGGCATAAATCTTCTCGATCCGGGCTTGGTTCAGCAGGACCTTGTCGTTCTCGAGGATGCCGACGGCCTTCGCGGCCTGGGTCTGATCGGCCAGCCAGATCAGCGAGACGTCGTCGGCAGTCTCCTGCGCCACCTTGACGCCGCCGGCGGTCAGGAGGTCGACCGGGTCGACGACGTCGGCATGACCGATCGGCAGCCTCGGATTGGTAGAGCCCTTCAGCATGTGAAGCTGGCCCACGTCGATCGGCGACTGGCCATGCTTCGCTCCGACGACAACCAAAGTATTCTTCGTGAGATGCTGCTTGTCGAGCTGATCGAGCATCTGGCCAAGCGAGCTGTCGACGAAGTCGAGCGACAGTTCGAGCTGCGCGCTCGGTGTGCCCTTCGCGTCGGTGTAGCCGTCGGCCGTGACCTTCTGTCCGACGCTGACGGCCTGGAAGTTCATACCAAGGATCGCCGGCACGCCGACCGTCTTGGTCCCGGTGTGGTCGAGGCCCTTGATCCAATTCAGGACGGCGGTGACCTTCAGATTGTCGTAGTAGCGGGTGTAGACCGGGTTCACGGTCCAATCGTCACTGGCCTGAGGCGTCGGGATCAACTGAGGTGCGGTGGCAAGCACGGTCGTCGAATTGATCTCGGGCGCATAGAGCTCATCGAGGCCCTTGCCGGAGGGGCCGCTGATGATCTCATAGGCCGGGTGCTTGTCCGACCAGGCCGTGCGCAGGCCGGCCTCGTGGATGACTTCCATGATCGTCGTGGTGTCGTTCTTCAGGTACGCGTGCGGATAGACCGGCTGGCAGGCGCTGCCGATCTTGCGCAGCGGCAGGTTCGCCGGATTGATGTGGTCGGAATTCGCCGGACCACCGCCGTCGAGCTTGTTCAGATCGTAATCGAGCGCTTCGAAGTATGTGGCTTCAGTACCCGGCTTGCCCTGGCAGTTGCTTCCGGGCGGATACAGGGTCTGGTCGTAGGTGTCGTCATAAAACACGCCGTGCGTCTTCGGCGAGGCGCCGGTCATGAACGCCAGCAGCCCCGGAAAGGAATCCGACGGGCGGGACGTGTGCGCGTTGGTGTAATGGACACCGTGCCTCAGCAGCTTGGCGAAGGCCGATGTCGGGTGACCCTTGACATAACGCTGCAGGTCGACCTCGTGCATGCCGTCGACGCTGATCAGAAGCACATGTTCGATGGCGCGATGGTCGTCATCGTCGGCGCGTGCGGCCGCGCTGAGCGCGGTCGAACCGAGCAATACTGCAATCGCGAACTTTCCGAATCTATTCATGATTGACGCCCTCCCTGGAGAAATTGGCGTCCTTGAATACCGCTGCGAACAAGACGGCGATGTGAAACCGGAATGATGATGTCATGACTGTCCCGCACTCGAGCGATGCGGACCAGTTCACCAGGAGAAAATGCGTCAAGACAAAAAATCGAGAGCCCCGATCCGATTCAATCGGAACGGAAGCAGCGCTAGCGCCGCAGCGCCGGCACCACCAGGAACGGGATCAGGCCGAGCACGACATTGACCAGCGCGAAGGCGATCAGCGGATTGTAGCTGTGGGTCCAGTCGTGGATCAGGCCGCCACCCCATGAGCCGAGGCCGGAGCCCAGACCGCTGCCGATCATGATGGTGCCGTAGATGGTGCCGACGCGCTCGCCGCGGAAGATTTTCAGCGCGGTCGCAGTGATCAGCGGGCCGCGCGAGCCGATCATGCTGCCGAAGCAGATGATGAAGCCGGTCAGCAACCAGTAGTTCGGATACCACTGCAGCAGCCAGAGCAGGATGATGCCGAGGATCGAGACGCCGTAGCTGAACAGCACCGACGGGCGGCGGCCGATGATGCCGTCGAGCGTGGAGACGCCGAGCATGCCGACGAACAGCGCGACGCCGGAGAATCCCCAGGCCGTGGCAGCCTGCAGCGGCGGGAAGCCGACATCGATCAAATAGGCGACGATCTGCGCGGTCAGCGCATACATCGCGACCGCCGTGAAGAAGAAGGTGGAGAACAGTGCCCAGAAGGCGTGGTGGCGCATCGCGCCGAGCAGCGTCCAGCCTTCGTCGGCCAGACTGGTCTCTGCCTTCCTGACGATGTGCGGCGACCCGCCTGCGAGCAGACGCCAGGGCAGAAGGACGAGTGGAACAAGGAGGCAGAGCGCACCGACGCCGAACATTTGATAGGCGTCGCGCCAGCCGATCCGGTCGATCAGAATCTGCGACAGCGGCAGCAGTACCAGCAAGCCGGCACCCATTGCCGAATACATCACCGCCATCGCGGTCGGGAGCCGCGGTCCGAACCAGCGGCCGAGCAGGATCGAGTTCGACACATTGCCGATCAGCGCAGTGCCGAAACCGACGCAGAGGCCGACGCTGAGCTGGAATTGCCAGAGCTGCTGGGCACGCGACGCGACCAGGAAAGCGCAGCCGAGCAGCGACAGGCCGAGCGCATAGACCACGCGCGGGCCCGAGCGGTCGAACAGGCGTCCGACCAGCGGCGCGGCGAGGCCGCTGGCGAGCCAGGCCAGCGAATAGACCGACACCACCGAGGCGCGATCCCAGCCGAAATTTTCCGAGATCGGTTTCAGGAACACCGTAAAACTGTCGCTGAGGCCGCGCCCGAGCACCGACAGCACGAAGCACAGCGCCAGCACGTTCAGCGCGACGCGCGTGGATTTCGGCTTCGCGAGCCTGTCGTCGAGGGGCGTGTTCTGGTCCATCGCAAAGGACGGAGCGCGCTTTCGGCATGCCCCGCAACCGACAAAATGCGAATATGCCTATGCAGGCTTCAGCAGCACGTGCCGCTTCTTGCCGAGCGACAGCTTGACGACGCCTTCCGGCGTCAGGTTGGCCGACGTCAGCAGCATCTTCTCGTCGGTGACGGCGGCATCGTTGATGCGCAGTCCGCCGCCCTTGATCTGCCGGCGCGCTTCGCCGTTCGAGGCGACGAGTTCGGCCTTGACGAAGGCGGCCAGCACGCCGAATCCCGCTTCGAATTCGCCACGTGGAACTTCCACCGTCGGCAAGGTCTCGGCCAGCGCCCCTTCCTCGAAGGTGCGGCGTGCGGTCTCGGCAGCCTCAGCGGCCGCGGCGCGGCCGTGGAGCAGGGCGGTGGCTTCGGTCGCCAGCACCTTCTTGGCCTCGTTGATCTCGCTGCCGCCGAGCGCTGCAAGCTTGTTGATCTCGCTCATCGGCAGGATCGTGAACAGCTTGAGAAACTTGACGACGTCGGCGTCCTCGACATTGCGCCAGTACTGCCAGAAGTCGTACGGCGAGAACTGGTCGGCGTTGAGCCACACCGCGCCCTTGGCGGTCTTGCCCATCTTGTCGCCGGAGGCGGTGGTGAGCAGCGGCGTGGTCAGCGCGAACAGCTGCGGCGAGCCCATGCGGCGGCCGAGATCGACGCCGTTGACGATGTTGCCCCACTGGTCGGAGCCGCCCATCTGCAGCCGGCAGCCGGCGCGGCGCGACAGCTCGACGAAGTCGTAGGCCTGGCAGACCATGTAGTTGAATTCGATGAAGCTCATCTCCTGCTCGCGCTCGAGCCGGAGCCGCACCGAATCCATCGTCAGCATGCGGTTGACCGAGAAGTGCCGGCCGATGTCGCGCAGCATCTCGATCCAGTTCAATTTCGTCAGCCACTCGGCATTGTCGAGCATGATGGCGTCGGGATGTCCGTCGCCGTAGCGCAGCACCTTGGCGAACACGCCGCGGATCGAGGCCTTGTTCGCTTCGATCTCCGCGACCGTGCGCATCGCGCGCGTCTCGTCCTTGCCGGAGGGGTCGCCGACCATCGTGGTGCCGCCGCCCATCAGCGTGATCGGCCTGTTGCCGCTCTGCTGCAGCCAGTACAGCATCATCATGGTGAGGAAGTTGCCGATGTGCAGCGACGGCGCGGTGCAGTCGTAGCCGACATAGGCGGTCGCCTCGCCCTTCGCGGCAAGCGCGTCGAGGCCCTCGAAATCGGAGCACTGGTGAACGAAGCCGCGTTCCTGTAGAGTATTCAGGAAATCCGATTTAAATGCAGTCATTTGTCGGCGAGCCAGATCATTCTTGTTTTACGGTTTTTGCATCTATTTGCGGAACCTTGACGCTGAGGCCTCGCAGGCGGCCGCGCAGTGGCATTATAGGATGTACTTGTTTGAGACAAGCCGGGGGTTCCCGGTTGGGGCGCTTCCACGATGATGTTAACGGCACTCGGTCTGATGAGCGGCACCTCGCTCGACGGGGTCGACGTCGCGTTGATCGAGACCGACGGCCGCCAGATCAAGGCCTTCGGACCCACAGGCTATCGCCCCTATACCGACGGCGAGCGCAGCCTGCTGCGCCAGGCGCTGACAGAGGCGGTTCATCTGTCGCGGCGCGACGCCCGGCCGGGGATCCTGCGGCAGGCCGAGCAGGCGGTCACCACAGCCCATGCCGAGGCGGTCGCCAGCTTCACGGCGCAGACCCGGATCTCCGCCCAGGACATCGACATCGTCGGGTTCCATGGCCAGACCGTGCTGCATCGCCCGGAGCGGAAGCTGACGGTGCAGATCGGCGATGCCCTGGCGCTCGCCAAGGCGATCCACATCCCGGTGATGCACGATTTCCGCGCCGCCGACGTCGAGGCCGGCGGGCAGGGCGCGCCATTCGTGCCGGTCTACCATCGCGCGCTGGCGCAATCGCTGAACCGCGAGGGGCCGATCGTCGTGGTCAATATCGGCGGCGTCTCCAATATCACCTATATCGACGGCACCGACACGCTGATCGCCTGCGACACCGGGCCGGGCAACGCGCTGCTCGACGACTTCATGTTCCGCCAGATGCATCAGCCGTTCGACACCGCTGGGAAGTTCGCCGCGCTGGGCAAAGCTGACGAGGCCTGGATCGCCCAGGCCTTGAGGTTGCCGTTCTTTACGCTGCCGCCGCCGAAATCGCTCGACCGCAACGACTTTGCCAGCCTGAAGCTCGGCGCCGTGGCGCCGGCTGATGGCGCTGCAACCCTGACCGCCTTCACTGCGGCCGCGATCGCCCGCGTCGTGCCGCTGCTGCCGAAGGTGCCGAAGAGCTGGATCGTCTCCGGCGGCGGCGCCTCCAACCTCACCATGATGCGGATGCTGCGCGAACGGCTGGCGCCGGCGATCGTGGAACCCGCCGAGGCGCTGGGCTGGGCGGCGGACGCCATCGAGGCGCAGGCCTTCGGCTTCCTCGCCGCGCGCGGCCTGAAGGGCCTGCCGCTCAGCTATCCCGCCACGACGGGGGTGCCGATCCCGATGACCGGGGGCATCATCGCGCGACCGTGATTTAGATGCAAATGCATCTACCTTGACAGTTCCATGCCGCTGCATTTAATTCGATGCAGTTGCATTGAACGCGAGGTTCGCTATGGCCGCCCCGAAGCTGATCAGCCACAAGCTCTGCCCCTATGTGCAACGCGCGGTGATCGCGCTGCATGAGAAGGGCGTGCCGTTCGAGCGGATCGACATCGATCTCGGCAACAAGCCGGACTGGTTCCTGAAGATCTCGCCGCTCGGCAAGGTGCCGGTGCTGGTGGTGACCCGCGACGACGGCGCCGAGGTCGCGCTGTTCGAGAGCAACGTGATCTGCGAGTACATCGAGGAGACGCAGGCCGGCGCCAGGCTGCATCCCAAGGAGGCGCTGGTGCGCGCCGAGCATCGCGCCTGGATGGAGTTCGGCTCGGCCATTCTCGGCGATCTCTGGGGGCTCGAGACGGCAACCGATGCCGCAGCCTTCGAGGGCAAGCGGCAGGCGGTCGCCGCAAAATTCGCGCGGGTCGAGGCGGCGCTGGGTGCGGGGCCGTTCTTCGCAGGCCCAAATTTCAGCCTGGTGGATGCGGTGTTCGCGCCGGTGTTCCGCTACTTCGATCTGTTCGACCAGCTGACCGATCTCGCGGTGTTCACGCATACGGCAAAACTGCGCGCCTGGCGCCGCGCGCTGGCGCAGCGGCCTAGCGTGCGCAGCGCCGTTTCACCTGACTATCCGGCGCTGCTGCACGCGTTCCTGGTCGGCCACCGCGCGCACATGCTGAAGCTTGCCGCGTAAGCCATGTCGCACTCGGTTGCCTGGATCGCGCTCGTCGTCGCCGGAATGCTTGATGTCGGCTGGGCGATCTCGATGAAATATGCCGAAGGCTATACGCGGCTCGGCTGGACGCTGGTCTCGCTGGTGCTGCTCGCCGCCTTCGTGTTCCTGCTCGGGCGCGCGCTGCAGGTGCTCGGCGTCGGCGTCGCCTACACGGTGTGGACCGGCATCGGCGCGGTCGGCACGCTGACCATGGGCGTGCTGTTGTTCAACGAAGCCTTGAACCCGATGAAGGTTGCGGCGATCGCGCTGGTCTTGGTCGGCATCGCCGTGTTGAAGTTCGCGCCGGAATAGGCGGGGACCGTAGCCCGGATGAGCGAAGCGATATCAGGGGTTTGCGCCGTTGCGACCCGCATGTCGCTTCGCTCATGCGGGCTACAAGGTCTTGGCTTCACCGCACGTTGGCGAGGCGCATGTCGAGATAGCCAGTCACCGTCTCCATCAGCGGCTCGAGCTTGCCGTCGAAGAAGTGGTTGGCGCCGGGGATGACCTGCTGGTCGATCACGATGCCCTTCTGCGTCTTCAGCTTCTCGACCAGCGTGTTGACGTCCTTCGGCGGAACCACGGCATCCTTGTCGCCGTGCACGATCAGACCCGATGACGGGCAGGGCGCGAGGAACGAGAAGTCGTAGAGATTGGCGGGCGGTGCGATCGAGATAAATCCCTCGACCTCAGGCCGGCGCATCAGAAGCTGCATGCCGATCCATGCGCCGAACGAGAAGCCGGCAACCCAGCAGGCGCGCGCTTCCGGATTGATCGCCTGCGCCCAGTCGAGCGCGCTCGCGGCGTCAGACAATTCGCCGGTGCCGTGATCGAACGAGCCCTGGCTGCGGCCGACGCCACGGAAATTGAAGCGCAGCACCGAGAAGCCGCGATGTGCGAACGCGTAGTAGCACTGATAGACGATCTGGTGGTTCATCGTGCCGTGGAACTGCGGATGCGGATGCAGGATCATCGCAATCGGCGCGTTCTTCTGCTTGGCCGGATGATAACGGCCCTCGAGACGGCCGGCAGGGCCGGTGAAAATGACTTCAGGCATTGCGTTCCCTCGATTGACGTCGATCAATCAATCGGTTGGAGCCATCTTCAGCGACGGTGCGCGAACAAAGCGGCTCATGATGAAAGCGGCGCAGGCACCGCCGGGCGGCACGCTGGAAGGCCTTCTAGCATGACGCAAGGGGCAAAAATCAAGGAAATTGTGCAGCTTGGCGGGGGCGAATATGCGCTGTGTGATGCGCGCGCAGGGAGCTGTGACTGTCTTGCTTGGCAACAAGACGAGGCTCCGAGCGAGCGTGAAAAATCTCGCCTGCCGGTGACTCCGATCTGGTCTCAATGCCCGACCGTCGTTATGTCGCAGTGGAAGGCCGCAACCATGGTGGTTGCGGCGGACAGACTGCATGGCCGATCGCGTCTATCTCGACTGGAATGCCACCACGCCGCTTCGCGCTGAGGCGAAAGTGGCGATGGTTGCTGCGTGGGACTTGAGCGGCAACCCGTCCTCCGTGCACAGCGAGGGACGGCGGGCGCGACGGCTGGTCGAGGACGCCCGCGATGCGGTGGCGAAGGCGGTCGGCGGCCGCGCGCAGGACGTGGTGTTTCTCTCCGGCGGGACCGAGGCCAATGCGCTGGCGTTGACGCCGGGATTGCGCCGCGCTGCGAGCGCGCCGGTGCGGCGTCTCCTGGTGTCGGCGATCGAGCATGCGTCCGTGCTCGCGGGCGGACGGTTTTCGGCGGATGCGATCTCGGCAATCAATGTCACGCGCGCCGGGGTGATCGATCTCGATCATTTGCGCGCGCTGCTGGCGGACGGTCCGCCGGCTTTGGTCTCGGTGATGCTGGCGAACAACGAGACCGGTGCTATCCAGCCGGTCGCTGACGCCGCCGGGCTCGTCCATGCGGCTGGCGGGCTGCTGCATGTCGACGCGATCCAGGCGTTCGGCAAGATCCCGTTCGATCTGGCCTCGACGCAGGCCGACCTCATGACGCTGTCGGCGCACAAGATCGGCGGACCGAAGGGCACCGGCGCGCTGGTGCTCGCCCCTGATGTCGAAGGGCTGGAGGCGTTTCTGCGCGGCGGCGGACAGGAGCATGGGCGGCGGGCAGGGACCGAGAACGTCGCCGGGATCGCCGGGTTTGGTGCGGCAACGAAGGCCGCGATGGCGTCGCTGAAGGCTGATGCCGCCCGCGTCAGAGGGCTGCGCGACCGGCTCGAGCACGGTCTGCGGCAGACGCCGGGCTCGCTGGTCTTCTCAGACGACGTCAAAAGGTTGCCAAATACCGTTCTTTTCACAGCGCCCGGGATGAAGGCCGAGACGGCGGTCATCGGGTTCGACCTCGCGGGCGTAGCGGTCTCCTCCGGTTCCGCCTGCTCGTCGGGCAAGGTGCAGCCGTCCCATGTCCTGGAGGCAATGGGATACCGTTCTGACGTGTCCCAGGGAGCGGTGCGGCTCAGTCTTGGCTGGTCTACCACGGAGACAGACGTGGATTTGACCCTCAAGGCTTGGCGAAAGCTCGCCGATACCTTAGTTAGAGGAGAACGACGAAACACAGCTTGAACTGTTCTAAGCCGATTTCGTCGTCAAAGCTTCGTAAGAGATTTTCGGAACTTGAGATCCACCGCGGTCCTTGAAACCGCGAGCGGAGGATTGAATGCCTGCTGTACAAGAGACGGTCGAGCGCGTCCGGCGCATCGACGTCGACCAGTATCGATATGGGTTTGAGACGCAGATCGAGTCCGACAAGGCCCCGAAGGGGCTGTCGGAAGACACCGTCCGCTTCATCTCTGCAAAGAAGAATGAGCCGGCCTGGATGCTGGAATGGCGCCTGGAGGCGTATCGCCGCTGGCTGACCATGACCGAGCCGACCTGGGCGCGCGTCAACTATCCGAAGATCGACTATCAGGACATCTACTACTACGCGGCGCCGAAGCCCAAGAAGACGCTGTCCTCGATCGACGAGATCGATCCGGAAATCCTCAAGACCTACGAGAAGCTCGGCATTCCCTTGCGCGAGGTTGCGATCCTCGAAGGCGTCGAGCCGCCGCCTGGTGGCGCGCTGTCGCCCAGCCGCAAGATCGCGGTCGACGCCGTGTTCGATTCGGTGTCGGTGGCGACCACCTTCCAGAAGGAGCTGAAGGCGGCCGGCGTGATCTTCATGCCGATCTCGGAGGCGATCCGCGAGCATCCCGAGCTGGTGCAGAAATATCTCGGCACCGTGGTGCCGACCACGGACAATTACTTCGCGACGCTGAACTCGGCGGTGTT
>NZ_AUGA01000074.1:0-25713 GCF_000426785.1 Bradyrhizobium sp. th-b2
TTACCAAATGCCAGAAGATCTCGTCCTGCTCGCGTGTCCAGCCTTCGAAGGTTTCGCTCATCACCAAATAATCAGGTCATTGAAAAAATGGGTTGCTGCGATGCCTGCGAACCTGGTGATTCTAGGTTCGCAGGCAATCCCGACAAAGAGAGCGGCGCCTATATGGTTCGGCCGCGCGGTGAAGTCTTCCGTTCCGCCCCCATAGCCCACAAAGCCGAACGTGGCTGCGTGACTCCTAAAGCCACATCCAGTCTGCGTTATTGGCGAATGAAGGCGCCACCGAGGCCGATAGTTTCGGCATTGAAATTAACGAGCCCACCGAAGCTCTCCAGACGTTTGAATTCCTGGTTTTCGGCGGTCAAGGATAAGGCGACATAGCCAGTGTCATCGTCCAGACCGGTTAGAACCGCTACCGTGGTTGGGCCAGTGCTGTTCTTGAAGTGGTAGTGGCCGGTCGCAGGATAGTTATGGCCATTATAGCTGATCGAAGCAGCAGCGATCTGGCCGTTCGAATCGTTAGCCTGTGAAATTACAAGCTTCGCTCCGATGTTGTCGTTCACATACGTCCCCTGAAGTCTGGACATGATTCTGCTCCCTTACGAGTGACGGTATCGCGCAATGAGTCTGCGAGATGAGGCACTATCGCCAAAACCGAACTGCGACGCACCTACCAGGATTGAGCGTCTCCTAGGCTATGAAGATTTACCGGGCCTTATTTTGGCGATATGAGCAGCCTCAGTCTGGCCTTTTGACAAACTGAAGGAGAAAGCTGTCAAGGCGGTCGCCCAGTCTATTGATAGCTGTGAGATATCCTTCATGGAGTTTTCATTGAGTCTCAACTTTTCCCGCCCTTCCCCTGTTCCTGAAGTCTCAGCGCGAAGCTCTCGCCGCCCTGCGAATCGCCTTCAGCGGGAGAGCGCCGCGATGACGTAGGCACCGCTACTTATTTGCGCGCGTGCGTACGTCGATTTCAATGCGCGGCCCTTCAGTTTTCAGCTAAAAAGGAACCTTGGCTAGGGAGGGCGACAATGCCGATCAATCGGCTATTGAAGGGTGGCAAGATTAGTCCCGAAGAGGTTGAAAGACTCAACCGCGCCTTCACGTTCAGCCTAAAGTCGCTACACCTTGTTGATCGCAATGACCCTGTTTCCGACATTGTGGCTCGCAAGGTAATCGAGATCGACAAGTCGGGTGCTCACGATCCGCACGAGATCGCGGCGCGTGTTGCGAAGGAATTTGGCATTCCGGAGTAAGGCTGCCTTGACGGACAAGTTCTTCCTTAAGGGCCACCGTATCGCCCTTCACGAGGAATGAGCGCACTTGCCCATCCTTCATGTAGCCGAGCACAAACACCTAACCTTCCAACGGCTACGGCGCAATTAACGCTGTATCAAAGCTGGCGCTCGTGCGGTCGTTTCTCTGCCGGATGTGACAAAAACGACACGGAGCGATTACTTTACGTGGCGTTGGATATTGGACGGGCGAGACCGATCTCGTACAGCCAGCTCAGAACAGCCTCGGTATAATGCGTCCGGTCCGCGCCATATACTCGCGATACTCGTCGCCGAACGTTTCCAGCATCATCTGTTCTTCTCTGGCAACCCGGCCGAAAAACAATGTCCCAAATCCGATCAAGCCAGCGAAACCGGCTACCAAATTCGGCATAAGCAATGCCTGAGCGACAGCCCAAAGCCAGAATGCGGAATACATGGGGTGCCGACTTTCTCGATAAATCCCGTCTGTGATCAGGCGATGGTTTTCCCGCACGTCGAGACTTAACGACCAATTCCGACCAAGAGCTCGATGGGTTAGCCGAAACATGATCAGCGCCGCAACCGCCAGGAAAACGCCCAGCCACGCTTGAGCTGGCCGGAAGGCGTACGATGCGAAGTGAGGTATGGCGGTTACAATGTAGATGAATGGCACAATACCAAGACCCGTAAGCGATATCAGCAGCAGGGTGTTTTCGCGAAGACCTCGGGCGCTCGTCGCGACCTTTTCACGGCGAGCACGACGCGTGTATTTGTAGCGGACGAGATACCAACCGACCGCCATCATCACAAACACGAATTTGGCAATGCCAGGTGTCACCGTGTGCCGAGCGCTTGTTTCGCTCGCGCGCCATCTTTGCCGACCATCGAAACGGCGCCATCCTTAGCGAACGTCTGAGATTTGATCTGGAGAGGTCCAGAGAGGGATCATACAAGGGTTGCCGGTCGTTTCCACTGATTAATTGGCAGCACGTCCGGCGGTATCCAAGGCTGGTGCGTCGCCGCGTTCGTTCGCTCTCTTTGGGGCGAATAGCACAAAGCAGAGGATGGTTATGAGAGCATTGGTCGAGCTCTTGCTCGAGTTTTCTCAAATAGCACCCGTTGAGAAAGACATCTACGAAGACGCTCTTTGTTAGCTTCCCTGGATCCAGCTAAAAGTCCGCGATCGACAGGATTGCGAGCGCCGGACCGGTTGCCATGACAAAACTATTTCTATTTCGCCCGCGGCGAAGCCACCATGGCTCTTCGGTCTACGGTCGCCAGCACTCGCGGGAGTAACTGCGACGCTATGAAAGCATGACCGTCAGCCGTGAGGTGAATGAAGTCAAAAGCATAATACTGAGAAGGAATCTCTTCGTCATACACGATGCTTTTGATGGCGCGATCACACAGCCGCCGCTCCATCGCCGCGACATTGGCCGCCCGCTGCTCCTTCGTAACAAAAAAGCGCCTATCATTGCCTCCAGGCTGCAAGATTACGATGTCGGTTCCCGTTGGAACGGCGTTATCAATGCGCTTGAGCATACCAGCCGTGGTATCGAAGGGAACGCCGGCATTGACGACGGTCGCGTTGACGCCCTTCGCTCTCGGCAGGGCTTCTAACTTAGCTGGGTAAGCGTCTTGCTCTCCAACGTATCAACCTTGCGTGTTGCTTGCGCCGACCGCTACGATATGAATCGGCTTTGTGAAGGCGGCACACACGGTTGCCAGCATGCATATGGCTATAGCCAATGAGAATTGTCTAAACGTCGTCAATGACTGCCTCCCCGGCCCGAATTGCTAAAGAGAAACAACACGGACACCGGGCCCAACAGAGACGTAACCCAAAGCATCAAATGCTATATCAAACCCCACCTTCCAACTGTCTTTTGGGCGTCGTGCTAAGAATTGGTCGCTCGGGCCGCAGGTAAAACTGAGTTCGAAAGACTCGGGTGTTTTCGTGGGCGCGCAACAGCGGGGGCCGATTGCCCTTATCTTTCGTATCACCATGGTATGCAGCGCCGGGCTTTTGTCGATGTTAAAGTGGTTGCCGTTTACATCCCGAACATCGCAACCGAAATTCCGGGCGTCGCCTGAGCCCGCCGCTCAAAAGCGAGCTGCTTGCAAAAAGGAGCGTCAGGACGGCGCATCCAGTGCCGCGCTGTAACGCGCTTTCCATTTCAGGACGCCTCGTCCACTTCCAGTCGCATTAAATCAACTTGTAAATCGTAACAATGGCCTCCGAAGTGGCCTAGGGCCTGTCCTGTGCGCTTTTTTGACCAAGGCTAATATCAATGAGTGCCACCTCGCAGCTGGAGTGGTAATTTAACCATCGTCCATATCAGGCTCACCACGGATCCCGATCAACGTCGCAGCGGTTCTGGAGTAAAGTGTATATACGTTTCGCTTTTCCAGAATGAGCGGCAACCTTCAATGCAGACTTCGAGTTGTTAAATGATTCAACGACGGCACGTCTTCCACATCGGCGGCTACGATCCAATCACCCCAAAAGAGCAGGTTGATCGCTTACGCCGCTCGCTGTCGAGCTTCGATAAGATTTGGGGCGCTTCTTCACGGCTGTCGGAAATCTCGAACACATCTGCAATCAATGCCTCGTGTAACTTGGAGGCATGGGGGCCGAACTGGAAAACTTACGTCACCTTCGAAATACTGCGCTGGGATGATCTCATTCGATGCGATTCGGGAGTCGGGCTCGTGCCTCGTCTCGTTCAGTCCGTGAAAGCCCTATTCGACTTCATCGTAACGGGAACATTATTTAAATATGCTATCGCAAGCTGGAAATATGCCCTCTTCTTCATCTTTCCGTATTGCTGTTTACTGTTGATCGCATTTTGCAGCGCTGGGTTATCATATCTGGTGATCAGGTTCATACGCCCAACATTTTGGGTAGAAGAATTACTGCTTGGAATTCTTCTATCGCTTGCCATCTTCGTCATCTCGATGCTCTGGATTGGACCAAAGCGTCGGATAAACCACATTCTCGACGATGCCATTTTCTCCCTTCAATTTCTTCACGGGCAAAAACGCGAACTTGACAGGCGGCTCAGCGATTTTGCGGAGCTGATATCAAAAGCAGCTCGGGCCGCAGAAGTTGATGAAATTCTGATTGTAGGCCATTCCCTTGGCGCTGCGCTCTCAATAGCGGCGGTAGCGCGCGCGCTAAAATTGGATCCTCTGCTCGAAACGCGCGGACCAAAGCTATGCATTCTTACAGTGGGCGCCACTATCCCTAAATTGTCGTTGCATCCGATGGGCGGCCAAATACGGGAAGCGGCGCAACTTGTGGCCGGAACGGCTGCCATCGACTGGGTCGAATACCAAGCACGAGATGACGCGATCAGCTTCTATCGTTTCGACCCTGTCACTCTGAAACGTATCAGTCGAGACCATTCAGGAGTCCATCCAAAGATTCGGCGCGTCCAAATACACTCAATGGTAAGCCCTATCCGCTTCCGACGCCATCGGTTCAACTTTATGCAGATCCATTATCAGTTTCTAATGGGAAATGATCAGCGCTCGGCTTACGATTATTGCATGATTACTTGCGGACCGCTCGACTTCAACGTTGCGACTTCACCGTCTGGAGCAGTTGGGCTATTCGGGGCAAACGGTTCTCTGATGACGACCCGAACTTGATAAGTAGCCTCTTCGCTCTAGTTCCGCTCCAGGATGGAAATCGTCAAATGCCCAAACGCCATCTCGAGGAGCGCGCGTCATGGCAAAAGCTGCCGCCCAGCCAGCCGCAAACGAGCCGGATCAAGAACGACCTCCTTGTGCTGGTTCGACAGCGATCCGAAGGATGCCGCCCCGTAACAGGTCGCGCCGACGAATGTTCGCCGAAAGTCTTGATCGGCTACGCCGCTCATGCATGAATCCCTTCCTTTCCACTTAATTGGCTGATCAGCGGCCGGTCAGGAATCTCGCTCCAAAACTGTACTTGGTCGCTATCAGGAGAACCGACGCCCTCGGCTGCCGCCTGCACGCCAATCAAGGCTAAACGTTCTCCTTGGGGATCGCTTTTCCTTCGCCGCAGTCGGGAAACCGACAGCCAGGGCATAGGGTACTGGAAACTCTGGATTGAACAAGTCCGAACGCCTTCTTCCCAATGCGTGCGGGCAGATCTGGATCGATAGGGCGGAGGGCAATATCCGGGTCGGGCGTCGGCCAATTTCCGGGCGGTCGAACGAATGGAGGTCCGATGGGCACGCCCGGTGCCACCGGCACGAAGTATCCTTCTGGATCGCAACCGTCCTCGATCGCCGCAGCCTTGAATACATCAATGACATGGCCGGCGGTTACTGCGTAGGTTTTCCCTCGAAGAAAATGAAAGTGACGGTGGCCGTTGGGTCGTCGACCTCCGGCACAAAGCCGCGCAGAAAGAAGTCCTGGGCTTTTGCGCGAGCAATCGTTGCGCAATGCTGCCCTGAGCTCTGTAATTCATCTGCGAAAGCGAAGACTGGTGTTGGCGATGTGTCGTTAGATTTAGACATAGAATGGCTCACGATATGCAGAGTCGGGCAGCTGGCACAGTAAGGCCGCAAGCTTGGCTGGCGGCAGAACTGGGGCTTATGCTTCAAATCGCCATATGGCGAGCAATGGTACGGAGCGTTCTGACATTTTGGACTTACCGGCTTGCTATGGAGGCCACCCTCCCTTGGTAGCTGAGGGCGCTATCAATTGATGTGAAACCACTTCGACGACGCGAACCGACGGGAAGAGATATTCCCAGACTGGCGATGCTGTCGAAGCGTCGCTCCAATATCCCTCGCAACACGATTGAACCAGTTCTTCTGACCAGTCGGGAAAACGATTAAACTTCCCCGGGTATTTCTCCTTAAGCAGCGCCATCTGCATGTCGCCGATCCAGGCGAGGTCATGGATTACAACTCCTTCAGGATCGACCCGGTAGATATATTTGGCATTGACGATGCCGCACCGACTGAAGTCTTTATCTGGCCGGCAATAGACAAACCCGCGTCTTGGCTGAAGGTGTATTGGCCGATATTTTTCCAGTGGCCCCTCGAATTCGTCGGGCAGCTTTTCCTTGCCGTTCGCGACGATCAATTGATCGGGCGCATAAATATCCCCGGACATGTGAAAATACGAAATCGGTGGAGGTCTTGTCACGCGAGGTTCCTCAGTCGAGAGTATTGAGCTCGGCAGCTGCATTCCGAACTTTATCAGTGACGTCAAGCACGCCATCCATCTTCCAAACATCGTCCCTCAGCAGAAATTTCCAGCTATTTGTATGAACAACGTGATCTGACGCATGTCTCACGACTGAAACGGGTATAAGAGCTGCGCGCACGACCTGAAAAGTTTGATCCACGAGAAGCCCCGCCAGAAAATCGAACGGACCCTTATCTAGATTTCGGATTGCGCTGAGTTGGCGCGACCGATTGTGCGGGGTGATGCGGCGAGCCTTGATCTGATAACGCACTCCGAGTGCATCAGTCGCGTCGTGCCCGGATGCGGAATTTCCCTCGCGCGCCCAGTCATAGGCATTGCAAAACAACAATTCGGCATAGTCGCTGAGTGGATTGTTGGAACTGCGAACGATCTTCCGATCCCGCAATTCATCAAGGATCGACGCATAGTCGGACAGAAGCTGTGCAACCGTGCGTTTCGTGGTCATGACATCTCTGTCGGTTGGGTATCTGTTAGCGAATAGCTAGTACTGCGGCCGCCCCCCTCGTCTTTCGTAAGGATGCCGCGATCGACCAACTCGCTGATGTCGCGTAATGCCGTGTCGGCCGAACACTTTTCGATCTTGGCATATTTGGACGATGTCAGCTTGCCCTCGAATCCGTCGAGGAGGCGGTTGAGAATATCGCGCTGACGTTTGTTGAGCGGCGCTTGTGCGTATCTCTTCCAAAACTCCGCTTTGTGGAAGACATTTGCCAGAACCGCTTCAGCGCCGTCGAACGCCCGATCCAGGCATGCGAGAAACCATTCAAGCCACTGGGTGACATCGAGGTCACCTTTCTGCGTGGCTTCGAGCATGTCGTAATAGGTATTCCGCTCCATACGGATCTGCGCCGACATGCTGTAGAATCGCTGCGGACTATCCTCCGATCGCGCGAGCGACATGTCGGCAATCGCGCGTGCAATCCGCCCATTGCCGTCGTCGAACGGATGGATGGTCACAAACCACAGATGGGCAAGCGCGGCCTTGATAACCGGGTCGAGTTTGTCGTCAGCATTGTACCAGGCGAGAAAGGCCTTCATGTCATGATCGATCCGGTCAGCGCCGGGGGCTTCGTAATGGACCTTCTCGCGACCATACGGGCCGGAGAGGACCTGCATGGGACCGGATGCCTCGTCTCGCCATGCGCCGACTTTGATTTTGCTTAAGCCACTGCGCCCGGTCGGAAAGAGCGCCCCGTGCCAGCCGAATAATCGCTCGTCGGTGAGCGGTTCTTTGAATCGCTGCGTGGCATCGAGCATCATCTCGACGACGCCGTCGACGTTGCGGTCGGCTTGCGGGAGCGCGCCGGCGTCCATCCCCAGGCGCCGGGCGATGGACGACCGGACTTGATCCTTGTCTAGAATCTCGCCTTCAATCTCACTGGATTTAAGAACGTCCTCGGTCAGTGTTTTCAAGACCGCCTCTTCCCGTAACGGGAAACCAAGCGCCTGCATGCGGCCGATTAGCCGTCCTTGCCGGTGACGTACTGCGGCCAGTTGCTGAGCGAGGGCCTCGTGATTCCATCGGAAGTCGGGCCAATCTGAACGTTCATAGATGTATTTCGGCATTCTCCGCACCTCTTGCGGTGATTATGGGGATCATTCGCCGCATCCGCAAGATTATTCTCCGCAATTATAGCGGCGAATAGGGGGCACAATCTCCGTATTTGACATTGTTGGATTTTTTATATTATATTTTTGACATGAATCGCTATGAGTGATGGTCCGTACAAAAGTTTGAACATGACGCCCGCCTGGAAGAAGTTTGCGGAATGGGCGCACAAAGACGCATTCGAGCCTGATCAGATCGCCGGGCGTGTCGTCCCTGCACTGGAAGAGACGTGGCGTGATGAAGGCTGCGGCGAGGTCGTCCGCGCCATCCGCGCGATCCTGGGTGATGCCCAGCAGACCGACATGTTCGGACAGAATAAATCAGTCGAACTCGAAGCTGCGCGACGGGATCTCTCGGCCGGATACCCAATGCGACGCTTGGTCGTCGATCACGTCATACAATCCGTTTCGAATGGAAAGCTCGGCATCGACGCGGTTAACGACGGTGTCGAGAACGCATTGCGCGACCGCGCGGCGCGGGGGCCGCGGCAAGTGGAAGAACATTATCTGCGCAAGCAAAGCCCCGAAACGACGGCGACCCGCGTCAGAAATCGCATGGAGGAGGCGGTCGCGAGCGCTCCGATCGCGGGCCTCGCCCGCCGCCTGTCGGGATTGGACGCTGCTGCCGCCCAGCCGCACTTGATCAAGCAGCAAGGAATTGACGACGGTGTGAGGCTGCCATGAACGATGACGAACTGCCCGCAATTCAAGTGGACGTGCACGAAGAGGGCGGACGCGCGCGCGCAGGCCGGATTCCCTGCGAGATCGGAAGCAATCTCATTTTCAAGACGCATAATCTTGCCGCATATTTCTTCGCAAAATGGGAGCCGGTCGTATTCGACCTGATGCTGCTCGCGGCATCCGTTGAATTCTGTGACCGCGTACGGCGCCGCCCGGCCTTGGGATGGGGACGCGCTTTTGAGCTGCGCCTGCCCGTGCATGATCCCGATGTCTGGAACCAAAAGAACGTATCCGACACTCTGCATGATGCGCTCGAACTCCTGACCGGAGATCAGTGGAAAGTCACCTTCATAAAGCGTAGGAAGCCCGCCCTCGAACCGGCACAGGAACTATTCTATCTCGATACCGGAGCCGAGGCGGTCATTCCGTTCAGCGATGGACTCGATTCCCGCGCGGTCGGCGCGCTGATGGCGGAAGAATACGGCAGCCGGCTGGTGCGTGTCCGCCTCGGATCAAAGAAGAAAGACCACCCAAAAGACTCGTTTGGACGAAAGCAGCCTTTCATGACGTTGCCGTACCAGGTGAAGCCCGGCGCATCTCATTTTATCGAATCGACCGCCCGGTCGCGTGGCTTCAAATTTGCTGTGCTGAGCGGATCGGCCGCGTATTTTGCCAAAGCCGGCAAGGTCATCGTTCCGGAGAGTGGACAGGGAGCGCTCGGCCCAACGCTCGTGCCCGTCGGTCAGGCTTATGAGGATTACCGCAACCATCCCCGGTTCATGAAGTACATGACGGCGTTTTTTAAAGCACTTCTCGGCTGTGACATCGCGTTCGTATTCCCGCGCCTGTGGTTTACCAAAGGAGAGACGCTCAAAGCTTACATGGCGCTGAGCGGCGGGAAAAACGTCGAGTGGTCGAAAACGAGATCGTGCTGGCAGGATAACCGCCATGTGTCGGTCAACAATCACCGGCGCCAATGCGGTATTTGCGCCGCCTGCATGCTGCGCCGCCTGAGCGTTCATGCAGCTGATCTTGAGGAGCCCGCCGATACGTATGTCTGGGAAAATCTCTCTGCACCGACCTTCGATGCAGGAGTCGCTAAAGGCTTCGACAAGAAGACCCGTGCTCAAAAGCAATATGCAATCGCAGGCACGTTGCATCTCGATCACCTCGCGTATTTAAAGCAGTCGCGTGCGGCAGGACGGCCGCTCAACCTCGCGGCCTTTCAGCTCGCACGCGCCCTCGGTGAGTCGGAAGCAGCCATCCGTATAAAACTGGACCGGCTGCTCTCCCAACACGAAAAAGAATGGAAAACCTATATGAATTCACTAGGACCGCAGTCGTTTGTTGTTCAGTGGGCCGACAATGACCAGTCTGCTTGATACCATGCCGCCGACGGAAGTCGGTGAGCGGCTGCGCGAGGCGCGTGAAAACGCAAAGTTCACCCAGGCTGAGGCGGCGGAAGCGGCTGATCTCTCAAGAACGACTCTTATCTCGATCGAGCAAGGCCAGAGGAAAGTCCGTATCGACGAACTGCGCAGGCTTACCAATTTCTATAAGCTGTCCATCAACGAGCTTATGCGGCAGGAAGCGGTTCAAGCAAATCTTACTCCGAAATTTCGCAAGCTGTTCCAACAAGAGGACGATGCGGTCGAAACGGCTGTCAAGAAGCTGGAAGGCTTAGCCAAGGCCGAGACCGAGCTCGAACGGCTTCTAGGAGTCCAGCATTTTCGAAATTATCCGCCTGAGCGCCCTATTCTCCCGGGGGACGTGCGAGCCCAAGCCGAACAGGACGCTCTCGATTTGCGGCAGCGACTCGGTCTGGGATTGAGTCCGATCTCTGACATTGTAACGCTGCTGGAGCTTGAACTCGGCGTCCGTGTCTATATCCGTCGCATCGATGGCGGAATTTCCGGTCTGTTCGCCTACGACGAAGCGCTCGGCGCCTGCATTCTTCTCAACGGCAATCACCCGCGCGATCGCCGCGCCCAAACGGCAGCCCACGAACTGGGGCATTTGGTTTCGACGCGGCGGGAGCCGGAGGTTCTGGAGGAGGGCGTCACTGAAAACTCCCGTGAGGAGCGTTACGCCAACACCTTCGGCAGAGCCTTCATGACCCCTGCCCGTGCGGTCATGCAAAAATTCAAGGAGATTACCGTCGGATCGGAAAAACTGACCCGACGGCATGTCATCGTGCTCGCACATTTCTTCGGCGTATCACGTGAAGCGATCGTCAGGCGGTTGGAAGAACTCAAGCTGGCGAAGTCCGGGACGTGGGATTGGTTTCAGGCGAACGGGAGCATTAGCGATCAGCAGGCCGCCCAGGTATTGGGGGATCTTTCAGGTCCCGACCTTCATAAAGTGGATGCGGACAGGCCGACGACGCTGCGGCTCGGGCTCCTCGCCGGCGAAGCCTGGCGCCGCGGGATACTGAGCGAAGGCCAACTCGCCCGTATGCTCCATCTGGACCGTGTCGAGCTGCGGCGCATGTTTGATGGCCTTGAAATAGAAGGGAGCGAAGCCGATGGGGCTCTCATGCCTGATTGACCCCACGGCGCCGGTTGTTATCGATGCGAGTACCGTGATCAATCTGAATGCCACGGCCTGCGGGCCACGCATTTTGAAGGCGATTCCGAATCCTTTCATCATTACGGATGTTGCGCAGGGAGAACTCCTCGAAGACCGCCGTAATGGTCGTAATGACGGGCAACTGGTCGCCGAGCTTGTCGCGGCAGGTCTTATCTCCGTTGCAAAACTCGACGATCTCACCGAGTTCCATTTCGAGGATCTGGTGATCGGACGGGGCGAGGCAACCCTCGACGACGGCGAAGCCGCGACAATCGCTTACGGCGTCGAGAAAGGAGCGATCACCTTGATCGACGAGCGGAAAGCTACGCGAATCTGCGGTGAACGGTATCCGCGCCTGACCGTTGGAAATTCTTTTGATGTCCTCACCCATCCCGCCGTGCTGACGGCATTGGGTAACGGCGCCACCGCCGATGCCGTCTTCAACGCGCTCCGGTTTGCCCGGATGCGGGTCCCGCCCTCTTTGTTGCAATGGGTGGTCGAGCTAATCGGAGCAGAACGCGCGGCAATGTGTGAAAGTCTTCCGCGCGAATATAGAGCAACAGACGGCACAGTGGTGGGCGGACGAGCTCGACCGGCTAAGTGAACAGGGTCGTGCTATCAAAATGAGCGCCTGAGGAAAAGCGCGTTCAAAGTGGGTGCTCCCTTCAGTCGCACGACCATTAGTTCGACATGCTGGTGTCAAGGAGCGCCAGAAGTGAGCGCACCACTACTAGTCGCCGACGTCCTATCGTTGTCGTGACGATACGCCCAGTTCCGATCAACTCGTAAAGCTTCGTGCGTCCCAAGCCGGTCACTTCGCATGCATCGTCAATCGTGCAGGTGAGCCGCTGGGCGAATGGCATCGTGCTCCGTTCTGCGGCTTTCGGGGCGGATAGACTGACTTGCGACTGTTGTCCGCCAGTTTTCTCTCGTCGATTGTATCTCACGTGGACCTCCTATTCGCAGAAAGCTCGACGGGACAAGAGTTGATTGTGCGACGAACAACGTCAATGCGAACAGCCGAGGGCGCTCGCGTACGACAGCGCACGTCAGCGGCGGTTTGAATATTTCCGGATATCAAGGAGCGACGCGAAAATTTTTCGCGAATGCGCCAGCCACGGTGAGGCATCGCGCCGAGGCTATTTGGCAAATGTCGGCAGCAAATTCCGCAAGCGTTCGCCGCTGATCACCAGCGTCTTATTCAACCATTATTCAACGAACTCGGCTAATGGCTACCTAAGTGCCTGAGTTTGCTGGCGCTCCCTAGGGGAATCGAACCCCTGTTTCAGCCTTGAGAGGGCCGCGTCCTAACCGCTAGACGAAGGGAGCGTTGAGGGGGAAGGCAATAGCCTTGAAATCGGCCTGCCGCAAGATGGCTTGTGCATTGCGGTGGGGATTTTGTCGGCCATGCTTTACGCGCCGGGCCGCTATTTCCCGCGGAAGCAGCCCCAAAACGCCCTGCCATGAGGGCGCCCCCGGCGCGGCTCGCCTGCACGGACCCAGCGATGCGGTCGCGCCGATCGCATGATGGCCACCTCCGGATGTCATGCCTGCAGCGTGCACGGCCCTGCTTTCGCCAAACGGAAATGCAAAACACTTGCCTGTGAAGTCACGCGGCGCCCGGCTCTGCTAACATCGCAGCCATTCACCACGCTGCGCGCCCGGCAAGGCGCTCGAGAAGCAAGAGGAGTGCTTGGAACAAAGCGCAAATCCTTGGCGCACGGCAATTTGGCTCACCAACATCTTGGCAAAACAAACATCATCGCGGCCGCAGGCCATGGAAGACGTTCCGCCCTGCCCGCATCGGTCAATAGCTTAAGCAGAGCGAGGACAGACCATGATCAAGCTAAAAATCAACGGCCAGGAACAGAATTGGGATGGCGACCCCGACCTTTCGCTACTCTGGTATCTCCGTGACGAAGCCGGCCTCACCGGCACCAAGTTCGGCTGCGGCCAGGCCCTGTGCGGCGCCTGCACCGTGATCGTCGACAAGGAGGCGGTGCGCGCCTGCATCACCTCGGTTTCCGACGTCGTCGGCCGCGAGGTCACCACCATCGAGGGGCTGCACCCGAGCGGCGATCATCCGGTGCAGAAGGCATGGCGCCAGGTCAATGTTCCGCAGTGCGGCTTCTGCCAGGCCGGCCAGATCATGCAGGCGGCAGCGCTGCTGGACCAGAACCCGAAGCCCAACCACGACCAGATCCGCGAAGCCATGGCGGGCAATATCTGCCGCTGCGGCTGCTACCAGCGGATCGAGAATGCCGTGCACCTCGCATCGACGGGGGTGTGACATGAACATTCGCACCAATCCGGGCAAGCTTCGCGGCTTCGAGAAGCACGTGAAGGTCGAGAACGTTTCGCGCCGCAGCATCCTCAAGGGGCTCGGCATCGCCGGCTCTTTCGTGCTCGCCGCGCCCGTGATGACGCGCCAGGCGTTCGCCGCCTATGAGACCGGCGCCGGCAAGATGCCGCATGGCGTCGTGGTCGACCCGCGCGTGTTCGTCGCGATCGCCCCCGACGGCATCGTCACCATCGTGGCACACCGCTCCGAGATGGGCACCGGCGTCCGCACCAGCCTGCCCCTGATCGTCGCCGAGGAGATGGAGGCCGACTGGTCGCGCGTCCATGTCCAGCAGGCGCATGGCGACGAGGTCAAGTTCGGCAACCAGGACACCGACGGGTCGCGCAGCACGCGGCACTATCTGATCCCGATGCGCCAGATCGGCGCCTCGGCGCGCTCCATGCTGGAAGCCGCCGCCGCCAAGAAATGGGGCGTGCCGGTGACCGAGGTGAAGGCGCAGAACCACGAGGTCGTCCACAGCGCGAGCGGCCGCAAGGCCGGCTTCGGCGAACTCGCCGCCGACGCCGCCAAGCAGTCGGTGCCGAGCATCGAGGGCCTCAAGCTGAAGGATCCGAAGGACTTCCGCTATCTCGGCAAGGGCCAGGTCTCGATCGTCGACCTGCACGACATCACCACCGGCAAGGCGCATTACGGCGCCGATATCCGGCTGCCGGGCCTGAAATACGCGGTCATCGCCCGCCCGCCGGTCACCGGCGGCAAGCTCAAGTCGTTCGACGACAGCGCGGCGATGAAGATCCCCGGCGTCGAGAAGGTGATGGAGGTCAAGGGCTGGCCGTGGCCATCCAAGTTCCAGCCGCTCGGCGGCGTGGCTGTGATCGCGCGCAACACCGGCGCCGCGATCAAGGGCCGCGACCAGCTGAAAATCGTCTGGGACGACGGCGCCAATGCCAAGTACGACTCCGTCACCTATCGTGCGTCACTCGAAGAGGCCGCGCGCAAGCCGGGCCTCGTGGTGCGCAAGGAGGGCGACGTCGATGCTGCCCTGAAGAGCGCCGACAAGGTGATCACCGGCGAATATTATCTGCCGCATCTCGCCCATGTCAGCATGGAGCCGCCGGTCGCGGTTGCCGACGTCAAGGGCGACAAGGCCCAGATCTGGGCGCCGGTGCAGAGCCCCGGCGGCACCCGCGAGGACGTCGCCAAGACGCTCGGCATCCCCGAGGACAATGTCACCGTCAACGTGACGCTGCTCGGCGGCGGCTTCGGCCGCAAGTCGAAATGCGACTTCGCGCTCGAGGCGGCACTGCTGTCGAAGGAACTCGGCGCGCCGGTCAAGGTGCAATGGACCCGTGAGGACGACGTCCACAACGGTTTCCTGCACACGGTCTCGGTCGAACGCATCGAGGCTGGCCTCGACAAGAGCGGCAAGGTGACTGCGTGGCGGCACCGCAGCGTGGCGCCGACCATCGCCTCGACCTTCGCCGCCGGCGCCAATCACGAGGCGGCGTTCGAGCTCGGGATGGGGCTGGTCGACATGCCGTTCGAGATCGCCAACATCCAGTGCGAGAACCCGGAAGCCACCGCGTTCACGCGTATCGGCTGGTTCCGCTCGGTCTCCAACATCCCGCGCGCCTTCGCGGTGCAATCCATGGTGGCGGAGATCGCGCAGGCGACGGGGCGCGACCCGAAGGACATGCTGCTGGAGCTGATCGGGAGCCCCCGGATCGTCAAACTCGATTCGGTGAAGGACCTCTGGAACTACGGCGAGCCCTATGACAGCTACCCGATCGACACCGCGCGGCTACGCAAGGTGGTCGAGCTGGTCGCGGAAAAGGGCGAGTGGGGACGCAGCGTGCCAAAAGGCCATGGTCTCGGCATCGCCGTGCACCGCTCCTTCGTCAGCTACATCGCGACCATCGTCGAGGTGGCGATCGACGACAAGGGCAAGTTCACGGTGCCGCGGGTCGATACCGCGATCGATTGTGGCACTTACGTCAACCCGGAGCGGATCCACTCGCAGATCGAAGGCGCCGCGATCATGGGGCTGAGCCTCGCCAAATACGGCGAGATCAGCTTCAAGGACGGCAAGGTGCAGCAGAGCAATTTCGACGACTTCCCGGTGATCCGGATGGACGAGTCGCCTGCGATCACCAATGTCCACATCGTGCCGCCCGGTCCGGACACCCCGCCGAGCGGCGTCGGCGAGCCCGGCGTGCCGCCGTTTGCACCGGCATTGATCAACGCGATCTTCGCCGCGACCGGAAAGCGCATCCGCGCCCTTCCGATCGGCAAGCAGCTTGAGACCTGAGGAACGTTAGGCAAGACGGGAAGTTCTCATCGATCTGACAGGAGCAGATTGATGAGAACCCCACTTCAAAAATTCGGGACGCTCGCGGCAACCCTGTCCGCGGGCGTCTTTCTTTTTGCCGCGCAGACGTTCGCACAGTCAGCGTCGCCGCCGAGCACTACGGCAACGCGTCCGGCCAAGGTGCTGCCCGACCAGAGTTCGGTTCCAAGCAATGGGCCGCCAGCGACCACCGGCCAAGCCACCGGCGAGGCCAGCCGTGATCCCATGATCAAGAAAATGAACGAGGACGAGAAGCAGAAGGTCGACACCAAGGGCAAGTAGCGGGAACAAGTAGCAGGAAGCCGACCGGGAAGCGGCGGTCTCCCCAGCCGCCGCTTCCCGATCGCATCGCCCCCTGTCTGCTAAAGCGTTTTCGAGCGAAGTGGACACCGCTTCGGGTGAAGAAAACGCGTCAAAACAGAAAGCCAGAGCTTCGGTTCTGATCAGAACCGAAGCTCAAGAGCATGATCCGGAAAAGTGCGAAGCGGTTTTCCGAAAAGATCATGCTTAAACAAGAATCCAAAGCGCGATGACGATTCAACCTGATCTCATCGCGCTTTGGTCGCGCGCTACTTCTTGTTGAGCGCGAACACCCAGATCACGCCGCCTTGCGGCACGTTGTTCTCGAAGCCCGCGACCTTGCCGGCAAGCGCGTCCTGGATGCGCTGCGCGTCGACGCCCCAGCCCGACTGGACCGCGATGTATTGCGTTCCATCGACCTCATAGGACATCGGCATCGCCATGATGCCGGAGTTGGTCTTCTGCTCCCACAACAGCTCGCCGGTCTTGGCATTGAAGATGCGGAACATCCGGTCGTTGGTGCCGCCGGCCAGAACAAGGTCGCCTGCGGTCGCCGTCACCGATCCGAACAGCTGCGAGGTCTTGAAGTCGTGCTGCCAGACCTTCTTGCCGGTGGCCGGATCCCATGCCTGCAACTCGCCGAAATGATCGGCGTTCGGTGCCGGCGTCAGTCCGATGTCTTCGGGCTTGGTACCGAGCCAGAGCTGGCCGGGAACCAGCGGTTGCTTCTCGCCTGTGAAGCCGCCACAGAAATTCTCGTTGGCGGGAACATAGACGAGCTTGGTGCTCTGGCTGTACGCCGCCGACGGCCAATCCTTGCCGCCCCACAGCGACGGGCAGAACTCGACGCGCTTTCCGATCACCGGCTTGTGGTCGGGATCGACGATCGGCCGGCCGGTCTCGGCCTCGATGCCTTTCCAGACATTGGTCTTCACGAACGGCCAGCCGGACACGTAGTTGATCTTGTCGGGCTTGTTCTCGAGCACCCAGAAGATCGCGTCGCGACCCGGGTGGATCAGGCTCTTGAACGAACGCCCGTCACGCTGCAGGTCGACCAGCATCGGCGCATCGACCTCGTCCCAGTCCCAGGAATCGTTCTGGTGATACTGGAAGTGCTTCTTGATCTTGCCGGTCTCGGGATCGAGGCCGATCACGGAGCTGGTGTAGAGGTTGTCGCCAGCGTGAGCCGAGCCCGGCCACGGTGCGGCGTTGCCGACGCCCCAGAGGATCGTCTTGTTGTCCCTGTCGTAGACGCCGGTCATCCAGGCCGATCCACCGCCCGACTTCCAGTCGTCGCCGGTCCAGGTCTCATGGCCGGGCTCGCCTTCGCCGGGGATGGTGAAGGTGCGCCAGAGCTCCTTGCCGCTGTCGGCATCGTAGGCGACGACATAGCCGCGCACGCCGAACTCGCCGCCGGAGCCGCCCACGATCACCTTGCCGTCGACCACCAGCGGCATCAGCGTCAAATATTGCCCCTTCTTGTAGTCCTGGACCTTGGTGTCCCAGACCACCTTGCCGGTCTTGGCGTCGAGCGCCACGACGTGGTCGTCGGTCGTGGCAAAGTAGACCTTGTCCTGCCACAGGCCGACGCCACGGCTGGTCGGGTGCAACTGGAACAGATCGTCGGGAAGCTGGCGCTTGTAGCGCCAATATTCCTCGCCGGTCTTGGCGTTGAGTGCGATCACCTGCCCCATCGGGGTCGCGGCGAACATCACGCCATTGTTGACGATCGGCGGCGCCTCATGGCCCTCGATCACACCGGTGGAGAAAGTCCAGACCGGCTTGAGGTCCTTGACGTTGGAGGTGTTGATCTGATTGAGCGGACTATAACCCTGTCCGTCATAGGTCCGGCGATAGAGCATCCAGTTGCCGGGTTCGGGATTTTCGAGACGCGCTGACGTCACCGGACTGTAGTTTTCGATCGGCCCTGCGACGGCGTAGGTCGAGACGAGACACGTGAATGCGACGCAACCCGACAGTAACCACTGCTTGCTTGTCATGAGATGCTACCTCCCTGCTCTGTTTTGTTTTTTCAGCTTAGGTCATGCAGAAATCCCGGTGTGGCCTCATCCTCCTTGCTGAGCACCCACCTTCCCAACGAATGGCGCTGCGACCGTGATCGCGCCGTCGGCCACCGTCAGCGGCAATGCCGCGAGGCGACGTGGCGCCGGCCCGAACACGACTTGCGCATTCTGCCGCGGGTCGTATTCGGAGTTGTGACAGAGGCATTTCAGGACGTTCCTGTCGCCCTGCTCTTCCTTCACCCAGGCGGTGATCGGACATCCGGCATGCGAGCAGATGATGGAGTAGCAGACGATGCCGTCAGGCGCGCGGGCACGCGTCGCATCGTCCAGTTCGTTCGGATCGAGCTTGACCAGCACGACCTCATTGAGCCGCGAACCTTTGCGGACGACGGAGGATTTCGGATCCTTCGGCCAGGCGCGAATGGGCGGTCCACCGAGCGTCAGATCATCCGACTTGATGACCTCGCCGGCCTTGTCGCCTTCGGCCCGCACCAGGAGGTCGGCCTTTTGCGGTCGCTCACTGGCGCCAGGCTGATCTTCGTCGTCGGCGGATGCAGGCTCGATCGCGGCAAGGCAGGCGCAACCCGCGAGCGCGGTCAACACCGCGCGGCGCGTCGGGTCGGCGCACGAGCCCGACGCATCGGACTCACTGGTCTGTTCGACGGAAGCGCTGGGGTTGGACTCCGACATGGCGCAAGCTGAGCGTGCAACTCAGCCGAAAAGATGGCGGCACACCTTCTCGATGCACGAACGCATGCGCAAAAAATACGCTACAGCTTTTGGTTGATTTAACTGCGCCGCTTCGCGGTTGCGTCGATCAGGGTTCGTTGACGAAGGTCAGCCTGCCGACAGGTTTCAGCGTCTTTGCATCAAATGTGCGAATCTCTGTTGCACCGCCTATATCAAGCGTCAGCACCAACCGCTCGCCGGCGACGCCGGTGGAGACGATGCGGGCGCCCTTCGGCAGCGCAGCAGTGACGTCGGACACCGAAACAGGGCTTCCCTCGCTGCGATAAAGGCGGTAGCCGATGGCGATCAACACGACGGCCACGGCCAGTGCCGAGGTCAGCCCCGCGATCAGCATCATGCGCCGCACCCGCGCGATCAGCGCGGCCTGGTCGGGGGTCGGTTCGGTCACAGCGGTGTCGGTCATCACAAGGCTCTATATCTTTGCAAGAAGTCTCTTCGAATGGCGGTCGGAAGCTGGAGGTCATCGTCGCGGGCGACGAGGGCTCGGCCCGGCTTGACCGCGTGCTCGCGCAGCGCATCCCGGAGCTGTCGCGGTCCCGGCTGAAGGCGCTGATCCTCGCCGGTTCCGTGACCGTCAAGGACGCCGTCGTCCGCGACCCCGCTTATCATGTCGCCAAGGGCGATACGATCATAATCGACGTGCCGGAGGCCGCGCCCGCCGAGCCGAAGGGTGAGGATATCGCGCTCGATATCGTGTTCGAGGACGACGACATCATCGTCATCGACAAGCCCCGCGGCCTGGTCGTGCACCCCGCGGCCGGCCACGCCACGGGAACGCTGGTCAACGCGCTGATCGCGCATTGCGGCAGCAGCCTCTCCGGCATCGGCGGGGTCAAGCGGCCGGGCATCGTGCACCGGCTCGACAAGGACACCACGGGCCTGATGGTGGTCGCCAAGAACGACCACGCCCATCAGTCGCTGACCGCGCAGTTCGCCGACCATGGCCGCACCGGCCCGATGGAGCGCGGCTACATGGCGTTCGCCTGGGGCGTGCCGAACCGGCCTCACGGCACCATCGACGCGCCGATCGACCGCCATCCGTACGCCCGCGAGAAGATGGCCGTCCGTCAGAGCGGCCGCGAGGCGATCACGCATTTCGAGGTGCGGCAGAGCTTTGCCGGCCGCGACGGCAAGCCGGTCGCTTCGCTGCTGGCTTGCCAGCTCGAGACCGGCCGGACCCATCAGATCCGGGTGCACCTCGCACATCTCGGTCATCCGCTGATGGGCGACAGCGTTTACGGCGCCCACTTCAAGACCAAGGCCGGGCAGCTCAGCGCGGAAGGTAAGGACGCACTCACCGCCCTCGACCGGCAGGCCCTGCACGCCTATCTGCTGGCTTTGGAGCACCCCCGGACCGGGGAACTTTTGCGCTGGGAACAGCCTTTGCCGGAGGATTTGCTTCTCCTGCAAAGGGCGCTGGAAGCGGCGGTATGACGCACCCCCTGATGAAAAGCCTCGTTATGACAACAGGTTATACCTGCCACACGGGGACGTGACGTCAGCAATCCTTCCCTATCACGGACAGTTTGGTGTATGTTGCACCTGCGTTGAATATCCAACGCGGAACATCGCAGCATGGCCGGCTTTAACCCAGCGGCCACCTGCCGGGCCCGCCGCTATCGGGGGCCTGAACCACTGGAGGGCGCAAGTAATGGCCCGTACAGCTACGTTACCGGTTCTCAATGGAGAATCCGGTCTTTCCAGATACCTCGCCGAGATCCGCAAGTTCCCCATGCTGGAGCCCCAGCAGGAGTACATGCTCGCCAAGCGTTGGCGCGAGCATGACGATCGCGACGCGGCGCATAAGCTCGTCACCAGCCATCTCAGGCTCGTGGCCAAGATCGCCATGGGCTATCGCGGCTACGGCTTGCCGATCTCCGAGGTGGTCTCGGAAGGCAATGTCGGCCTGATGCAGGCGGTGAAGCGATTCGAGCCCGAGAAGGGCTTCCGTCTCGCCACCTACGCCATGTGGTGGATCAAGGCGTCAATACAAGAGTACATTCTGCGTTCCTGGTCGCTCGTGAAGATGGGCACCACCGCGAACCAGAAGAAGCTGTTCTTCAACCTGCGCAAGGCGAAGAGCAAGATCTCCGCTCTGGAAGAGGGTGATCTCCACCCCGACCAGGTGAAGCTGATTGCCAAGCGCCTCGGCGTGACCGATCAGGACGTGGTCGACATGAACCGCCGCCTCGGCGGTGACGCGTCGCTCAACGCCCCGATCCGCGACGACGGCGAAGCCGGCGAATGGCAGGACTGGCTGGTCGACAACTCGCCCAACGCCGAGGCCGTGATGGCCGAGAGCGAGGAGTTCGATCATCGCCGCCAGGCCCTGAACGGTGCGATCGGCGTGCTCAACCCGCGCGAACGCCGCATCTTCGAGGCGCGGCGCCTGGCGGATGAGCCGATGACGCTGGAAGACCTCGCCGCCGAGTTCGGCGTGTCGCGCGAGCGCGTGCGGCAGATCGAGGTCCGCGCGTTCGAGAAGGTGCAGTCGGCCGTCAAGGGCACGATTGCCCGGCAGGAAGCAGCTCTCGAAGCCGCGCACTAACCGCGCGGCGAACGAGCCAAGAGACGCGAAAGCGAAACACGAAAGCCGGCGGCAGCGCCGGCTTTTTTGTTTTGTCTGTAGGATAGGCTGGTTTTTGGCATGATGCTTCGGCGCACGTCGATCTAGGATTGCCCGTAGATCCGCCTGCCGACGAATGTCCGCATTAGCCTCAGGAGCGGACAAAAGAGGCACTCTTGGCCATGTCCGCTAAGGGCCCAGGAGTGGACTTTCACAACTCTAGCTGGAGGTGATTATTGCGTCATTCCGGGAGACCCGCCTTGCGAAGGGCGTCTCGGAAACGTTCCGCGTCCGTTGCATTTCTGAATGGTATTGGTGGCAAATTGCTCACGGTTGCGCTCGGGATCGCGAGAAGCCAATCACCGATCGCCGCGCGCGCCGCATCTTGCTCGCCGAGCAGCGCAAAGCTAACGGCAAGAAGGGCATGGCCTTGCCACCAGTCTCGCTTACGTTGCACGGCTTTTTCGGACCACTCGCGAGCTTTGACGTAGTTCTGGGCAACAAAATATGCCAGCGCAAGCCCAGAGAAGCGGAAAAAGTTGCCCGGTTCGCGCGGGTTCAATCTGAGGCATGTCTCCGAATTTTGGATACTCTCTTCTGCCCGTCCAGCGAGGGCAAGCACCGTGCCGAGACTGCCAAAAGCAATCAAGAAATTTGGATTGAGCTCAAGGGCTCGTCGATAGGCCGCGATGGCCTTGTCATGGTACCCAAGACCCTGACCCAGAATACCGCCCAGCATCCAATACGAATATTCATCGGCATCATCGAGCCGGATCGCTTGTTGGGCTGACTGCAGAGCTGCCTCAAGCATTTCCCGTGGGTTGCTGGAAAAGCCCATCAACGCCAAATGATATGTCGCAGCAGCAAGAAGCTGATGACCCTTCGCAAATGATGGATCGATGCGCGTGACTTCGACCCCGATTTCGCGCGCTCTTGCGATGCTTTCCGACGTCAGCCCGTAAATTTCCTTCCACCCGCGCTTGGCGAGATCCCACGTGCGAAAATCCGGTCTCTCGCTTCGTTCAGCCAGAACCCCTTCGCTAAAGACAACTTGACATTGGGTCGAGCCCACGACGCTGCGCGTGATTTCGTCCTGTATTTCAAAGATGTCAGCGAGATCGCGGTCGTATTTCTCGGCCCATAGGTGGCGCCCCATTGCGGTCTCGACTAGCTGCGCAGTGACACGAACACGTCGGTCTATGCGCCGGACGCTGCCCTCAAGCACGTAACGGGTACCGAGGTCGCGTCCAACCTGCTTCACGTCGACAGCCTTGCCCTTGTAGACAAATGTCGAGTTGCGAGCGATTACCGACATCGTGCTGGTATGGGCCAGTTCTGTTATAATATCTTCTGTGAGCCCATCAGCGAAATATTCCTGCTCGGGATCGCCGCTCATGTTCTGGAACGGCAGCACGGCGATGGATGGTTTGTCGGGAAGCGAGAGCACCGGAGGCTGGCTCACAGCCGAACCTGATCTTACTTCGGAAGGGGTTTGACCAGACGGCCGAACCCGCCACGCCCGCATAGGCTCGGCAATGTTTTTGAGGGACTGCTGTCCTATGTCATCATAGGCAATTTCAACTTTGCCCCGCACCTGCCGATAAGCATCATCGGACATGCAGATCCCGCCCGGTTCGGCGATACTCTCAAGGCGGGCGGCAATGTTGACACCATCGCCGAAGATGTCGTTGTCATCAAAAATGACGTCACCGACATGAATACCGATCCGGAATTCGATCCTTTGATCGGGCGGCACGCCGGCATTCTGCTCGGCCACACTGCGCTGGATTTCAACTGCACCGCGCACCGCATCGACGGCGCTGGCGAACTCGATCAGCATGCCGTCACCGGTCGTCTTGACCATGTGGCCTCGATGCGAGGCTATGGTGGGGTCAACGGTGGTCTTCCTTACAGCCTTTAGCCGGGCCAGCGTCTCTTCTTCGTCGGCCCCCATCAGCCGACTATATCCCGCAACATCCGCCGCCAGCACCGCTGCCAGTCGCCGTTCCACGCGCTCGTTGCTCAAGACGCACCTCGGACCGGAAAATCAAGGGCCAGCTTAGCAGAAAAGTGGGCCAATGTCCGATAGGTCCAGTGTCCGAGATGGGTCAGAAGGCGATATGCCTGAGGTCGGATCGGGTTTCTGCTTCGTCTCCGAAAGCGGGCCTCCCGGATTTTGATGGAGTACGCGCCCCACTCGCCCCACTGCCGCGAGCGCAGCCCTCGCAGTAGCGGGCGTCCTTGAAGTCGATCCAGTCGTCCCGCGCGTTGGAGAAGGTGTAGCCCGCCGTCAAGGGCACGATTGCCCGTCGGAAAGCTGCTCTCGGAGCCGCGCACTAACGCGCGGAGTCGAACCAAGAGACGCGAAAGCCGGCGGCAACGCCGGCTTTTTTGTTTGGGCGTGATTTTCAGCACGCGCTTCGCCGACGCCCACGAACCTCCGCTCCCCCTCGATCGACCAATCAGGAAGCGATCGCCACGGGGGCGGGCGCGGATGCGAGGTTGTGATGCCGATCACACTGCAATCGACCGTCGGCGGCTTCTCCGCCGAGTTCACGAGCAAGCTGCCCGCACTGGAGCGGGCGATGACCGAGGGCGGTCTCGAGCCCGCCGACTTCGTGTTCTCGAAGGACTCGGCCGCGCCGGCGGCGATGCCGTTCGTCGGACCGTTCTTCTACGACTACACCGTGTTCACCGACGGCGAGAGCTTCACCGTCACCGAGCCGAACGACATGCAGTTCCTGGCCTACATCTCTGACCGCTTCCTCGCGGCCGAACGGCCCGATGAGCCGGAGGTGGCGCGGCCGCCCGGCGCGATCGGCCGGTTCTTCCGCTGGATGGCGCAGCCGATCTGAACGAGCGCTATCCTACTCACCGCACCGCCGCGCCATGGTCGCGAGCGCGCAGCCTTCGCAGTAGCGGGCATCCTTGAAGTCGATCCAGTTGTGCGCGTAGACGTGCTCCAGCGCGATGCCGTAACGCGCGCGCAGTCTGTAGGATGGGTGGAGCGCAGCGATACCCATCATCCCACCGCGCAGCACAAGGTTGACGGGTATCGCTTCGCTCCACCCATCCTACGAAGCTGGTTTTTGCCATGATGCTTCGGCACGCACCTCGATCCAGGGCGTGTAGCCAGAAATCCGCCTGCCGACGAATGTCCGCATCAGCCTCGGTAGCGGACAAACGAGCCGCACTTGGTCATGTCAGCCAAGGGCCAGTGCGGACGAATTATTGCGCTCCGGCGCGGAGACGGCTTGGCCAACCGACACGGACCAACGTTTCATCTGGGTCAGAGATCGCAAATTCGTACATCCCCCACGGCTTGTCTTCGGGTGATTGCTGAAATTCGCGCGCCGCAGCATCAACACTCTCGAGGTATAGATAAAGCCCAAAAGGGTTTCTGCCCGGCGTTAGCCATCCCTCGACCGCGTCCGTCAGATGTAAATATCCGCCCTTGCCGTTCGACAGCATGCGATAGGTGTCGGGCTCTCCCGGAGCAGGCCTTTCGCTGTCCGGGCGCGCAAAGCCCAGCCGATTGTAGAACCGTTCCGACGCACCAAGGTCATTACACGGCAGGATCGCGATCAAAGCTCCAGAAGGGCTCATTAGTGCACTCCGACGTCATGCAACAGCTTTCGTCCGCTCTTCTCAATGTCTGAAAATTTGTCACCTTCAAGGTGGGAGTTGGAGTTGGGACAGCCAGCCGCAGGGTCCGAGACTGATCGACTGGCTCGGCGCGGCTCGTGCGCCCGCCGCCTACGAGATTGCACAGTGCCAAGTCCTGCTTGCCGAGATTGGCCCCGAACACGCCGACGATCCGGAGCGGGCCACGGTCAATTCGGTTCTGCAGGCGGAGTATGCGCGGCTGGCCGGCATAGCCCCAGCGGCGCTGACGGCGGCGATGCAGCCCTATTTGCCGATCGTCCGCGTCTTCCTCCTGCTCGGCGGGGCCATGCCTGACATGCGGGAGCGGCTGATCCAGCGCGTCGAGGCGGCCCTGCGCTCGGAAGACTGAATTATTTTGGTCGCGCGCGAGCCGGAGTGGCCTGTCGAAGCGAGCCCTCAGTGTCTTCTTTGGGTCAGAAGCCGCCGATAGCGACCGAACC
>NZ_AUGA01000075.1:0-25227 GCF_000426785.1 Bradyrhizobium sp. th-b2
CGACCGGACCGATACCGGTCATCACCTCGCGTTCCGGCAGGTGACCGTGGCGCACGACGCGCTGGTGGCCGTCCGCAGTCTTCAAATCGGCATGCTTGCCGAGAAAGTCCGCGACCTCGGCCTCGACCGCCTGGGCCAACAGAGCACGCGCCCCATTGCGCAAGATTTCGGTGAGTTGATCGTCGACGTTTCCTGGCTGAATCAACTTGATGATGTTATCTTTGGACACGGCATATCGCTCCTTCGGTGGAGAAGTGGAGGCGTCAAGCACCCCCACGATATGCCGCCTTCCCGATTCCCGCCGTCACCAACTTTCAGCGATAGCTCATCAGGGATTGCCCTAGGTCACAGCGCCGCTGCTCTGCCGTTTTCATCCGACACCTGCCTAGCCGCTGACCGGGTTCGCGATGCGCCATACAAGCTGACGTTAGGCGGCTGTGGACATAGGGAATCGGGAGTCTACTAGTTGGAGCGCTACGTCTTGCCAGCCAGAAGTCGCGTTGGAGAAGCGGCGCAACGACTTCAAATCTATGCGGACCCTGATTTCCCGCATCAATCGCCCCTCGACCAATTTTACGACGAAGAGCAGTTCGAGGCATACCGGCAACTGGGCGTACATGTCGCTGGACGAACTTTCGCGCCGGCGCTCATGACAAGGAATTTGCTTCCCAATGACGTGCGGGACTGGTTCGAACAGCTCGCAGCCAACATGCTTGAGCCGGCCAGGTAGGCAAGCGTAAACTAGGCACTCAGATCGATTGATTGGTCTCGCTGTCCGACGGGTCGGACGTCCTAGGGCATTGCCGAGCCAGATCCGCCAGCGAAGACTATGACGGAGCGGCGCGGAACGGGGAACCGTTGCCTTCCATGCAACTGTACAAGCTCTTGCTTTCCGTCCACGGCAGTAGTGTCGAGGATCATTTCCCATGCGCCATGGGGTGCCGGGTTCGGTGCGGTCGCTTCGACGGTCTCGGGGCTGCCATTCAACGTTATCCAAAGCGGCGGTCGATCTGCCTCGTCGCGGATAACGTACGAGAGAAACTGGCTCTCGCTCGAACTCCGCTCGCCCGTTCTCGTCTCACCCCCGTCCCGGGAGTACCAACTCACACGTTGCTGTTTCCTGCTGTCGACGACGTCGTCGTCCAGCCAATCACTTGCGGCGAGCTGCGGGTATTCCCCTCTGATGGTGATTAGCCGGCGGATGAAAGCGGTGAAGTCCTCACCTTCGATGCCGAGATTTTCCCAGCCGATCCAACCGACGGCATTATCCTGACAAAACGCATTGTTGTTGCCGGATTGCGTATTGCCGACCTCGTCGCCGGCCAGAAGAAAGGGAACTCCTCGCGCCAGCATGAGACAGGCAATTTGGTTTCTTCGGAGCTGTCGCCTCAATCCGATGATTTCCGGGTCGTCCGTGGGGCCTTCGATTCCGCAGTTGAAGCTGTGATTGTCGTTGGAACCGTCGCGGTTATCCTCGCCGTTGGCCTCATTGTGCTTTTCGTTGTAGCTGTAAAGGTCTGCCAGCGTGAAACCATCACGGTCGACCACGTGGTTGATGCCGGCGTGGGGAGAACGGTCGTCGTGGTTGAACAGATCGGGCGAACCGGCCATCCGCGTCGAAATTTCTCCGATCAACTGTGCTTCCCCTCGCCAAAAGCGGCGCATGGCCGATCTGTAGCGGTCGTTCAGTTCCGACCAGCCGGTTGGAAAGGCTCCGACTTGGTAGCCTCCCGGTCCGAGGTCCCACGGCTCCGCTATCAGCTTGACGCGCGATAGGACCGGGTCAAGCTGGATTTCCCGCAGCAAGCTGCCGGGTCCGGCGTCAAAACCGTTTTCCGAACGACCGAGCGTTGTGCCAAGCCGGAAGAAAAACCCGTCCACTCCCATTTCCTCGACCCAATATCTCAGACTATCCAGGATCATTCTACGGGCGGCCGGCTTGTCGGCGTTCAACGTGTTGCCTGTGCCGGTTACGTCATCGTAGAAACGGGGATTGTCCCGATTCAGACTGTAGTATCCGGTGTTGTCGATGCCGCGCCAAGACAAGGTCGGACCGAGATGATTGCCCTCTGCGGTGTGGGAATAATCGACGGAGATCAGCACCTCGAACCCGTCCTTGTGGAGTTCTGTGACCATTTGCTTGAATTCATAGACCGGATCGGTGCGTGCATAGCGCGCTGCCGGAGCGAAGTAGCCAATCGAATTTTCTCCCCAATAATCCCTCAGGCCCTTTTCGACCAGGAATGACGAGTCGATGAATTCGTGCACCGGAGACAGCACAAGAGTTGTCACGCCCAAACGGGAAAGATGGCGCCTCACCGGTTCTGACGTCAGACCGGAGTATCGCCCTTGGTCGGCCTTCGGCACCGCGGGATGAACCATCGTCATTCCCCGGATGTGGAGCTGGTAGAGAATCGTCTGCTCCCACGGCACATGGATCCGCGACGGCCTGGCTACGGCCTCCCGCTTTAGCGACTGCGACATCAGGGTTGCTTGCGAATTATCCTTCCTGTCGAATGTCAGATCCTCTCGTTCGCTGCCGACCCGGTAGCCATATTGGGCGGCATTCCATAAAAAGCTGCCTTCCAGCTTTTTGGCGTACGGGTCGATCAAGAGCTTGTTCGGATTGAACCGGAAGCCGCGTTGCGGTTCGTAAGGTCCATGCACGCGGAAACCGTAGGCGATTTCTTCGGTGAGGTCGGGCAAGTAGCCGTGCCAGACGTCTTCGGATTTTTCCGGGAGGGTCAGTCGCGTCACCTCGCGGCCTCCTGCGAACAGACAGAGCTCGATGCGGGAGGCATGGGCCGAGTAGACCGCTACATTGATGCCGTGCTCGTAGTGCGTGACCCCAAGTCGCGCGAGCTCGACATCCGCAGGCGGCCGAGCGAACCGCAAGCCCTTCAGCTTCGAGTCCGGATCGTCGGAAACCGGCGGAATTTCGTAGACGTCGCCCCGGACGGTTCGGACCCCACAATTGCTGCGGACCTGCCGGAACATAGGTCGGAGTGCCGGAACGAAGCTTGACCGTTCGGGCCTCCGGATCCGAGGGTCCCGTGTCGCTGACGCTCAGCGAGAACGGCTCGACTTCCGGAATCTGGATGCAGAAGTCGCCGTTCGATGATCCGGCATGAAAAGCGATGCTCTTGCCCAAACGGCGTATTCCGACGTCAAGCAAGCGTGTTTCGCGTGGCAGGACAATCGGAAGCCAATCCTTGAAGGCAGCACGTGACGCACTACGGAGGATCGGTTTCGCCCCGGGTACTCTCGAGACCGCCGCCCAAGCGAGACGCTCGAAGTTCTCAGCGCCCGTTACGGATTGAGGAAGACGAGGAAGGGTACGCACCGCCCAACGCGCCAAGGGGCGTCGGTCCTCTCGTACCAGAGCGACCAGAACCTGCTGCAGCAGATCGTTAATGCGCTCTTCCCTTCGATTTACCGATGAAGTCAGGCCGAGCCAGATCAGTTCTTCAGTCAGGCGCACGATGGGCGGACTTGCCGCATGTAGCTTCGAAGTCGCGCGTCTGACGGTTTCCAGCCATTCTTGGTCCGCTTCCAATTTCGTCCAGAGCGCCCGCGCAGCGTCTGGTCTGAACGTGAAGCCCTGCTCATTAGCCGAATCCACGAGCGGACTGAACCAGAGATCGGCCTCCATACCTGCGTTCGCCTGCGGAACAAGATCGAGGCGGAGATGCCGCAGCAGTTGGGGATCGACGATCGAAGCGAGCGAAACGGATTCCGCCAGGCGAACGAGCGCGGGCCGCGTCCCGCGCAGACGTTCGATCAGCGAGACAATGTTATCCGCACTAGAGCTCACTTTGTATCTCGTGTCCGATGCCGATACGCTTGCGAACGACGCTCGGTGTCGTAGGCCGGTCCCAGCAGATCAGCGCTGCATGCCCCGCAAGTTGGGAGGGCCATCTCTCAGCCGGATAGGGGACGAAGGCGACGGCCGGCGAACCTGATTTGCGCAAACTGGCGAAAAATCCGGTCCACGCCGCCGGCGGGACGCGGTCGTGATCGAAACTGGACCCTATACCCACGCCCGAAAGCAGGAGGGTAGGAATGTCGGGCTTCGGAAGGGCTTCCCGCGCGAAGAAGCTCGGCTTGGGAGACAGCACTTCTTCGGGAGCGGATCTGAAGGTGGAATAGGTCGTGCGATGTTCCCCGACGACGCTGCTGATGATGTCGAACAAGGAATTCTGGTCGCGATAGAACGGTGCCATGGCGGGGCGTCTGTCGAACACCACATGAACGCCTAGTCTCGCGGTCGGGCGGGGAAGCCTCGGCAATCGGCCGGACCATTTTTCCTCGAAGCAAAGAAAGCGCGACAATGCTTCCACGTCTATCTCACCCTCGTGCGCTACCGTAGCCAAGGCGAAGAATACGATCGATCGCACGGTCTTCGGATTGAGCAGTTGCCGGGTGGGGGAGGGTTCGAACGGCTTGGAAGGATCTGGAACGGCGACAGCGGGGCCGCGTAACACGTCGTCGATCCCGTCACCGGATTGGCCGGGAGGCCGGTGGGCGATCAGCCGTCTGCCCGGAGAATCCGCCGGAGACTTTCTTTTAGAGCGCGAACGATTGCTTCCCAGGGATGATATCGGCTTGCTGGCGCCCCGTTTGACTTCCAACGGGGAAGTACCGCTCTCTTCCTTTTGCTGTTCGGATGCCATGGCTGTTGGCGTCGGAAGGTCATATCCCAATAACCGCGCGATCGCGTCGCTTGTCGTCGGGTCGGTGGGTTTCAGGCTAGACACGGCGCGCAGGAGATCGCCCAGATTGACCTCGGGCGCCTTTCCGTACCGCAGGGGAATGCCCCGGGGAATCACCGATTGACCTCGCTGGTGCCCGGTTTGGAAAGGGCAGCCCGGATCAACAGTTTCCACGGCTCGCTATCTGGCAAGATCTTCAATTGCAGCGCGGCCCGCACGGCATCGAGAAACTCCGCGGTGCTGGGCGGTCGTTGACCCTGCTGGACGTATTCGGATTGAAGTTCTATCGTCTTGCGGGCCAGACTCTCGTAGACCTTCTTCTTGCCGTCGTCCGTACCGAAATGCGCTTCCGCGATCTGATTGAGTTGCGGCTCGGTAGGATGCGGCAACCTCAGGATCACGCAGCGGCGCACGAAGGCCGAGGGCAGGTCGCGCTCCTCGTTGCTGGTAAAGATAATCAGCGGAATTTTCGCCGCTCCGATCTGCGTGCCGGTTTCTTTCACCGTGAAGCTGAGAGAACCGATCGGTACGAGAAGATTGTTCGGTACGTCAGGGTCCGCCTTGTCGATCTCGTCGAGCAGCACGACCGCCGGCGCATCGACCGCATAAGGAGAAGGATCGGGAATCGTCAGTTCGGGTGCGGATGAGGGCAGGCCGCGTCTTGTTGCCGTTTCCGCGTCGAAAGCCCACCAAAGCACGCCCGGTTGGACGTACCGGTGCAAGTCCACCGTTCCGAGCGCGCCCGGAGCAGGGCTTGCCGCGCGATTACTCGTGGCATCTCCCAAGCGCTGCACGACGTCGAATGTCCAAAGGAGATCCTGCGCCTGGGTACGCGACGTAATCACGCCTTCATAGTAGCGCCATCCGAGATTGCGGGCGATGCTCGGAGCGATTGAGGACTTGCCCGAACCGGCCGGGCCGTAAATCAGCAGCGGACGGCCCGTGGCCAAAGCGACGTTTACGGCGAGCACAATGTTCTCATCACTGCCGAAGACGTAGACTTCGCCGTCCCTCTTGTCCGTCCTTTCCTGCAACGAATGCGCGAAATCGGTGCGGAATGACTGTACGGATGTCGGATTGAATTGCTTCGAATAACCCATTTCAAGTCCCCGGATCGGATGCCACGAGTTGCTGATATGCGACGGACCATGCGTCGAGTGCCCGTGTGGTGTCGTCCGCCCGCAATTCCGGACGCAGGAAGTAGGCGCCGGCACGTGATCGATCGATCGGCGGCTCGGGAACGTGATCGCCGGTCAAAAGAAAGAAAGTGAATGCTGGAAATTCCTGCCGCAATCGATCGAGGATGTCGGGGTCCGGTTCGGGAGCCTCGAACATGAGGAAGATCGGCCCTCCCTGGGATGCGTTAGGACCGGAAAGCGTGGCCAGATGACGCGAAGCCGATATCCCGGGCGGGCCGCGCAGGCGAAGTGACTCGCGCACCTGGGATACTATCCCTTCGATGTCGTCCTCGGCGGCGCCGATCCTGACCTGCACTCTCGCCGATCCGGGAACGGCACCGCAGGCGCGTTGCACGTACCAGCGTGAAAGCGCCGGCTCGTCTCCGTTGATTGCGACTGATCGATCGGCAGCCGGGCCGTGCGAAACGCGATGCAGGGCTTCCACCGCCCTGCAGTCGATCCAGACCGTCGCCAGCAATGCTCCGACTGCTTCGGAATCGGCGGGCTTCATTCCGAGGCTCATCAGCGCGGGCACGGCCTCCGGTAGGCCTGCGCCCAGAAGGAGCCGGGCAAAGGCGCGGTGTTCCGATACGCCGGGCGACCAACGCTCCAAATCCTCGCCCAAAACTCGCGCGGCCTGAAGAATTAACTGACGGTCGAACTTGTTCAGGAGAGAGGCCAGGAGCGTTTCGATCCGGTCGACGCTGCCGGAATCCGCACGTGCGGTCCGCAATGTTTCGCACCGTGCGACGAGCGGTGATATGTATTCGTTACCTGCCGAAAGCGTTTGAAGCGCACCTATACCGATTGGGTACAAGTCCGCGTTGCGGAGGGCCTCGAACGTCACGGGAGGCACTACGACGGGTAATAAGATAAAATTCGGATCGCGGTCCCGCCTCCAATTAAGGATGGCAAGTTCCTGCTTCACCCATCCCGAATTTAGGGCGGATTCGTCGATTACCGCGATAGCCCCGTGACATAGCTCCATCCAGGTGTTCAACGCGTCCCGCCAACGCTGACCCACCGCTTCTACGAGGCGGATCCGATCGACGAGGACCTCGAAATCGTTGCCGTTCAGGGCCGAGCAGATTTCTTCCAGAACCTGGCTGCCGCGAGGTGTCTTCGCGCTATGGCTGATAAAAATTTTTGGCTTCAACGAATTTTCCATAAAGTCGAAAAAGGGAACGTGACAGAACTTTTTTCCAAATAGACTACAGGTTGCGGTATCGAAGCAACTGGTACCAGCAGATTTCGCCCGTTGGGAAGCCTTAGATTTGCCTCGGCCTGTACGGGCGGAAGGTCGCGTCTCGGTTCCGCCAAGGCCGACAGCGTGAACCGGGATGGTAAACCCCTAGGGCAATCCCCGGTTCAAAAACGACGATCTCGGGGTATGCTGTAGCCGGCAGATTCGGTCGGCGAGGCTATTCGATCGCCTCCGATCCGGAAAGCGGCCGGCGACGCCGCGATGTCGCAGCAAATCAGCATTGGACGAGAGATGGCATTAAATCTATTTGGCGCAGCCGGCATGGGGCGCCGCTCCGGGCGGATCCGGGACGCCTCTCCGCGATCTTGGAGAGCGCGAATTCCAACTCACAGCGTTTGGTCGTGAACAACCGGGCGCGGTTGACTCGAAATGGTTGAGTACTTAACGCGCGACACGATCCGGCGGAGCGCCGGGCCATTGACGGACCAGGAGTCGATCCTTCGCAAGGCCGCTTCGCGTTCGCCGGCCGGGTCTTCGTTTCTTAGTCACTCCACCAAGGATGCGGGTCTGCTGCCGGGCGTCATCGCCATTCTCGAGGCCCATGGGGCGTCGGTCTATGTGGACAAGAAGGACGAATCGCTTCCGCCGACGACCAACCAGAATACTGCTTCAATCCTCCGGGGGCGCGTCAAGCAATGCAAGAAGTTCATCCTGTTCACGACGGTGAATTCGAAGGATAGCCGCTGGATGCCCTGGGAACTGGGGCTTGCGGACGGCTTCCGGCAAATGCCGAACGTGGCGGTGTTTCCCGGCGTAGATTCCGCGAGCGATTACAAGTGGTCGGAACGGGAGTATCTGGGCGTCTACGACCGCATCGTCTACGGCGCCCACCAAGCGTACGCGAAACCGATCTTCATGGTCTACAACCACGAGAACAACACCGGTACCGAACTCGCCGCATGGCTCCGAAGCTGACGGGGCGGCCAATCGGTTGCGTGGCCGCTCGGCGGACCGCCGCTCCTTGCTGCCGAGCGTCATCATCATCTCAAGGCACATGGGCATCGGTCTATATTGCGGTGACGATGTGCGTGCGGATATGAGCTTACTTTCGCGCCTTAATGGCGTTGTCGATCCAATCCGATATGTTCTCCGAAATATGCTCGTAAACATATGTGCTCGTCGAGAACGGTGGATCGTACATCTTGGCGTAGGAAGATATTGAAACGTTATTCACCGTTACACCGGAGAACGGATCACTGCCCTTTGTCGACTGTTTTCCGTCGGCATCTTTCAGATTGTGGACGTAGATGCCAAACACTCCCATGCCTCTTTCGCACGCGCGTCTGATTTCGTGTTTCACCCACCGCCTGCCGGACGTTCGTGCGCCGACGAGTACGATCAGGCAGTCGCGGCCTCTCATGTTCGTCTCGATCCACTCCTTGATGGCGTCGTCTCCCTTGTCCTTTATTGCCTCCCAGGCGTTAGCGGACAGAATTGGTTGTTCTTCCACAGCTCCGATGTTCTTTATCTGCGACACGCGCCAGCTGTCGTCCTTGTAGTAGAAGCTGAGGAATGATTTCTTTGCCATAGTAGATCCGTTTGTATGGGCGGTCGTTCAAGGTAGCGTGGCCACGGTCAATTGGTACTAGCGCAGCAACGGGCCGCCCGTGCTACTCGGGATATTACTAGGTCGGTGCGATATTTTCCAGCCGGACGCGGCGGATACGCGTCCGCGGGCTACGGTGTCACGGTTATGCTCCTGAAATTCTGGGCTTCGCGCGATGCTTTCTTGCAATCCTTGCCCGCGACCTTTTCGGTCCCGTCGTCGCTCAGGATCTGGACGTCCTGCGTCCCGGGTATTGCGAAAAGAGCTTCGGGATTGAGGCCCGACAATTTGACGGACGTTACCTTCGCAGGGTCTTCCTTGGCGTTTCCCGACCAGCGGTAGAGATCGAACGCGCCCTCGCCGTCGATAGGGCCCGCCACGATGAGATACGATGCGCCGATCCGCTCGATGCTCCGCACGCCTCGTCCGCCCAGATCGATTTCGACGGGATCACCCAGTTTCACGGGCGCGCCCGATATTGCCTCATTCGGATTGGTAAGCGGGACGATCAATGCTCTGCCGCCCGGTATCGGATTCCGGAAGCCGATGAGAAGGCCGCCCTCTGCAGTGTCCGCCAGTCCCTCTATGTTGAGCGCGTCCTCTGTCTTGGGCGGCTTCGTAGCTGCCGCCGCCAGGTTGTACTTAATGAGGCGGGGATCTGTCGAAAGGTCTTCCATGAGTTTCGTGTAGGGCTTGCCAACGGCTCGGACCGTGGGAGCGTCGCCGTCGACCACTTCCGTCGCAAATAGCCTTCGGCGCCGATCTTGGACTTCACCGTCCTTGTTCGTGCCATGCGAAGAGATCCAGAAGATCCGATTCCCGATCGTCGCAGCTCCTTCGATATCCGACTCCTTCTCGGGCTTCGTACCGAGCAGCGATGACAGATCTACCTGATTAACCGACTCCGGCTGGCCACGTTTGTACACGCGGATCACGTTTAGCTCGTCGTCGCCCCCGACGAAGTGATCCTTGCCGAGTGCGACCGCTGCCGAGGCGTCGCAAATCCCCCGGTAGACTGTGGCCGTCTGCGCTTGGGCAAGGTCGATCGCGAGCAGTGAAAGCAGTGACGATATGGTGTGGGCGAAGTAACGTGATATCGACATCTTGATGTCCTCGAGTCGAAGCGGCCAAAGTTTACCGACGCAACCTGGGTAGTCTCTCTTGCCGTGACAATTGAAGCGAGACCAATTGATGGCTTCAACGGGTATCCTCCAAGCGCGGGTCGATCTTATCCCCGATACGCGTATGTCTACGACCTAGTGAAGATCCTAGGGACGTTTCGCTGCAATCGCACTCGACAGGTTCTCTCATTTCCGGCGGAAAAGACCTAGTGGGGTTCCTAGGAGCCGACATCGGAGGTTTGGACCATGATCCGGACGTGTCGAGATGGACTCTCGACGATAGAGTCGGATCGACATGTCAATCCATTTCACGATCGAGCGCAGCGGTCGAATTTTCAATTCAACGGCGGATGGCGGAGCGGCCTTTTTTGTCGGCTGCCAGACGAGCTACCACGACAGGCCCTCCGGCGAGGATTTTGAAGGACTGTTCAATGTTCCGCGCAGGGAGCTCCCCAAGCTGGTCTATAAGGCGACGAACTATCGAGGTATGTCAAGTTCTGGGCCGATTTGAGGGTCTTGTCGAAACTCCGTTGGTGGACCTGTGAGAGCGCGTCCCAGAACGACAGCCACTTTCTTGCAATCTCTCCTTCGGGATCGAGACCGAGACGGATAAGGATGCGTTCGACCTGCCGTTTGAAGTTGAGCTGCGGCTTCAGCGCTCCGTCGGCACGTTGTCGTGCCTCCTCGTCGAAACCGATCTCCTTGAGCGACTTTCGGGCTTTCTTTCGGAGCGCCTTCTCGCTCGGATCGTCGCGTATGACAGCGTCGAAAGGGGACGCGAGAACCTGTCGGAGAAGAGCATCCAACTCCCGCAGCGCATGCGCCGCCAGCGTGCGGGTCGCATGTAGGGGCAACTCGCCTCCGACGAGCTTGCAGAAATCGACGTACCGGCTCGCGACCGCGTTTCCGAACAGCTGCCGCAGCAGCGACGTCGTTCCTGCTTGCTCCGGAGACAAGACGATGGAGGACGGGCTCTGCTGCAAACGAACACCGAAACTGATGAGGACGAATCGCGACCTACAATGCGAATTGAGCGGAATTTGGCCAGCGCTTCTTTCGTGCGTGATCGCAAGTGCGCATTGGCACAAGAAACAGCCTACTACTTGACTCGTCTTCTGGTTGAGTCCAGACTTGTGGAAGTTTGAGGGGCTTCTTTTGAGATCGGCTTGATGCTGGGGGCAATTTCATGCGCTCGTAGCCAGCCAATTCTTTTTCAAGGTATGAACTACACGTCATATTGCGGCGCTGGGCGGAACTCCTAAGCTTCCCAGGATAGAGTTTGCATGAGCGAGAATAAGATCGATTTCGCTGTGAGTGACGACGACGGCAACGGGGTCGCCGCGAGGATCTTCCTCTACATTAGACGGGCCGATGCCGAAGCCGATCTGCTGACGGGCATGTCCGATGAAAGCGGATGGGTATCGTTCGCTTTGCCGCCACTTGCGGTGTTCGAATGTCTTGTTGCCAGGGCGCCAGGATACTGGACAGCCTACTGCGAGGATATCGCGGATTGCGTTCCGATCACAATGAGACGCCTTCCGGATGTTGTAGAACCAGCATGGTGGTTGAATTGTCTAGGTATCGATACCAGTCGGTCCCAGCGGGGGGCCAACATCAAGATTGGGGTAGTGGATACCGGCTTTTCAAACAGCGATGGCATCCGGCACGTTCATGAAATTGGTGGAACTAGGCAACAAAGCGGAGGCGAGCTCGAGCCGGGTCACGGGGAGCTCGTCTGCAGGGTTTTAGGCGACCGCAGCAAAAGGGCGGCCCGGTGGATGTCGGCAGCGCCCGGTGCTGAGATTGTTTTCGCCGATGCCACGCACAGTGACGAACCGGAAAAGGTCAGCGCAGTAGGCGCGGCGATTGCGATCAACAAACTGCTCGAAGCAAAGGTCGATCTCATCAATCTCAGTTGGGGCGAACCCTTCGAGGACGATCGAGTGCTGGACGCCATCAAAGCCGCCGACGAATTGGGCGTCGCCGTCGTTGCCGCTTCCGGCAATGATCCCAACGATCAGCGGGTCTATTTTCCTGCGCGGCACGAAAGCTGCATTGCCGTTACGGCCTTCGGAAAGACGGGCTGGGGCGAGGCCGGAAGCTTGGTGGCATATGATCAAAAGCACAGCAGGATGATAGGAAAGGCTCCTTCCGGAGACGCAATATATTTCTGGTGCAATAGCACCAGCGGATCGGACGTCAATGGAATTGCGCCAGGAGTGGGCATTCTGGTGCAGCGCAATAACGAAATTTACGCTGCAATTTCAGGAACTTCGTTTGCAGCGCCGCTGGCCTGCGGTGCCCTGGCCGTTGCGCTTGCACAGGACAAGGAGTATTTAAGTATGCCTCGTTCAAAGGATAGGACCCAACACGCAAGGAGCGTGTTCCTTAAAATGTGCATTTCTGTCGGGTTGGACTACTCTAGCCAGGGATACGGTTCCCCCTTCGCTGCGGAAGGGCGTTAAGGCCCTTTTAGGAGAATCGGTTAAGTTGAAGGCGGGTTGGAGGTATCTATGAGAGAGAAATTGGTGGTTTGTCTCAGCTCTGATCTGATGGTGGCGAACGCCCGCGGCGCGCATCACGATATCGGCGAGATGGTGAAATCAATTCCCAGTTTGACTATCGTGTCAGGGGATCCCTCGATCGCAGTGAGCGTCGAAATCGACGGTCGATACACCGAGCGTCTTCGCACAGCGGTGAACGGTCTCTGCACCGTCGGTCCGGATCAGGCATTCAGGACGTTGGGAAATCGCCGCGTGCCTTCATGGTAGCCGCTTTCCTGTAAAGCCGTCCTTCGAGGAGGTTCTTGCCGGCAACGGCAGACCGCTCAAATCACTGTAAAGCGAGTCGGTAACAAATTGCGCGCGGACGCGGCAAGCCGAGTTCGCTTGCTCGATGACGAATTCGAGCTGCCACGAGATATCAGCCGCGGCTGCGGCTGGAACGAACGAACTCAAGGGTTGAATTCCCGTCGCATCCTCCACCCCGTCGACCATGAGCAGGTGCAACGATGGCAAGTCGCGGACTGCGGTACGTAATCGGCGGCCGTCACTTGCACTCCCCCGCGCGCTGACCAGGTTCGCGAGCTGCAGGGCTATCCAGACATCCTCTCCCGCGAGCAAAGGCGCCAGGACGTCTGCGGCATCGATACTTTGTTTTACGATGTGGATCGGAAGGGTGCCGCGATTGGCGTCGGAGCCGTTTCCCACGCGCCGCTGAAAGGACAAGGTCCAACCCTGACCACAGACTTCGTAGAGTGGGGTGTTCAGGGAAAGAGCTTTCGTAGCATCGAATCGAGCTTCGATGCGGGGATACCTAGCATTTTCGTCAGTTCCTCCTTTTCGTCCAAACTCAGTTCCGGCATAGCCTCTCGAACGGTCGCCGCCGTGCCGCGGACCACTTCCAACCCGTAGGCGAGCGTCCTGTAGGCGGAATTCAACCGAGACCGGACGGGATTGGTCGCATTCGACCTCGCCTTGTCCGCGCGCGACCTAGCCGCAAGAAAATCCTGCAACGTCTCTTCCAGCCTGACGCTCGATCCCTGACCGTCGGTCGGCGTTTTCCAGATAAGCCAGGGGCTGCCCGGCAGCACGAGCGTCGAAATGCGATTGGCCTCGGAGCCCTCAGGAAATACGTCGGGTTCGGTGAAGCTGTGGGCCACGGCCAGATCCCAACTGGCGCGCAACATCGGAGGAGACGTGATGCGGCGAGGGACTTCAGGCAACGGAGTTCTACGCGCAAGACAGAGCGCTCGCACATCCGGGTGGTCGCTCCCGAGCATGTTGGCAAGATTTCGGGTCACCGTCTCGAAGTCCGCCACGTTGTCCGGTTCGTCGCGAAGCAAAAGATGCGCGCCCAAGAGGCCGAGCATGGGATCCTCGAACTTCGCGCTTAGAATTTGATCCAATACACCTTCCGAAAGGATCTTCCTTTTCTGGGTCAATGCATAACGCGCGACCTCGGCGAGCCACGTCTGGTTGCTTTCCGGATCGAACGATTGTCGTGGAGAGATCGAAATCGCAGCGTTCTCGATGTCGAGAGTCGCGCCATCGGACCTTCCGTAGCTCGACGTGGTCCGTTGGAGCAAGAACGCCTGGGTCTGGAGATTGCTGGTCGCGAAAATGGCCCGCGTGATGCCGCCAGCAAGCTGCAGGCGATACGATCCAGGTGTCACCGCGGCCGACCAACAGGCGATGGGATCCTCGTCGGCCCTGAACTCCGCGAGTTTTCCTATGTCCAGCTTCATGCTGGAGGACTCGTCGCTGAATATCAGATCGGTCGCCGGATTGATCGGAGCGGAATTGCCGTGGCGGGACCATGCCCGCGCGACGATGAGGATCGACGCTCCTATCCCCAGCGACTGCGACAGGTGCTCGCTTGCCCATCGCGTCGTCTCCTGGTGCCTGTCCTGCGAGCGGCTCGTATTCGCCAGCGGTATGGGCGAGGAGAAACCCGCTGGAGCATCGACCTTGATTTCCTGATCTCTGTCGAGGGCGACGATCCTCTCCTCGAGCGTCGGACCGACGCGAACTCGAACCTTGTAGATGTCCGAAGGAAACGAACTGCGCAGGTGACCTATGGCGCGAGCAACCGTATTTGCGCTGCCGTCGAGCACGGAAATCTCTGCCGGCGCGGAAGCGTCAACGGTCAGCGTGTTGAGTTTCGGCGCATCGTTAGATGGAGACATTTTCAACCACCTGACTGCCGTCCGCCTTCACGGCCCCCGTCACCTCGAACGTTACTTCGGCCCCTTCATATCTTACTCTGTAGTAGCCTCGCGGCAAAGGCACAGACCATACCGGGGGAGCCTGATCTTCCGCCGCCACCGTCGCAAACGCCGCTCCCTCGATCCAGATCCTTTTTCCGGGATTGGCGACGGCAATCTCGAGCGGGAAAATGGGTGCCGTGTTCCAACCGGGCGGCGCCGCCACGATATCGAACGGGTCAGGATCGTAGACCTCGGGCACCTTGGCTATCTCATCGTCCTCAAGCTCTTGGGGCGACAGCGACTTCCTCATGTTGTCTTGCAGGAACAGCTTGAGCTGCGCCGTGGTGATGGCACCGGTCTTGGGATCACGTGCATCCCCGTTAAGTCCCTGCATCAGGGTAGCGGAAAATACGCCGCGCATGTCCTTTTCGAACATCTTCTCTTTCGAGATCAGACGATCCTTGGCCGAAAAGGCATAGAAGCGGCGGCGCGTCTGACCGAGCGATGCCTGCTTCTTGCGGAGAAACGGTGGCACCAATTCGACGTCCGAGATCGGAGTACGGCATGCGTCTTGAAAAAGGATGACCTCGTCGAACCATCCGCCCTCGTAGAAGCGGTTGGCCCACATCATGGCGGCGACGCTGTGGACGCGCTTCAGACTTGCGTTGGCCATCAATACCGCCGACTTGTCCAGCGACGGTGAAAAACCATGGCCCGAGAAGAACATCCAGAGGCGTCGACCGGCCTGGTGTCCCAGTCCGGCCTGATTGTTGGCTTCGGCGGCGTTGTCGATATCGGTGAAGAAGCGCTCTATCTGCTCCTTGGCTGGCCGCTCATCATCCGCATTGGCGGCCGCCGTGAACGCGGAACTGGTGAGCAGCAGCGTGTTCCGACTTTCCACCTGGCCGGAGGACGTCACCCAGGTATGGAATGCCTTGGCGTCGTTCTCCGCACCGGAAAGCACGGAGATTGCGGGATATCTGTCGATACCCACAACGAGTGCACGATCGGCCAGCGGCATCAGTATTGTTTTTTGATGAATTTCTTGTCTTGGTCGGAAAGCTTCGAATTGAAGCCCACCTCGGGTCCTCCGATCGTCCAGGAGGCCGGGATCGGATACATCATGATGGAATTCTTATCGAGCTTCGTTCCCGCAATCTCATTCGGCGGGTAGGTTTCGAACATGTTGTGCTCGATCGTGGCTTCGTCCCAGTTGTTCGGCGGACCGGATAGATCCGCGACGACGGCGGGTTTATTCCACTTGATCGCCTGATCGGGATTTTGGTGTTCATGGATGAGCCCGAGCGCATGGCCGAACTCGTGCAGAATTACTCCCCGCGCATCGTCATCGGAAATTCCGGGGGTTAGCCATCCGAAGTTCATCGTCGGCTCGCCCTTCGGGACTTGTCGGCATGTCGTCCCGATCACGGACCAGGACCCTTCGTGCTTGAACGAGATACGGATATCGCCGTTCGTCGGTACCCAGGAGAAGTTCAGGTTCGCCATACCCGGATCGACCCATTCCGATGCGAACCTTTTCACCAGCGCCTTTTGATCGTCCGTTCCATCGAGGAAACTTATCCGTATTTCCTCTCCTCTTTGCCATTTGCTGTCCTTGACCAGCGCGGCCTTCGCATTGCCGTCAGAAGGAACCTTGTCCTTAAACCAGGCAAAACACCAACGCTTCGTTTCGTCGGCCATCGCAAACCTCCCTGTGAAAAATCGGATCGTGTTTTCAAAATCCCGAACTTTCGGCATCGATCGCTCCCGCGAGCAATGCTTACTTCGTATCGAAGTCGGTCCGGATACCTGGATGATTGCTCATCCTGAGCGGGAAATCAACGATGAACTCTCGGAAATGGTGCGACACCTTTGGCGCTCCTGCGCCGATGCCGAACCATCCCGCTGGGGGCAACCGTCGCCGGTGCGCAGAAGGCCTTCCTCGGCGTTTTTCGGCTTGCCGACGTCGACGTGGTCCATCCGGTTTCGTCAATTCGCGACTCGTTCGGACAGCGGCATCGTGAACGTGAAGCAGGTTTCCGTCGGCGTCGACGCCACCGTAAGGGTGCCGTCGTGCGCCTTCGCGATCTGGGACGCGATGTAGAGGCAAGGGCCAAAAAAGCTGAGGTCGGCGGGTGTACTCGCGGAAATCTCGCTAGGGTTCGCGCAGCTCACCACGATCGCGGCGGACGGTGACGTCACGGATCATTCGCCGAATGGTCTGATCACGTTGATGAAAAGCTGGGAGCGGCCGATTAGCGCGGATGCGATTCGATCAAAGTTATTTCCCGTCTTTACTGATAAGCTCCAGGCGGTGAATCGCAGCGGTTCGGATCGAATCCGTTAGTTTCTTTGGGAAGCCCTTGGGCAGCGTCTTCAGCACCTCTGAAAAGGTTGTTTCGAACGTTTCCGTGAGGTCATTGAAGATCGAGCGCACGACGGCGATGCCGACGCCTGAAATCTCAGCGGTCTGTGTGAGGTGGCGCGGCAAGATTTCATTCATCGCGTAGTGGCGGCTCTTGCCAACGGACATGGCGAGCTTGAATGCCTTGGACTGAATTTGCTTGGCGTCCAGGCTGGGTTGAGCGCTGAGCACGTCGTAGAGCGGCGTGAGACGGAAACGCCCACCGGGATTTAGGAACAAGCTGAAATTCTTGGCGTGCGCGTCGGTTGCGCCGATCAGCCAGAACACAATGCCGGCACGCATGAAGGTTGCAAGATCTTCAATCGGCGCATCGCTGCCTTTCAGCAATTCCAGAATCTCCTTCATGCCAGGGCCGCCGTCGGACTGATATTTTTTCGTCGGCGGGACCGACAATGCCTGACAGCAATCTTCCTGGGGGAGACGAAGCAAGCGCTTGTCGCCGGTCCAGCGGCGATCAAAGCGCTCGACAATGAGCGTCGGGCGACCGCCGAAGTCCGCGATCTCGGCATTGGCCGCGGGCACGCCAAGGGCTGAAATCAGCTTGAGACAGAAATATTCGTTCTCGACGCTGTTTGAGAGATCGAGGCCGTTTGGCAGGCGACCGATTTGCGGCTTCAGAATGTGCGTCGTCGCCGTGGTGCCGGTCGGCTTGTACCATTTGCCGTCCCGACGCAGCAGAGCCGTTTTTTCCTGCGCTCCAGCGATGGAAATCCGAAAGTCGTCGTCCTCACCAAGGCCGAGCGGAGCCGTTGCGAGGTTGTGAATGAGATTGGCGACGTCGGCGTCGCTAACGAATTTGCCATCGATCTTTCCGGCCGGCCCCGGGTCGGTACCTTCCGGCAGGAATTGGAGTGCGCCGACGCAATCGTGACCGAGAGCCGTCAGCATGCTGTATGCGTCTGTACCGTTTGCCCCAACACGCTCGGCAATGCGCCGTCGTATTGGTTCGCTGTCCGGCAGCAAGTTGTCGAACACGTTGATAACCGGAGCGCCGAGATAGCGGTCCTCGCGAAGGGGTAAGGAGAGTGAAATCGGGAAGGTCGAATTCCAGGCCAGCCATTGCGCATCGTAGCGAAAGTCGATGGCGCCGCTGGATTCACGGTTGAGCACCCCGGCGAGGCGCCCGTTCATGAAGACGTTCAACGGCGTATGAGCTCTCGGACGGGGCATCAGAAGATGTCCTCGATGTCGGCGGCAGTGGCTTGGCTCCGCGGGCGGACCACGAGCTCAAGATTAAGGGCGGCCAACGCTTCCATGAGCGTGCGGAGCTGAATGGCCGGTGCCCCTCCTTCGAGCCGGGATAGTGTCCCCTGACGCAGATGGATGTTTTTCCCAAGCTCCGACTGTGACAGGCCGGCTTGCTTCCGCACTCTGCGCAGGATGGCTCCCAGCTGCTTTTCCGTTCGGGCAATGTGCTGTGTCATGCGGGACCTCCCAGACAAATATACGCAATCGCGTATATAAGGTCAATATACCCATATCCGTATATTACTTTGATATACGCTATCGCGTATAAATCAGGGATATGCGCGATCCCGATTCCAGTCCTACGGACGAGGTCCAGCTAGATGCCGCCACCCGCGGTTGAACGGCGAGAGTCGACAACCGATCACCTGGGCTCCTAAGATGTCGAGGGAGTTAGTTCGCGGAAGTTGGGGCAGGATGCGGGGCAGTGAACTTCCAAGTGACGGTTCTCAAGGTGTTGGTCAGCTATCCGGACGGGTTCGCAGCGATGGCGGACCTCAAGCGTGATATGGCGATCCTGGCGACCAGCGGACGGGACTGGGCCGAACGCACCAGGAGACTGGCAGCCCGCGTGCCCGGCCTGGATATCTTTTCCCAAGGTCTCGTCGAACGGCTGAACGGCGGCTGGTTGCATCACTAACAAGGGACGCTCGGTTCTTGAGATCATGGAGGCGCAGCCCGCGCCCGCCCTGGCGACGGAGCCGCCTCTTGTCCCCACGGTCGAGGAGCCAACGCCGGCCACGACTCTGCCTCCGAAGCCTTCGATGTTGCCAGGCCGGCGCAAGCGGGAACGAAAGCGGCAGCGGCGCGACGCGGTATGGCAAAGACGAGCGAACGCGTCGTAGGAAACATCGGTTGCGCCCTGACAAGCAGCCTCGTTTTCGGATCGTGTTGACATGGAATGGAAGGACCGTTCGCTGGAGCAGGCGATCAAGTGCTCCGGCGACGCCCAGTTGATTGGGAACAGTTAAAAGCGAGGGTGTCGTCGAGACCCGGCGATCCATTCAGTCTTAGCCAAATGCACAACTTCGGTGGCATGGTGGCCGGCCCGAGTTCGCCATTCCGCGTCGGCCAATTATCCCACTTTCCGTTCAGGTGCGGCGACGCTCTCAAGCAGCGGCATATCCAGGCTCGGGATCTCTGGCATGGCTTTGCCAGCGATCGCCTGCAGGTCACCCACCATGCCGACGGTCGAATCCACCACGGCAAGGATTTGGGTTTCACGCTTGGCCCATTGCCGGCCCATGAACTTGCGTTCCTTGTCTAGGTCGTCGCGCATATCGGTGAATTTCTCAACGACAGCTTCTACCCGCTGCCGAAACTTCGTGCCGGTCAGGTAGTGATAAACCTGCTCCATCTTGGTCTGCTGACCTTGCTGAACGAGGCGCGAGCTGCTCACATCGATTAGCCCCTGGCGGAGCGCCACGGCGACCGGCAATGCGCAACGCGGATGAGCCACCCATACACCGTCGACCAGGTCAAAATGCTCGACATGTTTCGGCAGCGCATGGGAGATGATCAGAGCGACGTTGGCGCCGGACCGACGCTGGTCGTCACGCAATTTGGCAAGCCACCCGTCACTCCATGCCTTGGTGCGCTTGGTTTCCCAAAGGATGATGCCGGCAGGTTGGCCAATGGCGCCATTCACCTGTTGAATAACATCCGCCCCGAGCTCACCCTTGCCAACCGGCTCGATCGAATCGCTCGGAAAACGTCCGCGCAGAAGCTCTTCGAGTTCGAGCTCGAGAACCTCCCCTTGAGATTGCTGTGATCCCTGTTCGGCCTTGCGCTTGAGTTCCTCAATCGTGCGCGTCATCGATTCGATGGTCTGGTCCTTCTCGGCAACACGCAAGCGCGCAGCTTCGTCGGCTTCCTGTCTGGCTTTGATCTGGATTTCGCTGACAGAGGCCTGCACGCGCTTCTCGATCGTCAGGTCGAGTTCGCGCTTTTCCTCTTCGAGCGCCCTTTGCTGCCGCATTAGTTCGGCCTGTTGCTTCTGCGCCTCGGCAAGCTTCGCATTGTTGGTAAGCAGGGTGGCTCGCAGTTCCGCGGCTTCCGCTTCCTTCGCCTGCAGCTCGGCCGCAGCCGCCTCCCGCGCCTTCTTGTTTTCGGCCGCGACCAGCTGGGCGCGCTCGGCGATCAATCGCTTCGCAACCTCGTCTTCGATTTGCTCACGGTCCTTGACGACCTGCTCGCGTTCCAGCCGCAGCGCCTCAGTCCTGCGCTCCATCTCGGCATCCTTGCTGGCCAGCTGCTGTTGAAAGCGCTGACGGGTCTCAGCGAGGAGGGGAGCGGCCAGCGACTCCGTCAGCCGGATCTCGTGATTGCAGTTGGGGCAATGCAGGGTCGGCTCGTGCGAAGCGCCGGCGGCGGTTGCTTTGAAACTCATGAACTTCCCCTGTCATCGATGACGCCGGATTCAACATCATCCGCGCGCGATGGCGATGTCGCCGCCCTCGATGTCCACATCCGTGTCGTCGATATCGATCGGACCAGCGGGTTTTCCACGGTTATACGTATCGACGTTTCGACTACGACCATCAGAGCGAGCCGCTCCGATTGGGAATGTATTCTAGACTAGAACAAAACATGATCAAGCGCCAATTGGATGCCAGCGGGAAGCGGCAAAAAAAGCGGCAAAAACTGTTGGCCTATTTGACCTAATGGCTTATTCTGATTGAAGAATTCACCAGCAAGGAAAGCGGCAAAAATGACCGTCAGCCGAATGGAGCCTTTGGTTCTTGCGCAAAACAAGGGGCTGACGGATCTGGCGACCGATTTGGTCGCGAAGGCCAGCGGCTTAGCGGCGAGGCTAAGCCCAGCTTTGCGGAGCTCGATCGGCGACCTCGTGCGCTCGATGAACTGCTATTACTCCAACCTCATCGAAAACCACAACACGACGCTGATCGATATTGATCGCGCGCTGAAAGACGATTTCGCAAAAGAGCCTGAGAAGCGCAATCTCCAGCTCGAAGCGAAAGCGCATATCGAAATCCAGGCGATGATCGACCGGGGGGAGGGGCCGGGCAACGCCCTCTCACCGGATTTCATCCTGTGGCTTCACAGCGAGTTTTATAGCCGTGTCCCCGAAGACATGTGGTGGGTGGAAAATCCGCAGACCAAGGAGCGCCTGAAGATGACGCCGGGCGAGCTGCGCGCGCGGCACGTCCAGATAGGAGCGCACGTCCCGCCCGATCCAGACGAACTGTCGGCCTTCCTGAAGCGTTTTTGCGAAGCCTATAGTGCAAACCATCTCTCGAAAATCGATCGCATCGTCGGTGTCGCTGCTTCACATCATCGACTGGCGTGGATTCACCCATTCCTCGACGGCAACGGCCGTGTCGCACGGCTGTTCTCACATGCGCTGTTGCGTGAATTGGGCGTCGGTTCGGAGCTATGGTCGGTTTCGCGGGGGCTGGCGCGCTCTGTCGCTAGCTATAAGGCCACCCTTCAAGCTGCTGATGAACCACGGCGCGGCGATCTTGATGGCCGTGGCAACTTGACCGAGGCGGGCCTGGTAGATTTCTGTCGGTACTTCCTTTCGACCTGCATCGACCAGGTTGACTTCATGGGGCAGCTTTTGGAGCCGTCCGAGTTGATGAATCGAATGGAGATCTGGGCCAAGGAAGAAATCGGCGCAAAACGCCTGCTGAAGGGTTCCTGGCCTATTTTGCAGTTAGCAGTCATGCAAGGAGAGTTCAAACGCGGGGACGCGGCCGACGTCACCGGCTATGCCGAGCGGCAAGCACGCACTGTCCTCAATGAACTTATTGCGAAGGGCTACCTGTCCTCGCCAACCACGCGCAGTTCTGTGCGATTGGCGTTCCCGCCGGACGCCGTCGATCGCTGGTTCCCAAGACTGTACCAGCCACGTGAAGCGTGACAGGGATAGCGCGCGTATCTCGTCAGGCTCATAACCTGAAGGTCATAGGTTCAAATCCTATCCCCGCAACCAAGTAAACCTCTGATACAGCAGAGATTTTTAGAAGACCGCCTAAGGGCGGCCTTCTTGTTTTCGACCCGTGTCGCCACGCTACAAGCGCCGCATTCAAGGTCCAATCGGAAGATCGCGCGACCGATGAGGTCCGGCCTCCGGCGTCGTGTCGCTCGATACAAGCGGCATCAGCGCCATGACAGTCGGGCGACGGATCATCCAAGGGAATCGACGATAGAGAGGGCCCCGCTCTCGAAAAGCCTGTCCGGCGTTCGCAGCGCCGCGATATTCACGAGAGTACTTGCTGGAGCCTCCCATTCGCGCAAGCAATGCTGACGCCCCCTCAGGCGAAGGCTCAGGGCTGAATGCCTGAAGGCGGTTAGCTCAAGACCAGAGGGTCGGAGACCGCCTCAACGGTCTTCATCGTCGCGCATTGCCATTTCGGCATATGACGATGCTATGTCGTAGCGGCTCGCGAGAAAATGAGCATATGCCATGGCTCCGTGAATGCCGAACATCAACGGATCGAACGGGTTCAGGCGCATGGCATGCGCCAAGTGACCAAGTGCCAGGTCCGGCTCGCCTCTCCAGACTCTCACCCAGCCACTCAGCGTCCAAGCTTGCGCTGCGTTCGGATTGAGCGCCAGTCCCCGATCCACGAAAGCCGCAGCGTCGTCGAACTCCCGGGCAATACTGGCGAATGCATACCCAGCCATGCACAGCGCCACCGGGTCATCTCCACCCAGATCCACTGCCTTGCGGGCCAGTCGCATGGCGTCGGCACTTTCCTGCACGGGCTCGATCATCCAGCCACGCGCCCTGCGTACCGCGATGCTATACGCGGCCATGCCATAGGCGCAGGCAAGACCTCGGTCGAGTTCGATGGCCCTGCAAAAGAGCAGGTACGCCTCCCGGTTCGCGTCCGCGGTCATCCGACGAATTTTCCCCAGTCCGCGCAGGTAGCAGTCGTAGGCATGCAGATTTTCGGTTGGCGAGTGGCCCGCTTGATCTCCTCGACCTGCACCTTCGGAGTGATCGCACTCACGACGCTGGCAGTCACATGATCCTGCAAATCGAACATGTCTTCGAGCGCACCTTCAAACCGATCCGCCCAGAGAAGTGCTCCGGTTGGAGCATCGATAAGCTGACCTGCGATACGAGTGCGGCCTCCGGCCTTGCGCACGCTACCTTCAAGTACGTCACGCACCCCGAGCTCGCGGCCGACCTGTTTCACATCGATGACCCGGCCTTTGTACGTAAAACTCGAATTGCTTGCGATGACAAATAGCCAGTGAAAGCGTGACAGCGCCAATCGTGATGTCATCCACGACGCTGTCGGCGAAATACTCCTGCTCCGGGTCGGCACTCAAATTCTGGAAGGGCAGCACGGCAATAGAGGGCTTGTTGGGAAGTGCTACGGTTGGTCCTTGTCTTTCTGCCCCGACGCGAACCACCACTTTGAAAACGCGGACTGAGCACATCATCCGGCAACGGCCGCTGCAGCGCCTTCGCCTAATCTTACGACGCTCGCATCCCAAACGTCGCGCTCCCCTCGGGTCGCCAAGGATCACCTGGCATGGCGTCGCAATACTTGCCGTTGGAATAGCGCGGCCAGTCGAGCGCAAAGGTGGTTGCGGACTAGCCAGTCCACAAGGTCGGTGCAACGGATGTTTGCCAGATAGTCGTCCAAAAAAAGCGCCATAACGTTGGGGCGCCGTTGGAGTTTGCATCACAAATTGTCCAACAGCGCCTTCGCATCAACAACATCTGGCGTATCAAAGCCTTCTTTAAACCAGCCGTATAGCGGCGCAAGCAGGTCTTTGGCTTCAGTGGGATGCCCCTGGTCACGCCACAACCGCGCCAGGCTGATCGCAGCTCGAAGCTCGAATGATTTGGCATTCTGATCTCTCGCAATCACGAGAGCGTCCTGAAAGAGCTTCTCGACCTCGACTGGGGTGGTTCCTTGAATGCGCCGAAGCTCGCCTTCAACCCGGTTGAGTTCGGCCGACCACATATGTTCCTCTGTGCGCGCACGGATGTCCCTGGCTTCCGCGATGGCGACCAAACCCTCGTCGGCGCGGCAATGTGGCAGATAACTCTCCGCCAACATGCAGAGATATCGGATCTGGTACCAGCTGACGCCCATGGCTAGCCGCTCTGTGGCGCTGCGACGCATCAGCGCTAGGCCGTCTTTTCCATCTCCCTCTTGGGCCATAGTCCAACCCCTAAGGATTAGCCCGCTCAGCCGGAAGTATCGCAGGTTATGTTGATCAAGGAGGTCTACGATTGCGTCAGCATAGCTGCGCGTGGAGGCCACGTTGAGGATCAGTTCGTCGAGGCCAGCGCCGCCGTAAATTCTTACGTGAGTGTTGAGAACGGCCTGATTCAATTCGGCCGCATACTCCAGCGCCGCTCGCTGCCAGCTCCGTGCCCGATCAGGAAACCCTAGAATCCAACAAATGACCGGAAGATAGGCGATTGCATAGAACTTCGGGTCATGAACGTAGTGCACCGGCGGCGGGCGATGTCGGCTAGTGTCATAGATACGAAGAATGGTCTCGAAATCGGACCTGGCCTGCTCGAATTCCCCGAAGTAAAGAGCATTGAGCCCTGAAACACGGTACCCGGCCAGCTCCAGCGCTTCATCATGCATTTCCTGGGCCCTACGCTGTGCTTCGGCAGCCAGCTCGCGTATGATCTCGTGATCGCCGCGCACAAAGTGAAAGGCCCATTGCCCACTGAGGGTCGAGAACAAGGCGTCAGCGTCTAGAGCATTTTCCGATCACGTTGCGTCGTAACCAGCCGCGACGAGATAATTTTGGCATTCCTCGGGTGAGAAGCGCTTGAGAGCGTTGGCGATTGCTTGCCAGAGATCGGGCATGGTGCGCGCTGCGGCGGCCCGCAACAGGGCTTTCAGTTTAGAGAAGGCCATTTCGATCGGGTTGAAGTCTGGACTGTAGGGCGGAAGATAGAGCAGGCTTGCTCCGACCGCCCGGATGGCCTCTCGAACGCCATGGACCTTGTGAGCGGGCAAGTTGTCCATGATAACGGTATCGCCCGGCCGCAGCGATGGGGCGAGCAATTGCTCGACGTA
>NZ_AUGA01000076.1:0-25020 GCF_000426785.1 Bradyrhizobium sp. th-b2
GAAGACCACCCATATGCGCACAGTTCCGAAGCATCAAATGAGGTCGCGGGCCGCGGCCCGTACGGTCATACTAGAGCATTTTCCGACCGGAACGAATCGGGTGGGGATTCCCAAAACGGCGCGAGTCAGATTCAAGCTGCATGCTGGCGAGGGAGGCCAGCATGTATGGCCAGGGCGCTTTCGGTTGATCTTCGTCAAAGGGTTATAGCCGCGATTGACGGTGGCATGTCCTGTCGACAGGCTGCCGAGCGCTTTGGTGTCAGCGCGGCCAGCGCGATCCGCTGGCGCGGTCGCCTCAAGGAAGTTGGCGACATCGTTCCTAAACGCCAGGGCGGTGACCGCAAATCGCAGCGCATCGAAGCGCATTCGCAATTGATTCTGGAGGCGGTGACAGCGAAGCCGGATATCACGCTCGCCGAGTGGCTCTGCACAGTGATTTTGATAGGTTGGGTTCGGCGGTCAGATTAGCTCCGGCAGGAGCTTCGGATCAAGATTGGATCATCGGATGACCAACCGAGACGGGGCCCTGTTCGTGGGCGGCAATCTCATGACTATCCGATGGCACGTGAACCAAATCCGTAACGCGCCGAAGATGGGACGAGTCCGAGCTACGGCTGCAGACACGAGTCGGCTTGCAACCGTTCACGCGCATACTAAAGACTTTCAATTCACGCAGCGGTGAACGGCCTTACTATGGGAACTCCAGTCAATTGCGAACAATATCTAGCACTCGGAGGACAGCATAAATGAGGATTGCCCAAGTCCCAGCGCAAAACAACACGGCAGCACGCCACGTGTTGGCCCTGAATCGATTTCGCCATTTGATGAGCTCGGATGCGTAACCACTGAAGCAATGACCGCGGACGACACCGATCATCTGGCCGTAGCTGTCAAACCGGAATTGGGAACGATGTTTTCGGATGTAATTGATCCTCTCTTGAGGCGAGAGACACCAAGTCCATATGTCAAGAGCTGAAGCTGCCTGCTGCTCGAGATGCGGCGTCCCGCGCAGTCTACTGCGATGATAACCTACTCCCGAAGCCTTGCTATATGCTCTGTTTGCGGCGCGCACGTCGTCGAAGTCTGTAAATCTAAAATGCATTATCGGATCGAGCCTGCTTTTGGTCATGTTTCGCTGGCGACGCTACAATATGACCTTACGTCAGCTTCAAGCCAAATTTGACCTACCAGCCCTATGAGGCTCCCCTCGACGTCTTGATGAGCCATGAGCGCTACGCGGGGGGATGGTGAGCGATCACCGCTGTCACGATCGCCAATTGATGTTCGTCGTGAGCTCGCGTCTCTCTGACAAGTTTGCGACCAACTGACCCGAAATCCCCGATCTTGGCGATCGTGCCAACCGCGCGGCATACTCGCTCAGTGCGGAGACGCTTCAATTGTCTGAAGAATTTAATCGTAGAACCTGCTTGCAACGGACAATGGCTCCCGATGGACTCGCGACGGCCGCTCCGTCCAGGGATAGCGGCTTGACATAGTAGGCAATGTTGGTCGTAACGCGACGATTGCTCGCTCGAACTACCTACTGCCCGGCAACAATCCCTTCTATGAGCCATGAACTGGGAGCAGGACTTCAACTTAAACGCCATGGTCTCAGCGTGGCGCGTTGAATCGCTTCCATTCCGACGCTCAGCGCGACGCTTATACGCGGCGCGCGAAGCCATGCGGCTACACGGCGTCGATGCCGACCTTTGGACCCAGACGCAGCGGTGACCTCCACCGACAGGCTGTGCTGCGATGGGTCGCGCACAAGGCCAGGATCGTCGTGCAACGCGAACTCTCTATACGGAAGATTCACGCGAGCCCGCGGGAGACGCGTCCGCGCCCCGGCCGGCGACGGGCTGCCCTGCGAATTGTCTGGCCCGTTAGATGACCCCGGCATCCTTAGCGCTCTTAGCTTCTGCTGAAAGTCCGTTGGACCCCGATGGTGCTAACCAGTCAAAATCACTGTGCAGAGCCACTAGGATAGTCCAGGTTCGGCGTTGCTCGGGCCCATCATTCAGATCGACAGGCGTTTCGGTTCGGACTTACGGCGGAGGCCGTCCGTAGCGGATCTTCTCGCTGTGATCGCGAAGATCCGGCTGCACTGAACGAGACATGTGATGGAAGGGGCCAATCCATATCCGGTTCGGGTCGAGGCGGCGCGAGGCAGCTTGACGCGGCGCCCGGCGCGGGCCCCGCCCCGGCGGTGGCGACGCGGTGAGACAGCGATACGGAGGCGACCGGTCTGTGGTGTCAGCGCTCGCCGATCGGTCCTGCGATCAAAGGCGCGCCTCCGACCGAAACAGGACCCTGTGGTTTTGAGCGTCCGATGCGTTTCTTGACGGAGCTCAAGACCGCTTTGTCTGGCGGCAAAGTAGCAGCGGAAGGAGCAGATGGACCAGGCGCCGGAATCTGCAAGGTGTCGATTCGCGAAGTCAGTGTGGTGAGTTGATCCAAGATCGCTTGGAGGTCGCCCCGCTGGGCATCGATGTGGCGGGTGAGCTCTGCGATGTCATCGCTCAGCTTCTGCTGCGCCCCCTGTGTCTCGGTCAGGGATGCCCTGTCCTCCGGTGACAGAACCATCGTTGAACCGACTTGCCCAGCGGCAGGCGTTTCGACGAACTCTGCGAGGCTCGATGCAAAATGGGCTGCCGCTGCACCCAGGCCGACGAAGACAACAAGAAACATCAAACCCCAGCGAATGCGCCCTAACGAGCTGTGCAAGAGCGGCCGCAAGTCCGAGGCGGCAGCCTGATCTGTCATCTCCATGGTTCCACGCGCGACTTCCCCGACCCAATAGGCTGCTCGTTGCTGCAATAGCCTGCGATGCTGACGGGCTGCAGCCGCCCGCGCCCCCCCGGGCACGATCATTCTTCGCAACCTCCGATCGTTTGCCCTTTGGCTCCACTGTGGGCTCTTTTTCAGCGCAAAAGACCCCTAGCGGGGATCTCCTGCATCTTACCGTCAGCAGCGGCGTACTGCTTCGCGTCTTTGCGAGCGACGGCGCAGCATTTTCTCACGATTCACAAGATCCTTGCAGATTTTCTCACCCTGCTGCGGCCGAATACGAACCGCGCCAACTCGCCGGAGTGCGTTGCGACGGAAACTCAGCCCTGCCAGCTAGCCACCTCAGCACCTGGCCGAGGGGCGCCATGCCATTGGACCGGCAGCCATTGCAACTACCAATCTCGGCAGGTTGATCGAGACGATGGACAGCTGGCAAGCGTGGCCATCGAACGCCCCACGGATCATTTGTCAAGGAACTCGGAATGCACCATAGATCTGGCCGCGCTAATGGAGCTGACGGATTCGCCAACTGTCCTCCGGCAGCGATCAAAGCTGCTCGAATGCTATTTTCTCCGTTCTCCTGCGCCAGCACGCAGAACACTCTGCCACGATCGCCGGGGGCACAGACGGCAACATTTTCCAGACCTCGCGCCCGTCTATTGCCTCGTCTTTCGGTGACCGAGCTGCCAACAAAGCTTCATGATGCCTGCCCTCGTCACCGGCGGGGGTTGCTTTCGGTGACTACCATTTCGTCGAGAATGACGTCTTCAAGCACGATGTTCGGCACCATAAGACTCCTCTGCGCCATCACGAAGCACGGTCGCTCGCGATGTCTTGCTGGCAAGGACAGCTGAAGCTCGTTCGTCATCAGCACCTCATCGAGCCAGCACGCCGCTCGCACTCGGCGCCACGCATGATGCACAAGCTACGTGCAGGCCAGATCATCCTCGCCCTCCCCGGGTGACGAGGTTCGGGACGGTTAAGCCGGTCCCGCTGGGGACGTACGAGACCTTTTGCTTTTAGAGGTCACCATAGCCTTCAGACTCCAAAGGCTGGGAAGGCCGCTTCTCGGGCAATCAGGCCGACGCTCGATCCATTCACGGCTCGCAGATAGGGACGCGAAGTACATTATGCGCGATCGCATTGTTTCGGCGATAACGTCTCGAACATCTTCGGCTACGGCGACACTTGCATACAGCTCGAAGCGACGGCGCCGGGTTGTCGCACTTCCGCTGGCGGCTTGTCTGGTCGGCAATTCAGTTCTGGCAAAAGCCGCTAACGAGCTTGATCTCAACAGAGATACTGCAGATCAGGTCACCAAAAGGAGCCGCAGCACCGCTCCCGATCGGGCGACAAGGCTCTCCATCCGCTTGATCAGTAAGGCATCCGGACCCCGTGCCGCGGCGCCGGCAACTGGTCCCAGCATGCCTCTCAAAAAGAGCGGCAGTGCCGATCAGGCTACCCAGACGAGAACACAAGCGGCGATCGACCCTTTCGCGCGTTTCGAAAATCTACGAGAAAAGGGGTTGTGGCTCGCCATTCCTGGGCCTGCCGATACGATAGATCAGGACAAGGGCGGCGCCAGATCTGCGCTGGCGGACATCGGCATCGGGTATATCGGCTGGACGCACAACAGCTTTGCAGACAACCAGCTGCCGAATGCAGCCAGAAGCAGCTTCGCAAACCAGCTCTATATGGGACAAAATCCGACATTTGCCACGGCGAACTTCATGATCGTCACCTACGATCTCAGCCGCTTCGGTATTGCTGATGGTCAAATTGCCGTGGGGGCCGAGCAGCAATACTGGACATGGAAGCGCCCGGGGCCAGATCGAGTAGGACTCAACACGCTCGCTTACTACCAAACTTTCCTCGACAGGACACTCGAACTCAAGTTTGGCTATCTTAGAAATCAGAACGAATTCACCGGCACATTGTTCGGAGGAATTTCAGGATCAAACATGTTCGCCCTGTTCCAAGCAGGGATGAGCACCAACGCGGCGCCGACCCCCGCCCTCAACCTGAAGTACAATTTCGATGATCGCTGGTACAACAAAGTCTCCGTGCAGCGCTCAATCAGTCCAGATGGACCCTATGCGCATGTAACCGAGAATCCCAGCGGCGTGAACTGGAGCACAGCAAACGCGGGCATTCTTTTCATCGACGAGATTGGCTACAAGAGCAAGGCCGCTCCCGGCGTGCCTGACACGTGGTTGCGGGCAGGCGCTGGTTTCAGCAGCAGCCGCTACAAGAATGTAGCGGACCCGGACCGGCAAAGGCATAGCGGCAATAGTTTTCACTACATCGCCGCGGACCAGCAGCTCTGGCAGAGTGACGTCCAGGGGGCACCATCTCGTGGTATCTATGGCGGATTCTCTCTCATGGGAGCACCGCCCGACCTCAACAGAATCAGCCAGTACTACGAGCTTCGCCTTTATGCGAAGGGACCTTTTGATAGTCGGCCCAGTGATCTGATGGCTCTCGTTGCCACCAACACCGTCTGGAGCAAGTTTGCGGTGGATGCTGCCTTGGCCAAGGGCGAGCTCGTGCATCGCGATACAACAGCAATCACGGGAACATACACTGCGTATCTCGCGCCGGGAATATATGCGAGCATCGGCCTGTCATACATCCATAACCCGACGAGCATCACACACACGCCCCAAACGGAGCACGCCCTCGACCTGTTGGTGTCTACGCTGATATTCTTCTAGATCATCGCAAGCCTCGTTTTGCTCTTACCTTTTCATGGAGCATGCGACAGCGAGCTTCTCGATTGCGATTCCGATGATTTCGCCTGGGTGTACCGATTTGATCTCGCCCAGGATTCCGAGATGATCTCGCCCATCGCCCGGGGCGCGAGGCGTTCTGGCTGTTTGGTTTCTGGTATCGGCGAAGCCGCGAGGCCAATCTAGAATCGCGGCTCGAAGGAATTGGTTTTTTTGCTGCTCCTGCTGCGGGCATGTGGGCAACGCCCTTCGCGTTGTCCACGCGCGGCGGCATGTCCACGGAGCCACTGGCTCAGGCCTTTCGGCCGGGCTTGCGGGTTCGCCGCAGGCTCTCGACGCCGGGGGGGGGCCGCAGATCGGCAGGTTGGCGTGGTGGGCGATCCAGCCGCCTTCGACCAGCATTGCCAGAAGGCTGCGGTCCAGACCGCGCGGAGTGCGATAGTCGATGTCCTCGACGGCGGCCTGCTGGCGCAGCTTGGCGATGGCCATGCCGTGAAGGGCGAGCGCGTTGAGCTGATCAGGGGTCGAACCGCCAACCGGGGCGATTGGCGATGGTCGGGCATATGATCTGCACCCGCCGACGGTGGCAACTGCTGACTCTGGTAGGTTTGTTGTTCCCACGCATGAGCTAGTGACTAGACCGTTTTGACAGACACGCCTCGCGCACCAACAGTGCAAGCCTTGCACAGGAGAACCTCTATGTCGTCGACCGCACTGCGCAGCACCTCTCTTGCGTTGATCCTGTTTGCTTGCGGGATCATGGGGAGCGTGCGGGCAGACGATCCGCCGCCGCGCGCCAATGCCACGACGCCGGCCGGCCAGAAGGGCGGCGCCGGCGAACACGCCGGCCAAGCGCCGAGTACGCCGTCGGCGGCCGAGCACCATCGCCTGCCGCCGGACTCCAGCACCAGGCAAACGCTTGATCTCCCTGGGCGGACGCTCTCTTTCATCGCGACGGGCGGCTCCATCCGCCTGTTCGACAAGAAGGGCGAACCGGAGGCCGACATCGCCTATACGTCCTATCAGCTTGACGGCGCCGATCGCGGCACGCGCCCGGTAACGTTCTTCTTCAACGGCGGACCGGGCTCATCATCGGCCTGGCTGCAGCTCGGCAATGCCGGACCGTGGCGGCTACCGATCAATGCTGACGAGGTCACGCCATCCACTTTTCCGGAGGTGAGGCCAAACGCGGAGACTTGGCTAGATTTCACCGATTTGGTGTTTCTCGACCCCGTGGGCACAGGCTATAGCCGTTTCGTGGGGACCGGCGATGATGTGCGCAAGCGGCTCTTTTCCGTTGACGGCGACGTCAACGCGCTCGCGCTGGTGGTCCGCCGCTGGCTCGAAAAGCATGACCGGCTGTTGTCGCCGAAATACATCGTGGGTGAAAGCTATGGGGGTATTCGCGGGCCAAAGGTTGTGCACCAGTTGCAGATGCGGCAGGGCATAGGCGTCAAGGGCCTTATAATGGTCTCGCCACTCTTCGACTACGGCCAGTATGCCCGCACTGGCCTGCTGCAATACATCGCAACACTGCCGAGCTATGTCGCGACCCTGCGTGAAGCCGAGGGTCCGGTAAAGCGAGCCGATCTCGCCGACGTGGAAGCTTATGCACGCGGAGAGTTTCTGGTCGACCTCATCAAAGGTCAGGCGGACAAGGAAGCGACCACACGTCTGGCCGACAAGGTCGCGGCGCTGACCGGCATCGATCAGGCGGTGAGTCGCAGGCTCGCGGGCCGCTTTGAGCTCGCCGAGTTTCGCCGTGAGTTCGATCGTAAGAACGGCAAGTTAATCGGCAATTATGACGCCTCAGTGCGTGGGCTCGATCCGTATCCGGACTCGGATTTCCATCTTTCCGGCGATCCCTCCAGCGACACGCTGCTCGCACCTCTGAGCAGCGCCACTGTCGATCTCCTTACGCGCAAGCTAAACTGGCGGCCGGACGGCTCCTATGAGCTAGTCAACGGCGCGGTCGCGCAGGCTTGGGATTTCGGCCGCGGGCCTCCGGAGTCGCTGTCGGAGCTGCGCCAGATTCTCGCAACGGACCCGAAGATGCAATTGCTAGTCGGGCACGGCCTGTTTGACCTCGTCACGCCTTATCTCGGATCACAGATCGTGCTCGACCAATTGCCGCCATTTGCCTCAGCACCGCGCGTCAAACTCGTAGTCTTTCCAGGCGGTCACATGTTCTATTCACGAGATGGCTCGCGCCACGCGTTTCGTGCAGAGGCCGAAGCGATTATGAAGTAACCCGGACCACCGCGAACTAGGTCACAAGCATGCTCGCGTTCGCACGAGCATAGTTATGATCTTTCAACGAGATCCGGATGAACTCCTAGCACCAGCTTCAATCGGCGCGAGACTCGGCTACGATCATCGTGAATCAAGCAATTGGGCGGGAGTTTATTTGTTGACTAAGCTTGGACTCGATTCTGGTCTGCCAGACCTTCCCGCTCTACCTGTGGCGCGGCGGTTTCGGTCAGGATTTGAGGATTGGCCTCAGGCTGCCGCCGATCGGCATCTTGTTCTATGTCGTCGCCGGCCGTACGCACCTCGTGCCGTGGATGATGGGACAGACAGGCGAAGCCGTCGACGGCAGGGGCATGGCTGGCAGGTCCATGGTATCCGTAAATCCACGGTCGCGATCCAGCTGCTGACGATGGTTCTCCCGCGTTCCTGCCAGCGCTGCGCCTCCTGTGCCAGACGAATTCGAAAAGCGAGCCAATCGCGCCTGCCGTTCTCCCGCAGGCGCACGCTCAAACGGCGCGGGTCGGTCGCCGCATTTTTGATGTTGCCTTCGCTGAGATTGCCTGCCGCTAACTCTTTGATGAGCGCGTCGACCCCGCGCGTCCGGCCGGCTGCCTCGCGTAATGAATGCGACGCTTCGTTGAAGAAACCTCTGACTGCCCCGCGTCTCGCGAGGGTTTTTTACTCCTGCTCCCGCCAAGGGCTTTGCCGCCCCCGATCTGATGCGTGACCACAGTCCGCGGATTTTTCCGCTCTTGGCGTGAACCGCAGCGTCTGAGTCCGGCAAGCTGTAGCGTTCGCTGCTGAACGGGTCATCCCGCAAACTGGACTGCGGCGCTAGGGCGAAGCTCCAAGCTGAAAGCGGGGAATGTCCACGCTCGCCCGCGCACCGCTGAGCGCGCCGCCTCTAGAACCAGGGTGTGGCGGCATCCGCATCGAACCGCCGATATCGCCTCGGCTGATCCGTCCACGGCCCTCTGCGACAGCCCGATCCGGCGAAGGCGAGCTTGCGGGGGTCCCATCCGTCGAATCAACCTGCAAATCCTCCATCCGCCGCTCAAAGTTGCTTTGCTGGCTTGCGTTGCCTGCTCGCGCCTGTTGCGCGGCGTACTCCTCGATTCAAGCGCCCGAATTGAAGAAGGGGTCGGTTGGATCCATCCTGCTCTCCTTGCGATGGTACAGGGCTTGCGCAATCCGCACGCCTTACAAGGCCGCAAGCGGCAGCCGTTCAGCGGTCGTTGGATTCTGGAGAATACGGGATCCAGCTTTCGAAAAGCTGACAAGAATTAAGAATTCGCAGCCGGCAATGTCGATCGCTTTGCTTTTCTTCTAAAGGAGGCAACAAGAATCTGGCGCGCTACGATGGCCGCCCCTGCCCGAATGCGAGTTGCTGTGGACGAGCCGCCCGAGCGCAACGAGGCTCGGGTCAAAGGGTTTGAAAACCCTCCACTTCCCGAGCGTTCGTCTAATTTTTATCTTGAAGGTTCGCTGGACAGCCAATCTATCGCGCCCCCGAAGAACGCTTTCAGCGACCATTTCGCGGCTTCGCTGTCAGTCAATTGATGAGAATGAGGCTCGCGGCCTGCGGGATTGGCCCCGATGCTGGAGGATTTGTATTCGGCATAGTAGGCCGTCCTGAACGTATCCGTCTTGCCGGGGGCCCATTCGCGCCAGCCTTCCGCAATGACCGGCGCATCGATCTTCGTCGACAGGAAGATCACTGTGGCATAGGGGCGCCAAGCGCGGCCAAGCGCAACATAGCGCGCACCAGGCTCGGCAGTCAGCCTGCACTGATCGAACACAAAGGCACTGTCCTCGCCCGGTGCTCCTTTGCTCTGCGCCGTATACAAAACCGCTTGATTTGCGATGCCGTGCAACTCACAGCGCCTGAAATAGGCCTTCGCATTGCCAAAAACGAAGTCGACATGCCCCTCGATGTAGCAATCAGAGAAGTACTGCCGCGACATTCGACCGTTAGGGCCCTTACCGGCGAACAATGTATCCTGGGCGCCAAGCAGGCGAACATGGATGATTGCGTCCCGGTCGCCGGTCACCGATAGCGCCACGGCCTGCGAAGCTGGATTGTCCCCCTTGAGGGAATAGTCGTTTTGGACCGTCAGATTGTCGAGCCGGAAGTCATCGCCCGAGGCGTTGAGCGTCGCAGAACGGGCTGTCCCTCCCACGTTGATTGCGCCATCGCCGTACACGATGATCGTATCATCCGGCTTTTTGCCGGTACCTTTGAGATGAACACCAGGTTTGAGGACTTTGACCTTTTCGCGATAGATGCCAGGCGCGATCTGGATATCCCCGCCTTGCGGTGGCAGTGCGTCAATGGCTGCCTGCACGGAGTGATAGGCCGTCTCTCCGGCGTGCGACACAAAAAGCAACTGAGTATCGGCTGCCGAGACAGAGCAACATTCCGCGAGAGCCGCAGCGGATAGCGCGATCATTCGCATATGACCTTCTCCATCCGATCCGCTGCGCGCTCGATGATCGATACAAACTGCCGCAGCGCAACAGCAGCCGAACCTTGCCAACGCAGCGAGTATGCCGCCGGGAACTTGCGCGCGATTTCCAGAGCGGCTGACCGCGACAAGTCTTCTCGGAAAGCTTGGCAGGGACGTGAGCGCCATGAAACGACCCGGGGCGCAACGCCACTCAATCTCAACCGCATTGACACGAAACCTGACCCGCCGGACACGAAGTTGTTGTGGTTACGCATTAACTAGTTCCGGAAGGCCTTTGCGCATTGCTCCCACCCGCCCGGCCCCCTCTCTCCAGCCCGGCCGGGCAGCGGCGGCGACACTGCAGAATGATCGGCGGTTACATTGGCGTTTTCCAGCCGCCAAGTCGCAGACTCGGCAAACCGAACATCCTCCAGCGTCACGTCAAGTGCATGCTTGCCGTCTACACCGCGCATCAGCAGCGTACCGTTGTCGCCGCGCACATGGCGCAGAGCGATCCGGCGATAGACTGGAATGCTGAAGCCTTGTGCGTGTGGATTGTACTTTGTATCGAAGGCGATCGGCCATCGGTTGCCGCGCAGACACACGTTCTCATATGTCACTCGCTCCACCAAGCCGCCTCGACTGACATCGCTCTTGATGCGCAGGCCGAATGTCGTGCCATCCAGCGTCAGGTCTCGCACCAATATGTCGCTGGCGCCGGAGTTCACTTCGCTGCCGATCGACATTCCATGTCCCCAGCCGAAGTAATTGTCGACGATGGAGATATGACGGCTTGGGCCATTGTCGCCGGCTTTGATGGCCACGTTATCGTCTCCAGTGCGGATAAAGCTGCGGGTGATGGTCACATCCTGGCTGGCGCCAGGGTCGATGCCGTCGGTGTTGCGGGCCTCGGCCGGCGCATCGATCGTGAGCCCCCAAAAGGTGGCACCTTCGACCCTGTTCATCACGACGTGGAAATTGGGCGCATTGCGTAGCGTGACACCATAGAACGTGATGTCCTGCGCCTGATCGATCTGGATCAAACGCGGGGCGTTCTGATTGCCGCTCTCAGTCTGGGCGCGGCGGGCCAACTGCCACCAAGTTTCGGTGCTGCCGGCCATGGCTGCTCCACCCTGGCCATCGATGGTGCCGTCGCCATAGATGCCGCCGCCACGCGTCTTGGAAAAGCTGATGAACGGACGGCAACCATCGCCCTTGCCTGCGATCCGTCCACAATGGCGCCGGCCTTTGTCATAGAGAGCTGGTTCGGCCATGGCGACAAGCGTGGCGCCACGTCCGATCCATAAGGTGACGCCTGATTTCATCCCGAGCGGGCCCGAGAAGTACTGGCCGCGGCCCAGATAGACCGCCGCGCCGGCGGGGCAATGGTCGATGGCGTCTTGCAACCTGGCCGTATCGTTTGTGCCAGACGGCACCGGGCGGTCGCAGACCGTGTGAGGTGCAACAGGTTCGGCAACAATGCGGCGGTCCTGCGCCTTGGCCATAGGGCAGAAAACGATGAAAGCAACGAAGGACAATAAGGCCCAGTCGCGGAAACGCTTTGTCATCGACTACCTCGAGCTTTGCCGCCCGCATCCTTGCAGCATGCTTTGTGTGAAGCTGAGCGCTGGCTGGATCGGCCGTAGCGCGGCTCACTGGCCTGGGCAAGATGACATTTATAAGACGCAGAGGAGGCGTGAACCTTGCAACCCGGCGACAGCGCCTTGCTTGTGAGCGAACAAAGATGAGCCGGTCAAAACGGCTGATCCCAACACTTGTCACGCGCGTGAGCGTTCGCGGCTTGGCTTCTCGCCACTTGCACTTGTGCGCGAATTCTTGCGCTCTACACCGCTCAGCCATTGCACCAAGCCAAGCCCCTGTTGCGAAGACCCGGTTGGCAGCCTACTTCCAGCTGTCGCTCGGTCGGACGCTGCCCCCAGCATCCGCTCGCAGGTTAGCGGGATCCGAGACAGGCTCCAATTGACGTGGTCGCACGTTACGCTCTCCGACCTCCTGCGCACGTGCGCTGAAGTGTCCCAGAGCAGATCGATGAGCCGTCTTCACGCTTCAGCGCTTGCTCAAGCTCTGTCAATTCTGCTTGGTACCTGGCCACATCCGATCGCGCGCGAAGGAGCTTGACTTTGGGCTCGTCTCGTCGCCTCGATTCCTCTTCAAGCCGCCAATTATCCTCGATCGGCTCAATGGTCATTTACGTACGGTCTCCGTTCTGCAGATGACTACAATCCTCAAAGCCTTGGACTGTTGATCTCCGGCAGAAGGTGGACCTTTGCCAGAACGACTTGAGGAACTGTTCACAGCAAGTTGTTCGAATTGTGCGAAGCACGTTTAGGATCGCCATTCGTCGATACCGCACAGAGTCAATCTTATCCTCGGCGCAGGACCGAAGCCCCACCGGAAGATAGAGAGCTTGCCAGGCGAGGCTGCGTCTCCGATGCAGCTCGCTGACCACTTGAAATGAACGAGCAAGCTTCATCTGACTTACAGATCAGGTGCCGCGAGATCGCAATAGTCGCCGCAGCGGATGCTCGGCACATCGAGCAACCGACGTGCCAGTGACGCCGACGGCCGTTTTGACGAATCGCGGCACCTCTCGGCGCGCTGTCTGGATACCGACGTCTGACTGTCGGGCTTCGGACAACCGACGTCTTCGATCACTGGGCTGAAATGGCTCATACCACAAGTGGTCTGGGCGGACTGACCAAGCACACACCATCGAGTGCGCAGATCTCGAATCAATGCTCTTCCACCTCGGCGCAGCTTTGCAAATGAGAGCTGAGGGAATATCGTGGCGCTCGATCAGCTGTCATCGTGGGACAGCCTCTGTGCGGCTCAACTGAAACGGCGCCGGCAGGCGGCTTGCCGTCGGCGAAGTCAGCTGCCGCCTTGGCGTGCAGCTTGGCCGAATCGAACAGCGACAGCTGTGTATGCTCCGGCCCGATCAGCAGGCCGATCTCGGTGCAGCCGAGGATGACCGCATCGGCGCCTCTTGCGCGACCGCGCGCGATGATTTCAATAAAGGCCTGACGTGACTGATCCGAAATGACACCGCAGCAAAGCTCATTGAAAATAACATTGTGGATCCGGCTTCGATCCTTCTCGTCGGGCACGATCGGCGAAAGATCGAACCGCTCACGCAGTCGGTCACAATAGAACGGCTGCTCCATTGTGTAGAGCGTGGCCAGCAACAGCGGCCGCTTGATGCTCGCTGTGACGAGAGCTGCTCCGGTCACATCGATGATGTGGATGAGCGGCACGCCTAGGTTCTCCGCGACCGTGTCGGCAATCAGATGCATCGTATTGGTGCAGATGAGGATGCATCCAGCACCACCATCCACCAGCTGTCGAGCGATCTTCGCCAAACGTTTGGCGGCTTGTTCCCAGTCTCCCGCTCTCTGCAGGGCGTTGATATCCTCAAAATTCACCGAACGCAGCAAGATGTCGGCGGATGCCAGGCCGCCGCGTCGCCGGCGCACGATTTCGTTGATTTCCTTGTAGTAAATGGCTGTGCTCTCCCAACTCATCCCCCCGATGAGTCCGATCGTCTGCTCCACTTTGGTGTTCTCCACTTCAACCGAACGCCACATGAGCTTAACGTGCCGTATGCAGCAAATCTCGGCATTGTTTCGCTCGATATCGCTGGTAAGCGCAAATCAAACTCCTTATTTCTCCAACGCAAAAACTATTTGCGCCCGCCCCCGAAGCCGGCTGAAAGGACATGCCTCTTGGACGATCGCGATCGAAAGATTTTGGACCGCTTGCAAGCGGATGCATCGATTCCGGTCACAGAGCTTGCCAAATCGACCAATCTATCGGTGTCCGCCTGCTGGCGTCGCATCAAGAGCATGGAAGACAGCGGCTTGATCAGTCGGCGCGTCGCACTGGTGGATCGCCGCAAGGCCAATCTGCCCATGACGGTGTTCGTGGGTGTACGCACCTCACATCATTCGATCGGCTGGGTAGAGGACTTCCGCCGCACTATCGCCGACATTCCAGAGATCGTTGAAGCCTATCGCCTAACGGGCGAGATCGACTATTTGCTGCGCCTCGTCGTGCCGAGCGTAGATGTTTACGATGAGGTTTATAAACAGCTGATCACCCGGCTCGACTTCGCTGACGTCAGCTCATTCATCAGTATGGAGGATCTGAAGTTCACCACTGCTGTACCATTGAGCTATGTTTAGGGTGCCGCGCAACGGCCCACCCTTGGCAGTGAAATCGATTCAGAAAATCCATTCATTGCGATACCGCAGCTATGCCCACGTGGCCATCTGGATCAACTCTTAAAGGACATTCCCCATACGCGCTGACAGCTCCTATAGTGTCAATCGCCGCCTTACTGATCCGATCGCGCCCGACTAGCCCGTCTTATTCGTCAGAGGGCGCCTGAGAGGCTGGCGAGCGTGGTGTAAAGCGCTGATGCGGCGTAGGAGCTCACTTCGAGCAGGGCAACATCTTGATGCGGCAAGACAAACCACGAGCTGCTCTGCAATCCTATCTGGCCGCGGCCGAGATCAATTCCAAAAGCCCCGATCTGCAAAGCAATCTCTTCAGCGCTGCAGCGCTGCAGGCCTTGGGATTGCGGTCATTTTTGCTCCTATCGACAGAAGCGATCCGATCGCTGTCATGATGATCGTAAATGTGCTTCGAATTTGCACCCTGCTCTCCATCTCCTTCACGGACGAGATCGATTCTGTTTTGAGCTATGCTTCAATCGCTGTCCTGAGCTTGGTCCAGCCCGTCTACTTGTCCGCGGAAGTCTCTTTCTTCCGCCGTATCACATCCGAAGACAGCATGATCTCGGTGCGTCGCAACATCGCCAACATCGACTGGCTCACATATCTGCTCGGAATGTTTGCAGGTGCCATGCTCGTCGACCAGCTGCACTTGCCCGGCGTTTTGGCTCTCAACTTATCGGCGGTCATGCTTTCCTTGATGGTGCTCTTTGGCATCAAGCAGCGTTCCAATAGACTTCCGTCAGTCCTTGAATCGCCGTCCTCGGGAACCATGTTGGATTTGGCGCCGCTCTATCCCGCGTTCTTTGCGGTCCTTCTTCTCAATCTGGGAGCGGGCCTCATCAACGTCTATCCTGCAATACGTGCCACAGCTGCAGGAGTGCTTGATCGAGGCGTTCTATTGACGTTTGTCATGACGAATGGCGTTTTCGCCTTGCTGGGCGCGCTAGCTGTCAAGCCGATTTTCGACCGGTTGGGCGCCTTACCAACCATCGCCGGGGCCGCGGTGCTACTCGCGGCATGCCTGGCAATCATGTCACTCGATGCGGGCCTGCCTGTGGCGATCGCTTCCAGCAGCGCGATGCTTGGCTTCGGCCAAATATTTGCGGCTGCCGCTCACACGCACATGGTTTCGTTAGTGGCGCCGAATCGAGCCGGCCGCCTTTCCGGGCTGTTTCAATGTTGTACTTATAGCGGCGTCGCAGGCAATGGCATGTTTTTTCGTTTCTGGGTGATCAGCTCTCTTTCCGGCTGGTCGTGCTGATATGTGCAGCTAGCGCATTTCTCGCTTTCGTCGTCCCGACCTTCGCCATAGTCAGATCCAGGCATTCTCAAATTTCATGTCCTGTCGATCGATAGATCCACGATGCACACTACGCCACGCGATCAGCTGCGCCTTCTAGAACGACCCTTTGCAGATCCGGCATTTCCGGGGCAGGAGTTCTATTGCTGGCAATGCGCCGTGCTGGAGGGGGTGCTGTCCGCGTTCCCAAGTCGGGCCACCAATCTCGACCTTCACCGGATTGCTTGGCTGCGGCCACGAACCGAGCTCATCGAGAGGCTCGGCCCCGATCATCAGTCCGTGCCCGTTCTCATTTTCGAGAAGGGAAGCGTTGCACCGGGGAAATGCGGAATACGCGAAGGGGTTGGCCTATGTCGACGATCCTTTTACAATCCTGCATCTCTTAGCAGTGCACCACGGATTTCCGGCCCCTCATCCGTGAAGACTCTGCCTCGTGTGAGCCTGCTATGGAAGTCGACACGCGGCCATCAACGAACTCACGTGACGAGTGAGCCTGCGGGTACAGTTTCAATTGACTACCTGCTTCGCCTCTTGAGACACGTCGTGGAGCGGCGACAGTGGATAGTCCCGGCTGAGTATTTCTGCCAATACCCTCCGCCGAAACTCTTTAACAGCGACCATATTTCGCGCGTGCTCACTGACAAACATGTAGATTGAGCGATCGATCGGCACAAAGCCAAATGGAGCCACAAGCTCCCCCTTTTTAAGGTTGCTTCTGACCAGAACCTGCGACGATATTGCGGCTCCAAGTCCGCTTTTTGGCCGCCTTCACAGCTAGGGGAATGTATCGAACACGACGTCACGCGATCCCCGCAAACATATTGCAGCTGCGTTGGCCCATTCGTTCCAGGCGTCCAACCTGACGGACGCGTGCAGCAGAGGAATTGACAAGATGTCTTCTGGGCTTTTGATCGCCTCGAGTGCAGCCGGCGCTGCTTACAGGGCCAATCATTTCGTTGGATACGTGCACCTCATGGACGGGAAGCGGTTGCTTCAATATGCCGGATACGCGTTTAGATCGGCATCGGTCTCGAAGACAAAGTCAATGTCCGAATGTAGTTGGCGGAACGCACCAATCCGAGGTAAGAGGCTATGCGACAAGAATGTGGTTGAGCACCCCACCACCACTGATCTTCCCGCATCGCGCCTTCGCAGTTCGTAGCATCCTTTCTCGAGCATTGTGAACACGCTCGCACAGCTGTGCTTTAGCTGTTCGCCGTCGGACGTCAGCCGCACGCCCGAGCTGTGGCGAACGAACAGCCTCCTGCCGAACCAAATTTCAAGGATGCGCATCTGGTAACTTACCGCTCCGGTCGTCATGTTCAGCCGCTCAGCCGCCTTTGAGAAGCTTGGAAACTCGCTCACCGCCTCAAACAGATGAAGGCTTTTCAAGATCGGTAGTTTGTGCATCTGACTTGCTTCTTTCCCGCCCTCTAACTGCGTGGCTGTTATTGGGCCTGCAATGAGCCTGGATTCTCTTCAGCACCTACAACCGATATTGCTGACTGGCGGGACCGCCCAACCACTGAGACCTCGTTCGACCCTCGGCCCGCCAGGCAAACTTACCAACCTACTCTCCCTGCCCACCTTCCGATCAAACCTCGATCGAGGCACATAGGCGCTTCGGATCTCTTGGCCTGTGAGGCTCGCTTCGAGTGGAGAACTCCGCTCGGTGCAACATGAGATTGCTGCGTGATCTCTTAAGAATTTCACGGAGTTTGAGGTTGGAGTAGCAAGTCTTGGGCCAATCATGCTCTGCGAAAATTCGGCCAGACCGAAATGCGGGCGGTTAGCCAGACTGGATGGCGAGCCGCAATTGGCGACCTCGTGTTCGAAGACCTCTCGGGCGCGGCGCGAATTCCCAAGGGTCGTCAAAGTCCGGCGTACCATCCTGCCCGCCGATCGCGTCGTTCGGTGGTATCGCCTTGCGGCCGGCTGATGAGCTCCGCTGACCAACGTGGCGATGCCGAGACGACTGGTCTTTATCGGCTTTGATCACCCCGTCCGTCGAACTTACTCAAGACAAAGCCGCCTGGATGCATAGGTGTATTCGAGGGCTAGCTGACGCGCATATTCGATCAGATTGGCCGCAGCGCTATGTCCCCCATCGATGTTCTCGTAGTAGAAGTAAGGCTGGCCCAGCGCAGCGAGCCTCGCGGCGGCCTTGCGGCCGTGCGCTGGATGCACGCGACCATCCTTGGTGGAGGTGAGAATTAAAGGGGCGGGGTAAGTCTTGCCCGGCACCAGCTTTTGGTAGGGCGAGTAGGCCTCGATCCACGTGCGCTGCTCGGGAATGGTGGGGTCACCATACTCGGCGATCCAGGAGGCGCCCGCGCCCAGTTTGGTGAATCGAAGCATGTCAGAGAGCGGAACCTGGATGATCGCCGCGTTGAAGAGCTCGGGCCGTTGGGTGATTGCGGCGCCAACAAGCAGTCCGCCCTGGCTGCCGCCGATCACGCCTAGTCGTCGTGGACTGGTGATGTTCCGGCGGATCAGGTTTTCCCGCGCAGATTCGCAACGAGATAAGCATTGCCCTGTTCGAGCCAGAGCCGCCCCATTGGTCCCGCATAGAATGGAAGGAGCGGAATCTGGAACCCGCCATAACCATAGAGAAGCGTCAGGATCGCGCCGTCAAATCTTGCGTTCTTGGGCCGCACCAGAAAGTAGGGAATCCGCGTGCCATCGCGCGAGGTCGCTTCGAGCTGCTCCACGACATGCCGGGATCCATCGAAGGCCGCAGGTGCCGTCTTTAATGCCTCGAGTTGTTTGCTCGCGGCATCGAAGTACCAAAGCGATGTTGGCGTGAAATAGTCGGAGACCGTGAACATCACCTGCTGACACGCTAACATTCGCATTGTCCGGGACCGGGATCGGCGTGGCGGACCAAGCCCCTTGATCATACTTGTAGATGAACGCCTTGCTCTGAACGTTGTCAAGGATCGTCAGGATCATCAAGTTCCTCGTGCGACTGAGCCCGCTCAGTGCCTGCCGGAGCCCAGGCTGGAAGACAAGCGACGGTCTAGCGCGCAGCGGATCTTGCTTCCATTCGGCCAGGTCATACGAGATCATCGAACCGGTCGCGAAGCTGGTGTCGCCGGGCGGCGTCCATTCTTCGTCAAGCGTCACAAGCAGGCGGCCACTCACGACCCCAACGATAGCCGCCTTCCTGGGCAGATTGAGCGTGATAGGCCCATTGGCGCCGAAGAGCACATACTCGTGCTCGAAGGAGCTGATCACGCGGATGGCGCCGGCCGCATGGATATGGCCTTCACTGTCACGAAGTACGAAGGGCATCGTCTGAACATCGGTCGGTTGGCCCCGAAAAATCTCGCGCGCCTCAGCGAGCGGCTGAGCGCGTTTGAGCTCCTTCACCACGAAGGGGTAGCCGGCCTGCGTCAGGGTCCCTTCGCCCCAGTCTCGTGCAAGAAGGACTGTGTCACCATCGAGCCATCGGACACTCTGCTTACCCTGGGGAAGATCAAAGCCGGCCTCAACGAAGGCCTTGGCGTCTCGGTCGAACTCACGGATGAACGCGGCGTCCTTACCGCCATCGGAAAGCGTTAGCAGGCAGAGGCGTTCTTCCGGCGGAAGGCAGTTGCCACCTTTAAAGACCCAATTCTTGTTCTCGGCGACAGCCAGTTCGTCCACATCGAGGATGGTCTCCCATCGCGGGTCTTGGCTGCGATAGCTCTCAAGCGTGGTGCGCCGCCAGACGCCGCGCACCTGCGTGTCGTCTTGCCAGAAATTTTCCAGACCGCGCCGCCCCAACGAAACGTACGGAATCCGGTCACGCCGGCGCCGCCGGTGACCGTGTGTCGCCGCCGTTCGAACCGTAGACATAAGCTGATCCATCTTAACGGCCTGTCCGACAAGGTCGACGCGTTCCGCGCCTCCTATGCTGAATGGGGCGCCGTGATCATCCTGCTTCCTTGGCCTGCAGGATGGTGAGCGCCTCTTCGTAAAAGCGCCGATAGCGGGGATCTGACTGGAACACGCCAAGCGTCTTGTCGTTCTCGGCCCGTGCCCAAGCCAATGCGCGCGGCGCTTCGATCTCCTCGAGCCAAAGGAATGGGTCGTCAGCCGGCCCCGCAGCCGTCCGCTCTTGCAACAGCGCCGCGGAGGTGAAACAGGCAATCGAGCGCAACGCGGTGGAGAGCACTGACGTGTTCATGGGCTTGTCCCGGATGAGGTCGAACGGCCACGCTTGCAGGTCTCGCGTTAAGCGGAAGCAGCCAACAATGCGCATCCGATCTCGTCAGCGTGCATTGGGCGGCTTGTGCCAGCTGGCAGCTCGAACACTGCAAGCCGCGTGCCGGCCGAAAAGTCGTGCGTTTCAGCCGCTCCGGCCGCATGGCGATGTCAACTTGCCGACATTGGTTCAGAAGTTGACATCGACGAATTGCCGGGCGGATAGCCTCGCGTCTTCGGATAGACCAGCGGCTTCGATCGTTAGGGCCATGACCGGGACGTGGCGATGTACCCGCCGGTCGCCTAATGCTTACCTCCGAACATGGAGTGTGTACGCTCTGCTTCCCGCCGAGCGTTACGGGCCGATTTACCGACGGGCGTCATCACGACAAAGAACAGCGCGTTGATCAGCAGCCAGATCGCGATCAGGCTCAGGGCGGCGTGCATGGCGATCTCCGACATCGTTCATGGTAGCTGCAAGCTTTTGCCGAGTTGGACGAACTCCTTGCGAAACGCACAAACCGCGCGCCAACCATTCGGTTCCTCGACTGCTTGCCAAGCGTGGACCATTCGAGAGATTGCGCTTGCACGCTCTCGCTGAACGTGACGACGCACACGCCACAAGAGCCGGTCCATCAGTAGCGCGCAGCAGTTCTCCGCGGCCGGACCGGACGGCAGTCTGACGAGTGGAGAGAGATCACCGCACAGATCTGATTACCCGACCCGGAGATCTTCGGCTGACATCTTGCCCGAGCGATTGGCCTTCAGCTCGTAACTGACCCGAGCCCCCTCTTCTAACCCCGTATAGCCTGCCTTCTCGACTGCACGGATATGCACGAAGACATCCGGCCCTCCATCTTCCGGCCTGATGAAGCCATATCCCTTCGTCGGATTGAACCACTTCACAATACCCATTGCCACCGCACGATTCTCCAAATTGAAGGACAGTGATCTAACCAGGACTTTCGCAGTCATCAAGCTCCCCGGCAAGAGAGCAACGTCTCAGCTGTCGCCTGCGAGAGCAGCGCAGCAACTAAGGTGTCGGCTCGGAAACTCGCCACATCCTTCGAGGAAGTCCACTTCCACAATTAAGCGGTTAGACTGCACAAATTACGCCACAGACGCAGCTTCCGCGCGCGCGTCGGCTTGATGAGCAGGATTCCGGCCTGGTCCATGTACGCAACACTTGCTTACCAATGGGATTAGCCAGTTTCACCCACGCTCTTCAAAAGATTTACACGCGCTGAGCTTGTAAGCGATCGGCTCACGCGGCGACAACAACATCCTACGTTGAAAATCAACTCATTTATCCAAGCTGCGCGAATCGACGCGCGCCCACTCCACCAAACATGAATGCCGCCCATCGGGGCGTGCTCCGCCCATTCATCGCGCGTTGAGAGATTGTCGAGGTTCTATTGTCAGCTTGAGACCACTGTCAGGAAGTTGATACGACACACTCTTAGAAACTTCGCTGCAAAATATCGGCACGCGGTTCGGCCAGAGGCCGCGTGACAAGTTAAAGCTGCGCCGCGTCATGCTCTACGTCGATTAGACCCGCCTTTCCCGCGGCGACGCCGCGACCTTTGACGGTGACTATGGGGAGGAATAAGTGATTTTGCGCATCCATGACCGGTTGCGCGGTGACTTCGCTGGATGGGGGATCGATGGCTGATCGAGGCCGCTCGCTCTGATCGGCGACGGCCTTTTCGAGCGCGGAGAGGAATTGCCGCCCCCTCTTCCGTGATTTCCCAGCCAAGAGTATCGCGAAAGACAAACCCGGCCGAGAAGATATTCAGGTCAGGTGCGCGTTCGGCCAGCCGCTTCATGCGATCGGTCCAGTCACGGCCGCTGTTCATCAGGATTTCAACGGCGTGCCTTATGTCGGCAACGGAGGCCCGCCCGGCAGATTGGCCGGCCAGCACTTTCAGGACGGTCAGCTGGAAGGACACTTCCACCTCTCCGGTGGGCCGGGTGTGCAGTTTCCGGTGCAATGGATCAAGCATAGGGGCGCAACGTCAATAACATAGCGCGGTTAACCTCAACTATATTGGCTAACCGCGAGCGCGACGGCCCAGATTTACCTCGCCGCGGGGCGTCAAGGTCAACGCGCGAGCTCGTTTGCCTCGAGACGTGAAAGGCCTCGGGCATCAGCGTAGCTGATATTGCTCTCCGGCCGCAGCGCCACGGGCCAGTATGGGCCTACCTGGCGGACCCAAGCTGTGCGCGCCCCTTCATCAGCCACAGCATCACTATCGATCGGCAGCACAGCCGACGGCATCGTTGCCTGCGCCGATCTTTGCGCGGTGTGCACCTTGACCTACGGGGTACGATGAGCGCCCGGTTCGGACCGTTCTTAGCCCACTGACAAAGGAGTATCTCGCCATGCCCACAACACACCTCGCCGGAAAAGCTTCAATTTCCTGCGGCGCGGGTCGAGCGGCGGTTTTACGAGACTGGACTAAGCTGTTAGTATAGCCTGCTACACATCGTGACGCTCAAAAGGAGAAAGTGGCAGGCAAAAGCGCCGCGCGCCCGCGACAGGCAAACCGAATGCACGCGCAATCGCGAAACGGAATATGCAGATGGCCGATTCCGAGAGCCGGATGGGGAGACGAACGTTGATGACGTCGCCACGGGGCTTCGCCTGCTCGATCCCGACTTCGAGAATCCAGGATATCGACATGGACGGCGTCGTTCGGATTGAACGGCCGGGCGTCGCCCCCAACATCAACCAGGCGTCCGCGCCATACCCGTGAGCCGCCCCGCCCAAACGGCAGGTTATCGTTCCCGCGCCATCGCGATGGATGCGAGCGTGATGGCGGCCAATGCCAGCCGCAATCACGGCAAAGCGCATCGACGTGCGACCGCACCACCTTTGGCAGCACCGTCGATCTACACAGTCAGCGCTCGTCCTCAACGAGGTTGCCGCGGTTCTCAGCCTCTGAACCGGGGATGGGTGAACATTCCAGCAAGTGGCGCCTAGAATGCGCAATTTGCGGCGCGATCACGCCGTACCAAAAGAGGTAGGTATGACATGTTGGAGGGTGTGGTAACCTTCTGAAGGTTGACGATCGGAACTGAGCAGCGAAACAACTCAGGTGTTACAAATCCTCTTTTAGGCTAGGAGACGTCGAATGAACGCGAATACAACCGAAGACGAGAAACGCGAACGGCGGCCACGTCCAGAGCCCGGACTGACCGGCGCCGCCGCCGATGGCGTTGGAGAACCTGCAGCAGCGGCATCACGCATTCCATCAATTTTTCCGGAATGGCAAAAATCGATCGAATCGACAAGGCACCTGTACGCCGCGGCATTAAAGGATGGATTAAGTTTGGCTGCTTCCTCTCTGCACGAACAAGCAAGCTTTCTGAGAAATCTTGCCGACTCTAAAACTCCCTCAGAGCTACTGAAGTGCCATCTGGACTTCGCGGAGAAATTCTGGTCGAAGTCGTTCAGCGAAGGCTCGAAAATATTGGATCATCTCAAACCATCGCCATCGTCTGCGGTAAGGCAAGCAACCCACTAAGCTTGAGAAACAAGGCCCCGATCGCACTCTGCTTTATCCGCAGCCGGGCTGCACGTCGCCGACCGGCGACGTTATGGATACTGCATCTCGGCGCGTCCTGAGAAAACCTCCTTCCGCCACCTGGTCGATTTGGAGCTCAGGTGGCACATCGAACGCGAGTGTCACGCAGACGGGTCGGCCGCCAGCATTATGTGCGGGCACGATTGTTGCGGCTTCCATTACCACGCCATGTTATGAATCGCGGCCCGAGAACAATTCCGCCCTTCGCGTGTACCGTCATGTGCAATGTTACGAGTGTGCCGCCTTCGACACTCGACGAAGGGCTTGCCCCTTGCAATTCACACTCGTACGGGCCGTGGAGAACGAGCTCTCCAGCTGCACAAGACAGGCGAACGCACAAAGCCCTCACTCGGAGATCGATGATATTCATTGAGCAGTCTTGCCGGGTTCTGTAGCGCCGATATTCTTCAGCATTAGGTCGCGCAAGAACGCCGGACCGGGAATTCGGATTTCCTTGCCGTCGCGCAGTCTGCCGATTGCCGCAAGCAGCTTGCGGATATCATAGGTCGAATTGAACACCTCTGGCACACCACGTTCGACGTTGAGGAGCGTGTAGACGGCCTCCATCGCCGTGCGCACTGAGTATTCGGTCGTGAAGACGCAATCGCTCTCCGCCGACTCAGCAAACTGGCCGATGAAGGCAAAATTGATAGCGCCTTTGGGCACGACATTTGGTCGATCACCCGCCTGCCGCGGCATGAAGAGAGAGGTGACGTAGGGCATCATCACCGGCACTGTCTTTGCGGCCATCGCGGCGAGTCCCGGTATGTCCTCGACCGGCACGCCGAGGTGATACAACCATTCCTGCGTGATTTCCTCGCCCGTGCAATCTTGCATCGGCTTGTTCACGTAGTCGCCAGGCTTGTCGACGAAAAGTGAGTAGACCCAGACGACGATCTGATTACTGGGCTGGTACTTGAAATGCGGTTGACGGTTTACAGTCCAACTGAGCAGCCAGTTCGAATCCTTCGCCGTGACGATCCCTCCCGTGACGACCTTGCCGCTGAACGGATCGCGTTTGGCGATCTTGCGGATATAGGCTGGAATGCGCGCATCTAGAGTCGTGATCGTCGCCGATTGCCATTTGGTTGCAGGAATATTGCCGCCGAAGACATCCGGGCGGCCGAACGCCGCGTCCTTGGCCGCAATACGCCGCCACAGATCCCAAGCAGGCGCCGGGCCTTCGTCGAGCCTGGAGGGCGTGTGATGGTCTGCCTGGTCCGAGTTTTCGGTGAGCGACCCGATCGTCATGAATACAAGATCGTCGGCGCCAAGGCCGATGCCGCCGGCGACGCCGTCCTCCAGCCAGTGGATAGCCGTGGCCTGCTTGCATCCGGCCTTTATGTCGAAATCGACATCGGTGACTTCGACGTCGTAGCGGAAGTTGACGCCCTGCTCCAACAGCCATTTGCACAACGGTAGAACCAGCGATTCATACTGATTGTACCTGGTAAACTTCAGCGCGCTGAAATCCGG
>NZ_AUGA01000077.1:0-23916 GCF_000426785.1 Bradyrhizobium sp. th-b2
GGCGACATCCGCGCTTAACTAAGACGTTCGCAACAGAGGCAGAAGCTAAGGATTTTGCGCGAACAAAATTCAACGACGGTTTGATCGTCACTGCCGGAACCATCATTCCGCACCTGCCGAGAGTGTCAATCCCATCGGTAGAAATTCCAGCGTGGCTTGAACCGCGCGGCCAAGTTGATCCAGATCAATAACGACCTCAGGCGTCGCGGCCTGATCTCATGGCAGGCGCGATTTGTGCCTGACTATCTCCATCAGGAAGACAGCTAGGCGAAGCCCTATGAGCAAAAATCAAGGCGCTTCGCCGTCCACAGGACGGCGACCTTGAGGACGGACCAACCAGCGACCCTCGACACCGGAGGTTTTACAGCGCCGGGGATCGCTACTCCCGGAAAGCCCTGGGCAGAGACCAGGAGCTAAAGGAATCGACGCCGCCGGTTGCCGCTCGCGGTTAGGCCACAGGCAGTCTATCCTAGATGTTGGAAATCCGCCGCGCGTTGAGCGGCTATGGCAACCCCGTGGATCGATTTTGGTCCGGAGCCTGACCCAAACCTCGCTGAAAAGAAAACTTCCTTCAGACGGGCTCCCATAAGAGTTGACGCCACGCGTCGCGACCTTCGTGTCGCAAGTGTGTCGCCCAGCACTTCTACTATTCAATGGGGGACGCCGGACCTGCGTCATTCAACACTCGCGATTTTCGCCGCCGCTCCCATGTCCGCCGAGAGATTCCCACTTGCTCCCACGGACGCAGGACGGAGAGACGGGTATTGAGCCACTCTGATCGTGGTACCATGCCCTTCGTGCGCCGACATCGGGCTGCTCGTTCTCTGTCGCGTTCGCGCTTTTGCTGTTTGCGACGGCGCGCGCGTTGCGCTTTGTTGACGTCACATGCGCCGATGGTGGTAATCTTTAGGAGCTGGCGCTCCTCAAAGGTTAGGGCGAGTAATTTGCCCAGTTCGTCAGCCTTCTCAATCCCCGGCTGCTGTAGCGCGTGGTTGGCAATTTGCTTGAGATATTCTGTCGAGGTGAAATGAGCCCAACGTTCCGCCCAGATGGCCAACCTCTCAAGGACCTCTGCTCGCGTCGAAAAACCCTTCCGGTCATGAAGATTTCGGCGAAGCAGCTTGGCGGCTTGAAGCAGGTAGACGTCTGCTTCCTTGGAGATCGGTAGGATGCCGATTGGAAACCTGAGACTGATAATCCTCTCAAGTTCTCGCAGCCTAAGCGTGGTCCGGTTGACGGGACCCCTGCGCGATAGGCCGCGAGTGTGGTCGCGAGGTTGCCGCACTGGAGCCGCTTACCGCGGAAATCCGAGGCCGTTCATTTCTGCAACGAGATTGGCGATGCGAATCGGAAGACCCGTACGGTCCCTGACGTAGCGCCCACCGGGGGTTAGTATCGGTTCTTCGCGGATTGCTCCCCGGCGGCTTAGCGGTGTGGCACCGAAGTCGGATTGGCAAGATGACTTGAGGTGCGATATATTCTTCATGGCTGGACTCTTTACTTGGCGGTAGAGGGACGGCATTCGCCGCCGACGCGAGCTTCAACTCGCGTCGGCGGAATCATTTCGCGGGGGCGTCTTCCGGCAGGACGATCCGACGCTGATCGATTGGGTCGAGCCCAGTTGCCTTTCGTCGTACGAACTTTTCGCCCATCACATCGAACTGAGCAGCTTTTCCTATGAGGGCACTCATCGCGACGGTTTGCGGCTTGTGAGACCACACCATGCAGATGTGATCGTCGGGGTTGTTGCCCCGGTTCAAAAGCGCTCTGCTGGCATCGAGCAGCGGCTGTCGCGTAGCGCGGCAGATCAGCTCGTCGGTGTCCCGTAGATGAGCATCGAACCGATCCTGCCGGCGTCGACCACGACCGTCGCACGCTGGCTTCACCATGATTGTGTGGCGCATAGTGAATCAGGCTGAGTTAGCGCGACGTACTTCGGACGTAGACCTGACCAGCCGTCCGATCTTCATCTGTACCCAGGCGTCGAGCCCGGAGACCGGGTAGAGGGGGAAGCGCCCCGCGAGCCGAAAGGGCGGGCCTTCCGAGCTGACGCAGGCAAGCTTAGCAAGCGTTTTGGGGGAGCAGGGTACGTTGTATTGATCCACAACGTACTTCGCCGCTTCATTGCGTCTTAGATAACGTTCGGTGGGCGCATCGTTTTCATTTTCAGCCATTTTGACCTCGCAATCGTCACGGACCAACGCCCGTCGATGCGAAGTCATAAGGCGCCACACGGGGCAAAGTCGCCCGATTGATGAAGAGATTCGCCGAGAGATGCCGTGAGAATTAAAGGCGCCTCTATTCACTCGGCGCTTGATTTGGCGTTTTCCTTTCGGAAGCGTCGGGCCAAGCGCTCGGCCCTGCTGTCCACGGTTCCGTGCCCGTGGGCGTGGGACGCAACTTGTCGGGCTGCCTCTTCGGGAGAAGCAGCTTTCCCCTGAGAGATGATATGGCTCATTGCTAACAGTAACGGGGCGTCAAGACTCGCGTAAGACCCCTGTCCGGGCTTTCTGCCCCTCGATTTCGTTCTGGCCGCCCGGGTATTCCCATCGCCCTGGTGAAGTTGTTGCTCGCCTTGCAAGCTCTCGCGGATTTTTTCGCTGCGCGAGGTAGGCCGTTCTAGATCCGATGACTCGAAGTCAACCGCCTGGGAGCCATCGGTCGGCACAGCATCGTCAGATGCAGGTGGCGCTTGCTCGAAGGACGGTTTCGAGAACCACTCAGGTCGCGGTTCGAAAGGTACGTTCTCTGACCAACGCAAACACAGCTCGAGTGGAATCCATGCCCATAAAAGATGGATTCTGAACAGCCTCTTGAGTTTGGCTGCATCGGATTCATCGTTTCGCGCCGGGGCCAGTTCGTGCAGCGCTTGCCAGTGTGCCCGAGACAGCCAATACGATGATGGCAAACCAAGGGGATCTTCCAAAAGAGCGGCCGGCACATCAACAAATGGAAACGTGAGAAGAATCCTGGACTGCGCTCCTTCGAAAAAATGCGTACCCGTGTAGATGGCTCGATCCAAATCTCTTAGAGCCCCGACCAGGTAATCTTCTCGCTCGACTCCGGTCTCCCGGTCCCGGGATCTCCAATCGATCACGTCATCAAACGCAATCCAATTACGTCGCACGAGCTGCTGCTCTTTAAAGCGGTCAATGCATGCAAGATTGTTTGTAAGCTCGCGCTGCTTGGCAGCTATTCGAGCGTTGTCCTCTCGCTCGATCTTTCTGACTAACTCTTGCTCATCCGCCGATAATGGCCGGCCATCTGCACCAAGATAGAATGGCGTATTCTTCATGACTTCGCACCTCCGCTAGTGCGCCCACATGATGGTCGACGCGGCAGGCTGGTGCGGACCAGCTTTTCGGGAGCTACCCTAGCCACGCCGGTTCTTTGATCGTTTTGCCTTTGACAGCTTGGTGACGTTGTCGCGAGGTTTCACCTCGCCCATCGCCGCAGCAAGTCTGCTGCCAATGTGCTCTGCCGCTTTCTTTACCGGATCGTTATCGAGATGAGCATAACGTTGGGTTGTCGCCACCTGCGTGTGACCGAGCAACTTTCCGATGATAGGCAAACCAAGCCCAACCCCAACTCCGACGGACGCATGCGTATGACGTAGATCGTGAATCCTGACGCCATCGAGACCGGCTCGCGCAGAGAGGGCCTTCCAAGGCTTCTTTAGGTCTGATCGAGGCTTCTCGTCATCGGTGCCGGCAGAGGTGCCGGCAATGACATAGCTGCCGACCCGAGGGAGCGAATTGAGAATGGCCAATGCCGGTGCGTTCAGGACGATTGTCTTTTTGCCGGTCTTGCTGGTTGGTAGCAGAAGCAAGCCCCTCTCGAAGTCCACTTCTTCCCATTTCAGGTGCAGGACCTCGCGTAGCCGGGCGCCTGTGAATATCAACAGGCGGACTGCCGCTGCGGCATGTGGGCCGATCACGGTCCGGCGGCTATCTTCTTTGGGAGCATGATTGGCGGCCGGCTTGGTTTCATCCACGTTATAGGGCAGGCCGATCGTTTCCGCCTCCCGGATTGCCTCGCCAATGGCGGCCAACTCTTGCGAAGTGAGGTACCGCTCACGCCCTACTTCTGGAAAGAACTCGATGCCACGGCAGGGGTTGAAGCCGAGCGGCACTATGTGGGCCTTCGCCGCGAAAGTATAGAGGCTGCTCAGAACCCGCAGCATCCGGTTGGCTTGATAGGGGCTGTGGCTGAGCTTTGAGTGTAGCCGTTGCACCTCGCCCGTGGTCACTTTCTCAGCTTTCCGTTTGCCGACTTCGGGGATCACCAACCGCTCAAGCAGATCCCGATAGGATGATGCAGAAGAGGCGGCTCGTTTCGCCTCAACGTGCTCCTTCAGAAATTGCTCTGCAGTTTCGGCCAGGGTGGACGCCCGCTTTTCGGCAGCTCGCTGGGCCGCTGGGTCGGCACCATTGGCAACGGCGCCGAGCGTCTTTCTGGCGAGCGTCCGGGCTTCCTCAGGCGTAACCTTTCCGACCTGCGACAACGTGAGGCGCCGCGTCGGGGCCCCACGACCGGCCCCAGCTCGGTATTTGACGACGTAAGACTTGGCGCCGGTCGTCTGGATGCGAACGCCGAATCCGGCCAGGGAGCTGTCCCAAACAAAATACTCGGCGTCTTTGGGCTCGAGCCCCTTGATCAGTCGCTGGGTGATTTGACCTGTCGCCACGATCCGCCTCTAGGAACCACGTAACCACCGAGGAACCACGAAACGGCAAATCAGGGTAACGTTGAGCAACCACCGTAGACAAACAAACCGTTGCTACAAGAGCGGTTTTCGAAATCTGGAAATTTCGAGAAATCTCAAGAAGTTATGGACCACATAATTCGTAATGACGGGGTCGGGGGTTCGAGTCCCTCTTGCGGCACCACCTTTCTAGTCGGCTCGAAGCGCTTTCCCGGGCAGCAACACGCATTTTTTCCTACCATCAGGCCTTGCGGCTGAGTCTCTTGAGCACCGTGGTTACGCGCGGGTTACAGGTTTGTCGGCGCCCGGAGGGCCGTTCGGTCTCGATGGCAGACTGTACGAAGAGTTCGAATCCCCCCCGCTCATCCAACCCACTTGCCAAAGTGGATTTCCTGCCGAAACAGGCAATCGACCGTTTATGAATGTAAAGGCATAAAGTAGCGATCGAAGCTTTGTTGGCTAGGCCGGCCTAGAACAAAGTCATCGAGACCTAACGTGCCATCGAGGAACACTTCCGTTGCCCGAGCGGAGGGTCGTCATTGGCAAGCAGGTCGAGATGGGCGCCGTCCTGCGAAGAGCATGTTCGAAGATCAGCCAGGCCGAGCGAGATGCCGAACTTGCTGCCCGCTTGTCCCAATTCAATTATCCTTGTTTCGCACGACGTACTCATGGCGCTTCCGGCCCCACGAGTAGATTTGTAGCCCACACTGCCCACGACGACTGCGGCATTTTGTTTTCGAGCGGCGCAAAGGCGGCGAACGAACAAAAGCACTCTGCCCAGCAGGCGTCGCGAACTTCCAACGGAATATCGAGCTTGATCGGGAAACTTTCAGCCCTGAGAAACTGTTCCCCGAGTCTCGATATCAGAACATTTGAGGCATTCGCAGGCGCGCTTGTTCGATTGCTTTAACTGGTCGCCTCGCAATATCAAATGTGTCCACGAAGAACACCTGATCGGCGCGGATAGAGTGAACTGTCTCCCTTAAGGGATGCGTTGCCGTAGCAGATTCATCGAGGCGCCAAAAAGGATGCACTACGACGAACGCCTCACGTCTTCCGGCATATGGTCGAATTAGAACAGGAAGCCTTAAGGGACCATGTTGTTCGACCGTGCGGTTGTCGGGATCTAGTCTCCGAACTTCTTCAGCAGCTTCCGCCGCGAGCCGAGGCCAATCGGCCAATTCCCGAAAATCTGACCAACGACCGTCCAGCCCAGCTCGCCAATCCGGTTCCAAAAGCGCTCGTAAAAATCCAAGGCCGAGCCGCCAATCGAGAAGGCCGTGCCAGCCCCGATTGTTGTAACGTTGCAAACATCGATAGCAGGAACGCGCACATGTCCGCGTATGCTCTGCATTGAAGAAGGGACGAGCCAATCTGTCATGGGGATCATTGACGAGTGATTGGATTAGCCGAGCAACCATCGGACGGTCCCCCTCAGCTATAGCCAATCGTCGACAAAATCCGGCCCCGTTCACTAAATAGTCGGCTATCTGAAGCAAAGGTCGGCCGTCTCGCAACCTTGGCTCCAGTGACTCGAATTCCTCAGGACCCAAGTCCATTTCTAGGGCTGCTCGCTGCACCAGTAATTGAGTGGCTGACACAGCGGAAGCGCGCACGCTAGTAGACTGAGCATCCCGGCTTCCTACTCGATCAAATGCCAAACCGCGCGGGATCTGTGACATGAGCACATAGAGAGAGTCTGTTTTTTTGCGCGACATAAGACGAACGGTCTGCGGCTCTAAGGTTGCACCGGATGCGTCCGTCGCTCGTTCCCAGCGATGCGTGTCTGATAACTCATCGATTGAAATTGCTTGACCACCTACTCGATTGACCCATGCGCTAGGGGCCTCCCGCACCTTCAGGTGCTTCTGCAGCGCCTCCGCAACAACGTATCCCTCCGGCCCGTTGTCACCGACTGGTCCTCGATTTCTACGCACGATACGCGCACCAACGCCGGTGGCAAATGCCATATTACTGTTCGGCACCACTGTTGTTTCGATATTTTCGATCTCGCTGGACGTTTCGCGTCGCACTGTCCGGGTTGTTTCCTCCTCCTGATCTACGGGCGTCGGCTGAAAGGACGTCCGAAAAGCCGCAGGCAGATGATATAGATCAAACGACTCTGGTGGAACTTCGGTCTGACAGTCGCCGCACGGGGTCGCCGCAAAAACCCGGCTATCAGAAGTGTTCGTCGAACTGCACCTCGGGCATGTTGCAATCCATGCAGTATCCGTCCACCAAGTTGCACCACGGCTGGAGAAAATCATCGCGCTTGATTGAGCAGTGACACGAATTGGACCAAGCGGAGGCGTAAATCCGATCGATGTATGCTTCCGCTTGTCGCGGACCAGCGAACGCCCGGGAGCAAACTCGTAGATCGCTAGATCCATCTCGCGATCAATTGTGTCCCAATCAGGATTGCCAATTTCATTCGGCTCGATGCCGACATAAAGATCCCGAACGCGGGTTGGCATCCCGTACATGGGAAGCAATCCTTGCTCGGCTAAGAACCCTGACAAATTGCCTTCATAGGTTGCTCCTGGAGTCGCTTGAGCTGCAATTTCCGCAATGAGTCGTTCTGCTGTTGCTGCGTCAAGCAGAGCTCTCTCCCGGCCTGGCAGCCCCAAACCTAACGCCTGAGCGAAAGTACGGCGCTCATTGTCGGTCGAGCGCAGAGCGCCTTCCAGCTCGCTCGACCAGCTGCTGTTACCATTGTAATACACGGAACAGGGGAGAAACTCACCGTGGACTTCGGGAGGAGCGTCATCTCCCGGCCACGCAGCACCATGCGCCTCTCGCATTCGAGCAAAAGCCGCCGTGAGCCAAACCTTCCGAAGGAGCCGCAAGGGAATCGCTAGGTGATCCGTCGTCAAGAACGGTGGAGGCGGAGCGTCACCGGTAATCGACTCCGGATGAGAAAAATAATGAAGATCATGACTGCGGCTTCGACAGAGCGTAGCTACTAAGGAAAAAGCTTGGCCCCTTCGGCCCGCGCGACCAACGCGCTGTTGATAATTGAAGCGCTGAGGCGGCATGTTGGCCTGATAGACCGCTTGCAGAGCTCCGATGTCGATACCGACTTCCATTGTTGTGGTGACCGATAACATGTCGATCTCTTTGGCTTTGCGATCGAGTGAAGCATCATAATTTCCAGCGCTTTCAACAAATATTCCGCGAAAGCGACGAAGACGTTCAGCAGGCGACCGAGTTTGGCCCGTAAGCTCTTCACACCTTAATCGGAATGCGCTCAATCCTTCCAAGGAACTACGTTCGACCCGCCGAGCAAGCACGTTTCTTGCCCTCAGTTCAGAAACTACTCCCGTTGGTTGAGGCGGCAAGCTCTCTTGACAGCGAGTACAAACGCCCGTTCCACGGTGGAGATGTGAGCGGGAGCAGTTGATGCATTCAAAATAGGGATGATCTGGACCTACGAGTTTAATTCTGAGCAGGTCCGGTTCAATGAAGCCGTTGCGATGTCCTAAGGCAACAAACCTTGACAGCACATCATTTAACTCCGTTCGCGCATCCCCACCAGAACTCGCTGCCGCAAAGTCTTTAACACGCCGAGACCCCACAGTGTCTGGATTTGGCCAGTCCTTCCTGCGATCGTTGCGTTCTACCCATTTATTGCCCAACACCCGATAAGCGTCCGCAAAAACGCGCAGATACGCATCCATGCGGTCAGCGCCATCCTCTTGACGCGCAAAAAGCGTCGGGTATCCAAGACCAGTTTCTTCAAGAGCAAAATATGTCTTTGAGAACAGAACGTCGTCGACCAATGGACGTTGGTCTCGCGCGACGGCTAGGCGGGCTTCTGCAATTGCCAGCTGATCACCGTCCGAGATCCAATCAACGCGTCCATCGGTTTCGTGAAACAGCTCTTGCCATTCAAACTGCGATGCTAACTGCGCGGCCGGCACCACAGCGGGAATCTTGGAGATGCCAACTTCATCGATAGGGTGCATACCAATGCTAACCATACGCGAAAGCAATGGACTCGCCTCGATCTTCTGCGCCGTTCCAGCAGGTTGAGTCGTCTCAACCACCGATGCGAGCGGTATTCGATCACTATCCCCTCTAGCACGCACTTCGACTACTCGAGCAGTTAGGCGTGCCAACTCTGCTTCATCACCGCTCTCCAAAGCCGCCATTCGCCTAAGATTCAGTTCCTCCAAGGTTTCCCGCGGCTGGGCCGCGATTTCACGGGAAGCCTCAAGGAGCATCTGCCGGCGGCTATCTTGATGATGGCGACGCTCGATATCGAGAGCGGCGCGCGATGCGTCCTGGCGGCTATCGGAGAAGACAACAGCCTTCGCCACATCGCCGCCGGCATGGAGCAATTCGAATACTTCTGTTGCGATCAGCTGCGAGCTTTTAGCGAAGCCTGTTCGAAAGTTTCGAATGGGTGATTGCCTAAATCTCGCGCTTCTTCCTGCGTAGTCTGCTCCACACGCCGGGCAGCAGTTCGGACCTGCGCTGCCCGGACGTCGAAGCTCTCTGGTGTTGGTTCGCCTTGGAAGAACGAACAAGCGCCCCTCGACAAGGTCAGCCGTCACATGACTTCCTGCGCTGACCACTCCGTTTCGTGTGTCTAGGACCGTTTCTACCCAAGCTTCGGAAATGTTTTCGCCTTGTTTAGGTAAACGGCGCGAGGGCCAAAAAATTGCAAAATCTTCGTAGGAGAGATCTTCGTAGTTGTCGGCGCCACCAATTTCCGGAAGAGCCTCCAGGTCAGGGGACGCTGGTAGAAGTTCCACGGGAAGACCCGGATTCGCCGCGTTTTCACCACGTCGTCCACCGACGAATTCCTCTCCGCAAGACTCACAGTAGACAAGCTCGAATACACGTCGTAGCTCGCCGCTTTCTTGGGCATAGGTGGTGCCTCGCTCTACAGTCACACCTTCAAAGTCGACCTCACCTGCATGTGTCGGCACTGGCGTGGCAAATAGCCCTTCGACACTGCGGATGAAGATGTGCTCGCGAAAGCTGGTCGCTCCGTCGCGGACCTTGATTCCATATAGCTCCTGCAGACGCTCTCCCAGGCCGCGCAGAAGCGTAAGACCTCGGAGAGCCTTCATCGAAGCACTGTCAGTGCTACCACCGAAGATGCGTTCGGCAATGTCGGCGGAAGCCGTTGCCCGCATCACAGATCCGGCGCCCGTGCGGCATGCCGAGGCGAGAACGGCCGCAGCCGCCTCTACGGCACGCTTAGCATTGGACGAGACATCTTCATCGGTAGCGGCCGGCACCAGAACCCGGGTGCATGCACGAATAACCTGATCGAGCTGTTCTGTGCGCGCTGGCTTGCCCACGTAGTCCCCAGCCGGTGACAACAGGTCGACCAGCATCTCAAAGGGCGAGCGATCGAGCGGTATGGTCGCCTCAAAGGAATCGATTTCAGGCAAACCCGCAACAACTGCGTTTCCCCACTCGTTTTGGTCAATCGCTCCGTTTGCGGCAGCTGAAGGGTAAGTCCCCATGGGTCCAAAGAAATCCCATAGATACTTCAGGCTTCGGTCACGCTCTTCCTCATTTAACGGCAATGATGCACTTGAGGCCAAAATTCGCAATTTATGCCTGGTCTCGGGTCGGTCCAGACCCAATCGATGTACCAGAGCACGGATCAGGCCCGCAATCTCCGTCCCGGCGGATCCACGCACCAAGTGCAGCTCGTCGAGAACCAGGAAAAAGTAAGCGTCATCCTCTTCTTCGAGCCACGCGCGTGTCTGCTCGAATATCGGCTGCTCGACCTCTCTGGAAAGCATTGCGCCCAACATTGAGACGTTTGTTACCAAAAGATCAGGCGGTGTGGCTTGCACGTCCCAACGAGCAACAAGCTCCGCCCCATCGACCGACGGAAAAAGGAAGCGAGTTGGATCATCTTTCGGGTGGAGGGTGTCGTGAGCACGCGCGAGCGCTTGATCGTCTGCGTATCCGGACATAGCATCTGCCACCCGCGACATTCGCCTAGCTGCAGCCTCCACTTCCCGGCGCGCGTTTTCTCGACGAGGATGCTTTCGAAAGCCGGCAACTGGCGTCGCACTGGTGTAGCGTGCGAAGAACAATCTATTTCCGCAGAAGCGCCGATCCATGATGTCATGCGCTTCAGGCGAATCGAAAGTTCGCCTTAGTCGCGTGAGCTGATCTTCAACCAAAGCATTCATCGGATAGAGAACGAGTGCTCGAAGTGCTTTGGGACGGTCCGGGTGTTCTTGCTCCCGATGAAGACGAAACCTATCCGGAGAGTCCCTCCACCAAGTACCTTCCAGATAGCCAGGCCGAGGGGCGGGCCATCTCACTGCCTCCGCCGTCATGGTTGCCAAGATCGGCAGCATGAAAGCCTCGGTTTTACCTGAACCTGTGCCGGAGGTTACAATACCCGGTCGTCCCGCCCTGACACCGCGCTCAAGCATTTCGACTTGATGACGATACGGCTTGAAAAGGTGTGTCCTCAGCAACTCGTCGTTGCCCGCTGTTCCAGGAAAGAGGCCGGAAACTGCAAGCTCCGCAAAAGCCCGGCGAGCCTCGCGCGAAATGTGGGCGAGCGGATTGCCTACGCCCAAATCGAGGAAGTCCGAAAGCGCATGATCGGCTGGTTTGTACCTCGGCACCGGCTCTATAAACGGAGCGGTGGCCAGAGTGCCGCTCGTTCTGAGCAGCGCACGCCGACGGGCCGCTAGTCCGGTGCGTCGGACTCGAAAAGCAGTATCCAAATAGGAGATATAGATCTCTCGAATTCTTTCGAAGCCGCCGAGTGGGTCTAGCATTTCTATAACCTCATCAACTCTCGCGTTTGAATCGCTCGTTTAACCAAGCTATCCCCGCCGCAAAAGCCTGCGGCGCTCCCTCCCCGATCCCCCCTACGCCGAGTGCGAGACTTGCTGCACGGTCAGGACCTAAAGGCCAAGCAGAACGGAATATATCGATGGCTAGTGCGGTCCTAGGTCCCGACACACCGGCTTCAAGTTCTGTTAGTATTTTCAGCACTTCTTGGCGGCTTGGAAGCGGCGCCGTTGTAGCCTCAAATGAAGATACCGCTTGCAATGCACCTGTCGCGCGAGCCAATAGTCGGGGCGGTGAAAGCTGGTTGTCGATCAACGGATGCAAAGGGATTATGCCGTCGGCAGGCCCACGCCATACGCGTTCTGGGTCGACCATATCGTCGCCCAAACCGGCAAAAATCAGTAGATTGCCGGGCCGACAGGCGTCATCGATGACTTCGACAAGTGTGGAAATCCACAGAGAGAGAGGAGTCCGGTGCATTCCGTCCAACAAAACGATCTGAAATCGCCGTCGGTCAACGAGCGCGGCGGACCACGCACGAGCAAAGGCAGTAGGTTGCCCCGACGTCGGTTGGCGCCAGAGGTCATCGAGACAAATAAGCGACGGGTCTAGAACGTGGCGCACATAGCTGGCGCCTGTCAGAGCCTCAGCATAGCAAGAAACGAATTTTGTTGCGTCTCGTGCAGGAAGAAGCACAAGCTTGCCGGCTCTTACACTCGCGTCTGCCAGTTGAAGCTCTTCAAATCTTAAGCCCCAGCGTATAGCCATTGCTTTTAGGATTCGATCGAGGTCGCTCCAGGGCGTAACTTCACCTGATGGGAAACGTGGAGCTGTCCATGGTGGACCTCGGTTTGCCGCGACCTCGAAGTGCGCCCCCATTTCGCCTAGTTTCGTCCGGAGACGCGATGTGAGTTCTGCAATAGCACCATCTGCAGCTGGCGGCGCAACGTTTAGTTCTCCAAGAAGGCAGGTAAGATCGTCCGCCAAGCCTGAGCGGAGTTCTAAAATAGCTTCTTGTTCAACCTCCATCCCAGTCCTGACGTCGATCGCCATCTTCTGAAGTCTCTCGACTTCTTCGGTTAACCGATCACGCTCTCGGATACTTTCCGATAAGACCGCCTCCATCTCCTGCTTGCTTCGTTCCTCTACATCCCTCCGGACTTCGGCTTCGAGCTCAACCCTTCGACTAGCAAACTCAACTTCGAGACGTTCCTGTACGGGCGCCAAGCTTCCAAGAAAGCTGGCGATTTCGTCAACGGCTTGCACGTTGCGCAGCAGGGCGGGAGCAAAGCTTCGCAGTCTCGCGATCATCGGCGCCATGTCGGCGCCCCCCGAGGGTAAGAGCTCTGCTTGAGCTAACCGGGCCACCAACGGAGCTATTTGAGCACGCTGAATTCCAGTGGCTCCTTGAGGGGATATCTTGCGAATGCGTTTGAGCACCGAATCGAGAAAGTCGCTGTCTCGACACCAGTTGACTATTCCTACCGTCGGCCCAACGGTAACACCGGGCACAGTCACCCACCTATTTTCTATCTTACTTCTCGTGAAAAGGCGCTTATCGAATGAGCGCACTTCAAGATGTTCAAGTCCGTCAATATCAGCCACCCAACGACTATCAGTGGGGTGGCGCACCATCTTCACAACTGTGCAAGTGCCATCACGAAGGGCGGCGACAACTACGTCGGTCCCAAACAACAGGCGCTGTAGCCCCAGCTCCACAAGCTGTCGACGCGCGGCCTCGACTTCAACCGATCTGAAATCTAAGACCTCCTGAATTTCCCATTGTTGAGCGAGGACATAAAGATCTCGTTCCTGATCATTCTTGGAGATAGGTTCCGCGCTGAACGCTAGAAGTGAGCGAGAGCTGAAACCGGCTAGCCGAGGCGCGAAGACGCGACCTTCCTTTGGTAGAACCTCTGTGAAATCCTGGTAGACCTGCCAACCACCGTCCATGGCTTGAGCGACAGGCTCAAGACGAGTGTAAGGCTTTGGGTCAAAGGCGGGCCGCCCGAGATAAAGAAGGTCGTTCAAATCGGATTCTCATTTTTCTTTAGATCGTACCAGCTCGCGGTTCGACCATTTCGTCTGGCTCTTACGATACGATCAAGCATGGGCGAACTTACCGTTGCACGGCTTAGCTTGACCGCCTGCCCTAAAGCTCGCCCGACTCGCTCGGCTACTTGCGATTCAGCCGGGTAAGCATAACTCCATTTTCCCTGAGCAGGAGAGAGGGGGCCTGAAGCGCACGACGCGCGTGCCACCAGTGCCTGCGCCATTTCCAGAGGAAGATACCCCCCGCGTTTTAGCCGCCGGAACCTGCCAGCGTTCCATTCAAAAAGGGGGAAACGGAGCCGTCTGTGAGATTCGATGATTGCAGCAGTTCTTGAGCTGGAAACAAACTCCTCTCCACCTCCAATCACACGATAAACATCACGGTCATCGCCGTTCTCGCGCACTAGTCTTTCAAGGCGGATACCGACGTCCTCTCCTGGAGGCTTATGTGCGAGAAACAGACCTGCATCGAAGGACCATGTTCCAGCTAGACTACGGCCATTGCCTGATCGGGCCTCAGTCGGCCAACATTCGGGCGCTCTAGCAAATCGCGGACGGCGTACTCGAGACACTTTCCAGCCCAACAGTTTTGCTAGCTCGATAACGTCAACACCTCGAATTAGCGGCAATGGGACTGCCCACTCGGAAACGCCGGCCAAATATGTGACGTTCCCTTCCATTGAATTCACTATGCGCTCCAACCGGCGGCGCGCCATTAAGCCCAGCGCACCGGCAGCGACTATGCCATGCGAACCGAGGTCGCGAAGGTGCGGCTTCTGCAGCCGCCACAAGCGAGCGCGCCATGAGGTGAGTATAAGTGGTTCTAACCAACCTGCTTCCGCCAACCCCCTAAGAAAATCCCAGATGAAGTGCTCATGGGGCATAAGAGGCACTAGCATTTCTACAAGATCTCCCTCGGACCATCCTCGCGGGGGCGCTGCATAAATGGCTTCAAGGATGTCGTCTAGAAACCCGGGGATGCAGCGCTCGCCAATGAGCGGCGGAGCAACGACTTCAACCTCCCCTGCATCGAAGACAGCGTCGCGCTCGGCTTCCAAGCCGCTGCCTATCTCGGGAAACTCCCAGCGCTCTGGCGTTTCAGGCTCGAAGCATATTACCGTATCGGCATCACTTAGCGCTTCTTGAGCCAGCACGCGCCAACGTCCCTCGACGGGCGCTGTCGTGACCATACTCCAAACCGGTGCTTGACCTCGAAGTTCGAGATTTCCTTGCGCCACTTGGATGGCCTCAAGTCCGACTGTCGTCGTAGCCGAAACAACTACATTAGGCAGAAGACCTGGTCGACCAAGCCAAGTAGATCGGCTTGTTTTAACGCCTCCGCTAAACGTCAAATCTACGAGACGCGCACCCGCCGGCTCCAAGCCCAATCGGCGTCGAAGCTCTTTGAGCGATTCTGCGTCGACTCTGCCTGAGCGGCGCCATGGCCCCTCAAGTCTGCGCCACTCAGTCGTGACCGCCCAATTGTCGGCTATACTGCCGTCGCGAGCTAATACTATGGCGCTTGCGTCCTCCGGGGGGATCCCATCGTCTAGTCGCCAAACCATGCCGGGGGTCTCGGCAAGGATAAGAACACCGTCGCGAAACGCTTTAGCAAGCTTGGTAGGCAACTGCTTTGCGGCTACCGCTTCAAGCTCCTGCAACGCGCATTCCCGCGGGGCACGGTCTTCGCCCCCTCGCCTGCCACGGAAGAGCTTTAATCGTACGACGTCCATTTCCCAACCGTTAAACTGCACGTCTAGCCGCCACCACTCAACACTCTGGCCACCTTCCTCGTTTGATAATCGAAGGTCTATGCTTGTAGCGAGGCGCCAAAACCTGTGGCCCAGCAGCATACGGCTCCGCCTGCGAAGGGCAGCGCTGAAATCAATCAGAGCAACGCTCACAGCGTCCGGTAGCTCAAGAGCATACCGGCTCCGTGTAAGCTCCTGCACAAGTCGATCGGGCGAACGGCGCACGGCGAGCGGCAAGGGTCGCATGATACGCGTCAGCGCGTTACGATCGCGCCAAGACGGGAATGCAATACGGACCGCATAGCCGATCAAGTTTGCGTTGCCATACGACGGAAGCTTAACGCGTCGAAACGGTTCACCAGCTGCTCGCCGGCGACTGCACCAATCGGCAATACTTCTCCATAAATTGTTTACTCCCGAAACGGAGCTAAATTGCCCTTCGCACCTGAGCAATTCTCCAAGCCGCACGCGGAAGTTTTGAGTTTCTCCGGCGCCAGTTTCTGTCGCCGAGACCAACGCAGTAAGCACGAGATAGCGAAAGTAACCCGGCAAGGGCGAACCGCGACTCGGCGGCTTCCATTCCCCCGACAACCAACTGTGGATCGAGTGACGGTCGAACTGAGCCAGAAATACCTTCTGCGCGCCGCCTTCATCTAGATCCGCGATACCAGATGCTGTCGCGATCTCAGCTGGAGTAGCATCCAAAAACGTAAGCGGCGCGCCGCCGGATGGTCCATCGGAGCGAAGATAATGGAAAACGAGTCGTTCCTCCCATTCGTCTGAGGACAACACCCGTTTCGCCGCAATGGTTTGCAGCGCCGACAACTTCCCCCCAATCCAGCCTTGTTAATTTCGAGACACAGTCAACTAGCCAGCGAATAAATTCAAGTATCTCCGCAGGGGTTGTGCCCAACTATGCTAGCATAGTAGCTATGGGGACCAGATGCATCTGTACTAAAGTGGCAAAATTCATACGACCTAGGTTTGGCTCGTCGAGTCGCGGACAAGAGCTTCATGAATTCTGCTCAAAGTGCAATCGCTACTTCGGCTTCAGCAAAGCATGGACGACTCGATGACAGTTGGCGCAAAGGCATTCCACATCGTCAAGCGACGTTTGATGTCCAATACTCATCTGTCTGATATGTACCCGCTTGTGATGAACTTCGATACACGCCTCGCCCGCCGCAGAACCAAATGCTAAGATGGGATCAAGTCCGCATCGTTCACACAACAACCTACCGTGCTTGCGCAGGAAGCTCTGCTTTTTGGCGCGAGCAAGACCTGCTGCCCGTTCCCGCTTCAGGTGGAGAATAAGCTTGGGCCGACCCTCTGCCCACGCACGGTCGCCCTCGGAGATGGGAATAGCTTCGTTCCCTAGATGCGCACCTCGACGAACGATTGCGAAGCCGGCATTTTTTAGTATGCCATGTATTTGTCGTGTAGTTTTTGAGAATAACCAACTCGATCTTGCGGTAGAATTTTGCGCCTCGTTTACCGCTAGTTTAAACACCACCTCAGGATTCAGTCTGAGCTCGTCGTCCACGATGAGCTCGTACTCTCCAACTACCGCGAAGGTGCTTTCCTGCGGCATTTTCCTGAGGTGTTGCACCGCCAACCAAATATGTTCAGCATCCACCTCTTCAAATTCGTTAGTCGGCAGGCTCTTAGTTATCCTTGAGACCAAGACGGCCTTCACACCAAGGATAGACGTTAACTCTGTCGACGGTGCCAAGTGTTCAATGCGAATCCGAAGCTTCTTAACCCTGCTTCCCCCGTAAGCCGCATCCGTCGCGCGACCAAATTTCTGCATGCGCCTCGACATAAACTGGAACTGTATCAATGGCGCCGCTACCAAATCCTGCTCACTTAACAGGCTTCTCTGATCTTGAGGCAAGTGAAGCACTTCATCGCTATCAAGCCAGGCACCTTCAATCTTAGTGCCAGCCCGGGCAAGGCGCGCGAGGAGAAGGCGGAGTGCCGGACCATAGTCAAGATTGCGAGCACTTGCTTGCCCTCGTTTTCCACCCCGGCTGTGAAAGATAATTTCGTTGCCCTCGATGTCGAGATGCGCGTCGAGAGCCTCGCCATCATCATTCAGCACTTGGTAGGACATGCCTTTCCCCCGTAGTTTCGGAGTAGGAATCCAATAATAAAAAAAATTGCAATAGCGTCTAAATAGTCGCTCGAGTGTTCGATGGAGTTCTGATAGCCTTGACGCAACTTCAAGCTTTAATCGAGGTCACCCCTGAGACAGTCCAAAAAAGTGTCCCCAGCCGGTGGTCGGGCAACCCAGCGACTCCGAGCATTCGGACTGTTTGCTGGCATTGGGGGGTTCGAGGTCGGCTTCAGTCAAGCGGGGATCGCGGTCGCCGGCTTCTGCGAAAGTGATCAAGCAGCTCGCGCGGTCTTGAACGCCAGATTTCCAGGCGTCGTGTGTGAACTGGACATCAGCACGATGGAAAGTCTCCCAGAATGCGAAATCCTCACGGCCGGCTTTCCGTGCCAGGACCTCAGCCCAGCAGGAACACTTGCCGGCATTAATGGTACGAAATCAGGGCTCGTCGAGCACGTTTTTCGGCTACTCGATGGAAGCGATCGATTTCCTGACTGGGTGTTATTCGAAAACGTGCCATTCATGTTGAATCTCCGAGGCGGGGCTGCAATCGCTTGGCTGATCGGTCAGATTGAGTCTCGCGGAATGCGATGGGCCTATAGAGTCGTGGACAGTCGAGCATTTGGGTTAGCTCAACGCCGCCGCAGACTTTACGTTTTGGCATCTCGGTCGAAAGATCCTCGTCAAGCATTGCTAGCTGAGAGCGTTGATCCAAGAGTTATCCAATTCGACGGAACTCAGCCGTGTGGATTCTACTGGACAGAGGGGAATACCGGACTGGGTTGGGCCGTGGACGCAGTTCCGCCTCTCAAAGGAAGTTCGGGCGTAGGCATTGTTTCTCCGCCAGGGATCTGGCTTCCCAGAACGAGTAAATTTGTAACTCCGACAATTAACGCTAGTGAACAGCTACAGGGTTTTCCGATCGACTGGACCCTTCCCGCGGAGCAGACGATTAGAGGCGAACGTCAACGATGGAAACTCGTTGGAAACGCAGTTAGCACTCCGGTCGCGGCATGGCTGGCGCGATCCATGTTGACGCCATCCGCAACCATCATCTCGTCTGGGTCTGAAGTATCGAACGGGGGGCGGTGGCCGATTGCGGCTTGGGGCGAGCTCGGCAAACGGTATGCGGTCGATGTCTCGGAGTGGCCCCTGGCGGCGAATTGTATGGGTCTCTCAGCCACGATCGCAAACTGCTCTGTGCCACTCTCAAGTCGGGCCGCAACAGGCTTTTACACACGACTTATGAAGAGCAGTCTTCGCGTTCCCCACGCATTTAAACGTGACTTAGGCAGATATGTCGCCCAAAGTACGAAAGACCGATCACCGAAAAACGCAGCGATTCGCAAATACTCCGGGAAGAGATAACCCGCGCGAAAAAGCAGTCCGAGCCGCTCTCCACGCGGCGGGCTTTCGATTTCGCATTCATCTTCGCGCGCCATCGTCCAGACGCACTATCGATATCGCCTTTCCGAAAGAGAAGATTGCCGTTTTTCTCGACGGATGTTTTTGGCACGGCTGTCCGGAACATGGCACTTGGCCCAAAAGCAATGCCGCGTTCTGGCGAGAGAAGATTGAGCGAAACATAGCTCGCGACACGGAGACTACTAGCGCTCTCCAACAAAGCGGTTGGCTTGTACTGCGTCTCTGGGGACATACACCGGTGAATGACGCGGCCGCCAGTATAGTCGCTTCCGTCCTGAGCCGCAGAAAATTGCCGTTCATCGGGCCTTGCTAGACACTGCAGTTGGTTGACTATCACTCGCGCGCAGCTGTGATCGCTGACCGCTTACGATCGGCAGATCCTATCCTAGCGGTCAACCAACGCTCTGATCGTTTCGGTCGCTTCCCTAGGAGCGAAAGTCCGATCTGAAAACCGAAGGGCTCCTTCCTTGCCTGTTCTCTAGAGTTAGGTTTGCCGAACGTAGATACCGGTCAAATCGCCTACTCCGCGGCTGGGCGCGATGTAAGTCAACTCCAGTCGGTTGAGCTTCTGAACATCAAGGCGGGTTTGCAGAGCCCAGAATGCCTCAGAAGGCAAATACGCGAGAACGGATCGACGATTCCTTTTCAGGATCACCGAAAAGAGGCCGGGATGTCCTACAACGCCGGGAGGATCGATATTGTATCGCTTGGCGCAAATCAAAGCGCACTCTAATGCTGCACCGTGGTGATCCGGATTTGCCGGTTCGATTTCCTCAATCGTTGTTTCCAATTCGATAAGTGCCTCATCGTCCACAAATGAAACGCCAGTTGGGCGATAGTCGGCTATGAAGTAGCTGAACTTGCTCGAGACGATGTTCGCGGTAAGCCTATGCTCAGGTGTCCGCTTTACGTTCACTCTTCTCGGCATAGCTTCCTCCTAAGTCGGAAATGTTGCGGCGCCTGTTGTGCTTCTCGACGAGCCACATGGTTTTCCAAGAATGAAGCGTGCTAGTGTTCGAGATCGACAATCGCAGGAGCAGAAGGTGATGCCAGTTGGCCCAGTACAGCCATTCGAAATCGACCATGAAAGTATCGCGGATGAGTATCTGAGAGACTTGCTAGCGAAGCCTCAATACAGATCGATGGATGAAGTCCGGATGCGTGCCGACAAATACATCCCGAACGCCGATCTCAGAAACTACTTCATCAACGAAGGTGAGAAACGGTTAACCGCCCTAGCACGCTGATGCTTTCTTCACCCGCCGCGACGATATTCTGGCCGGGCAGTGCATCTAGCCCAAAGCCGTCGCACTATTCTTAACCGGTAGCGGCGGCTTTAGTTTTTATTCGACCTTATCGCGTCTCGGGCTTTCTCCGCTGTGACCATGTCAACGAACGCCTGTTGATTAGCCACGTTGGCCTCGGCTTCCGACATCTGATGTCAAGGCGCTCGACAATCTGCATGCGTTTTGCCGTCATGAGCACTATCAAATCAAGGTATCTGTAATTCGTTTTTTCGAAGGCCGCGATGATGCGAGGGTTCGAACACTGAGCCGATTGGGCGAAGGCCTTTAACTCGCCTGATAGTCGTTTCGCCCTGCATTCATTGATCGCGGCGGCGGCCTCGTCTGTCGGCGCCTGCAGTGGGTTGGCCTCTGCGGGGATAGCTTGTCGATCGGGTTGCGGTGCGGGCGTCACTGCTACAGGCGGCGCGGCTGCGACGGCTGGGCCCAACGGACGCTGGCCCATCAGTAGAGCAACACAGCGGGCCGGTGATAACAGGCCATAATTCTCTTGAATGAAAGCGTCCACGACGCCGTCGGCGAGGACATGCCAAGCTATTCTGCCTGCGAACAGTTTCGCGAAGCGCTCCGCACGGAGACAGCGTACCGTAGTGCATATAGATCGCACCCGCAGCTAAGATTGCGACGAGGCCCAGCGTCTTTGGTGTTGCCCCGCTCATTGGTTGCACCCAGGTTTGCTGTCGAGCGCCCATATCAGCGATCAATGATCCCGCGCTCAGCGGCCATCCGGCGAGCGCCAACCTCCAGATAGAGACGCGCGGCGCGAATGCGCTTGGTCCTGTCCGGATTACTCGTGCTGAGCAGTCGTTCTAGCCGCGCTCTCCGCCACGCTTCGACGCGGCGCAGTCGAAGCACCGTTGATGGCGGCTCAATGTGCTGGCCGGCTGTCCTTGCGGCCACGTCTCACTCCCTCATTGGTTGTAAGGCTAGCCAAATTCATGCACTCCGCCTAGCCCGTCACGATACGGTCTATTTCTCACGGCGGGCGGGCCGCACGCAGCGATAATTTCACCGGGCGACAAAACATCACCCAACGGTGCTATAGAACAACAGCCCATACGCATCATCGTCCCATCGCGGAGCGAAGCTGGGCTCGGCTGGCCTGCCTCCGTACCAAATGCGCAGCGGACTGCCGTCAGTCGGCAAGCTGTCGAGCAGACACTCGGGGTCGCCGCTGCGACCAACGATCCAGGCCGTGACGCCATCGTTGCTATCGGGATCGAAGCTACCCGTCATGGCGCCGTCCAAGTCCGCGCCGACCTCGATCAGGTCTTCGCTTTCGATCACGGCTTCGCAAAGGAAGTCGTCGTCATGTAACTCATGTAAGAGTTGCTCGCTCTGCTCCTCGGGTTCGACTCCGAGCTCAAGCGCGTAGTGCCTAAGCGCCTGCTCCTTGGAGGTAGCCTCCACAAACATGGTACCTCCGCGGCTGTCGTAATGGCCGAAGAGATAGCCTCTGTAAACGAATCTTGTTTCGTCCACGTGATGGATCGATTTTGGTTGAAGCAACGAACTGCGGACGGAGGTCCGCACTGCGAACGAAACACGGAGAAGTGCGCCGCACAATTGCCGGCAGAGCCACGACGTCGCAAGGCTGTTTGCAGGCCCATGGACACCAGACAATCTCCACGTCCTGCGGTTCGGCTGAGCGCGTGCCTTAAGGTATAACGATTCAGTTGTTGGGATTCGGTTGCCAGGTGACGGGAGATTCTATGGACGAAGGTTTTTCCGAAGCGCAAGACGCATCGCAGCTACCCGGATTTGAGATGCTACCAAACGGTCGAGGAATCTCGTACTTTGGTGATGACGGCAAGCGTATTGCAATGGTTGGTGTGGGACCAAAGGACCGTGTCTTTAGGAGTGAGAAGTTTGGACTCCTCAATGTATCTAAAGCGCTAGAAGCGATTAAGCGAGAAAAGAGAAGGCCATTTCGAATGGCAATCAATGACCAACTTGTTCATCACATCAGTTTGGTCGATATTGACCTGAAGTACGTTTTCGAAATGCCAGAAAAGCAGAGTAATGAGCCAATCATTATGGTGATAGCATCCGACGGTGCGAACATCATAGACGGGCATCATCGCCTAAAGCGCCGGATCATCGACAAGAAGCGAGATGTAAAGGTCCACATGCTCCGGCCAGACACCGTCCGCTATATGCAAGTGCAAGTATTCAAGGAAAACGAAAACGGCAAATTGCAGCTTCAGGTCGGCCTTTCAAAGGAAGAACTTGACGCTGAAATAGAAGCCGGGAGGAAAATGGCGGATCGAATCCTCGGGATGAACCTCGGGTGAAGGAGCAGCAGGTTATCAGGGTCCTGGCCGCCTTGCTGAGCCTCTTTGGGCTCAAGCGGGTCGGCGCGCGCGAAAGCCGTTTGCCGGCCACGAATATCATTTGCTGATTGTGGCTCCCGGACCGAAAGAAGCGATTGTCGAGCGTCTAGTCTCGCGCTTTGGCTGGCTGCGCATGGGAAGGCTTCGTTGGGGATAGCCGCGCATGCCCGCGCTTGTGCACTATGTTTTGTACCCTTGTGAGGGCCTCAGCGTCGCAAAGCTCCGATCAATTCGCCTGGGTCAAAGCCGATCGCTTCCGCTAGCTCAAGGAACTCGATGACGTCAATCCGACGTTCGCCGCTCTCGATGTTAGCCACGATCGATTGATATCGCCGGAGTTTCTTCGCTACGTCCGATTGCGTAAGGCCAGCGGCTTTTCGCTTCTCAATGATGAGCGCAATTAGCTTCTTCTGCCGAGTTGACCGAAGTGTGCGCGACATTGCCTGCCCGAGCGACCAAGGGCAGAACCAGTAATCGGAATTGTCGATTATCTAAAAATCTGATAAAATGGCGAGCGCGGTGAAGAGCCGGGATCTCGAATTTGGCGAGCGCCGATTAGCTATTGAAGGATTTCAGGTGTGATAGTGCTGGGACCGAAAGATATTCCGATCCGAGTGGTTCAAGCCGTTTTTGTTCTCATTGCCCTTGTGGTCGGCGGTGCCAGCCGAAGCTTTCCAGCGCAGGCGGGCCAGGATAAAGGGCCTGGCGGTCGGGATGAAGGGGGGGTGTTGTTACGAGCCGTAGGCTTTGCCTTGACCGGACGGGATGATGCCACGGTACAGCCGATCGACCGAAAGAATTGCGTGTTCCAGATCGATAGGGAAATCTTTCACCTCAACAACGTTCATAGAGATCGCATCTTCCTTAAGGGTGAACCAAATCCATTCGGCGCTGGCTTGCACCACCTGACAGTTACCATTCACGGTGACAAGCCAGTCTACGAGAAACGTCGGGATGGGCTGCAGGAGAAGGATCTTGGCCCCGAGGTAGTTCGAGAATGGAAGAAACTAGACCCTGCCGCCTTCCAACGCTCCACTATGGTCTTGAACGAAGCCACCCTGAGTTTGGTCTCCGAAGAGGAAGATCGGATTTTCCGTGCTTGGCAATATATCTAGTCGTCGGTTAAGAAGCCGATTTGAGTGGTGTGCGGTGGCTGGTGACTGAGAAGAAGGCAGCCAGGAAGAGGTACCAAAGAGCCCTTAGCCAGGCGAGGATGCGGCGGAAGTTGTAACCGACGGCGGAGAGGATGACGTTGGCGGTATCGCCGGCGCGGCCTTTGAGGTAGCAGCGGCCGAGGTGTCCGTCAGCCTTCAAATGGCCGATCACGGGCTCGATAGCGGAGCGGCGCCGCAGCTGGCGCTTGATAGTGCCGAAGACGCCGCGCTTCTGGCCGGAGATGAAGACGCGGCGCGGGTTCTGTGCGTCATGGCCGCGGTATCCCTTGTCGACA
>NZ_AUGA01000078.1:0-23760 GCF_000426785.1 Bradyrhizobium sp. th-b2
AACCAGCGACCATCCGCCGCAAAGCCATTGACGCGGATAGGCTCGCCCCATGCAGTGTAATCATATCGGTTGTAATTGTTGGCACCGGCTTCCTTGACCACGATCCAGGTATGGACTGCGAATATGCCGCGCCACCGCACGGTCCGTGCAGCAAATACCCGGATCAACGCTTCGGGATGGGAAGGCGCCGGGGGCAGAAGACCAGCGCTTGAACGATCCGCCGTTTGCCAATTGCCTCGCGTGTCGGCGAACCAATAGTAACGCCCGGCAGATATTCCGATCGGCACAAATACCAACAGTAAGAAAGCGATCACGGATCTTCTCAAACTCGCATGCCCACCAGCAGCTGCCCACCGCAATATAGTTCCACTTTTTGACCTTGCCAGCTGAGTGCCTGTATCTTCCGCAGATCGCGCAAAGTCGCGGGATTTCGCCGTAGAGGACGCCTTTCAGAGTGCTTGGCGCGAGGAAGGCCAGCCGCAGTCGCCACGGATGACCTTGAGATGGAGACCTACCGCGACGGCCAGATCCTCGACCGACGCGAAACGCCCGCTTGCGAGGTCCCGCTGCCAAGCGTGCACCCGAGCCAAAGACTGAAGCACCTTCTGATCTGACTCCTTTGCGGATGAGCCTGGAACAATGTGTGTGCTATCGGCCGGCCGCTTGGTCCAGGGTACGTTGATCGCCACGATCGACGAAGGAGGTTTCGGGTCGCTGACCCCGGCTCCTGAGGGTTGCATTGCGCGCCAAGCTTTGCGGCTCAATGGCTCGCCCCACGGCTGGCCAAGTTTTTCGCGGCCGAACCACACTCGAAGTGCGGCTCGCTGCCAATACCGAATACGCCCGCTTCACAAACGACGATTTCGATCTCGACATCGTTTACGGTCAGCCGCGTGGAGAGGGGGTCGATGTGATACCGCTCGGCGAAGAAACTGCCACTCCGCTTTGTACCCCTGAGATCGGTAAAAAGATCCGCAAGCCAAAGGATATTTTAGGCCAAGTACTACGGTAATCCGCTCGGATGTGAAGCAAGTGCAGTGGCATCAATGGTTCACTGCGAACGGACTCGAGTCGCCGGCCATTCACGGAATGCGTTTCGATCGAAGCTTTCTCACTGGGTCACGTCTGAGCTTGCGCAGACGAGCACTGCAGGCGCGCCAAAGTGATCAGATTTGCAAAGCTCTTGTCTCGTATAGTCCAGAGTTGGCTTCTCAAGAAATCACGGCGGTTAGGTAAGGCGATCGCTGGTTACGGACGAAATGAATATCGGGTTATTGTTAATGACACGATGACCGACACGCAACCTACGTCCCGGTCGATTGGGTTTCTTGACGGGAACAGGGAATAGCACTGCATCACGCCGTGGCGCCCCAGCCGAAAAGCTGCGGAGCGCCATACTCAGCAACCCAATGATGTCCGTTTTCAGGGTCGAGACTTAGGGTTTCTTGAGAGGCTGAAGCTCGGGCCGACTTCCAGTCTTCACGATCGAAAGTTAAACACCAAACGCTCGCTCAGCAACAGCGAAAACCGCGCGTCGATCCGGCGCCGTATCGCGCCGACTGCCGCTCCCGGAAAAACTCGGCGTAGCTCCTGACCGGTTGCTCGGGATGCTTGCGGCGCATGTGTGCCACATAGGTTTCGTAGTCTGGCACACCGATCATCAGTCGCGCGCCGTCGCATACGCACTTGCCGAAGGCGGCAAGCGCGTCTTTGAGATTCGTCGTCGGGGCCTGTTTCATCTGCTTCACTCCGCCGGGACCGCGACCTGGGGTCCGTTCGTCGCTTCCGGTAGCTCACGCGCGGTCCAGGCGCTCGAGCGCCATGCCTCTATGCAGGCGCGAACACCGAAGTATATCATGCTCGCGACGAGCAGCACGAAGATAAAGGCCATGACCGCATCGATCGTATCGTTCAGCACGATCTGCCTCATTTCGTCGAGGTTCTTGGCCGGAGCCAGCACCTTTCCCGCGTCCGCCGCCGCGCGGAATATGTTGGCGTGCGCGAGGAAGCCGATACTCGGCGCACTGTCGAAGACTTTCTGCAAGCCTGCCGTGAGCGTACAGATCACGAGCCATGCCGTGGGAAGCAACGTGACGAAGGCGTAACGCTCGCGCTTCATCTTGAATAGCACGACCGTGCACAGCATCAGCGCGATGGCCGCGAGCATCTGGTTGGAGATTCCAAACAGCGGCCACAGCGTGTTGACGCCGCCGAGCGGGTCGGTGACGCCTTGATAGAGGAAATATCCCCAGAACGCGACGCATAGGCCCGTGGCGATGACGTTGCCCGGGATCGATGCGATATTGCGCATCCCTGGCGCGAACACGCCAAGGAGATCCTGCAGCATGAATCGCCCGGCGCGTGTCCCCGCGTCAACCGCGGTGAGAATGAAAAGCGCCTCGAACAGAATGGCGAAATGATACCAGAAGGCCATCATCGCCTTCCCGCCCACCAGGTTGGAGAAAATCTGGGCCATGCCGACGGCAAGCGTCGGCGCGCCGCCGGCGCGCGAGATGATCGTCTTCTCACCGACATCAACCGCCGCTTGCTTGATCTGCTCGGGCGTGATCGCAAAGCCCCACTCGCTCACCTTGGCGGCGGCGCTTTCGGCCGTCGTTCCGATCGCAGCGGCCGGGCTGTTCATGGTAAAATAAACGCCGGGATCGATTATGGAGGCCGACACCAGCGCCATGATTGCGACGAAGCTTTCCATCAGCATGCCACCATAGCCGATGAAACGCGCCTGCACTTCGTTGTCGATCAGCTTGGGCGTGGTGCCGGACGAGATCAGGCTGTGGAAGCCGGAAACGGCGCCGCAGGCGATGGTGATGAATAGGAATGGGAACAGGCTCCCCGACCAGACTGGGCCGGTTCCGTCGACGAAGCGCGTAACCGCCGGCATTCTGAGGTCGGGCGCCACAAAGAGAATCCCGAGCGCCAGAGCGACGATCGCACCGATTTTGAGGAACGTCGAAAGATAGTCGCGTGGTGCGAGTAGCAGCCAGACCGGCAGGGTAGAGGCGACGAAGCCATAGACGATCAAGAGCCAGCACAATTGCGTCGGCGAAAACGTGAACGCGGCCGACCAGGTTGGGCTTTCCGCGACGTTCGCGCCCAGGATGATGGCGGCCATCAGTCCGACGACGCCGAAGGCCGAGGCCTCACCCACGGCGCCGGGCCGGATGAAGCGCATGTAGACGCCCATCAAGATGGCGATCGGAATTGTCATCGCGACGGTGAACATGCCCCATGGGCTGTCGGCTAGAGCCTTGACCACGATGAGGGCGAGCACGGCGAGAATGATGATCATGATCAGAAAAGTGCCGATCAGCGCGATGACCCCGGCCACGGGTCCGAGTTCCGAACGCACGAGGTCGCCGAGCGACCGCCCGTCGCGTCGCATCGAAACGAACAGGACCATGAAATCCTGCACCGCGCCCGCGAGCACGACGCCTGTGAGAATCCACAGCATGCCGGGCAGGTAACCCATCTGTGCGGCAAGCACGGGGCCGACGAGCGGGCCCGCGCCGGCGATGGCCGCAAAATGGTGGCCGAACAGCACGTATTTGTTCGTTGGAACGTAATCTAGCCCGTCGTTGTGACGGTGCGCCGGCGTCGGCCGATTGGGGTCGAGCTGAAGCACCGTGCGGGCGATGAACAGGCTATAATAGCGATAGGCGATCAGATAGACCGCGATGGCCGCCACCACCATCCAGAGCGCGCTCACATGCTCCCCGCGCACGAGCGCGACCATCGCGAGAGCGAAGGCCCCGAGAACCGAGACCGCCGTCCAGACAAGCCAGTTATCGAGGCGATTGCGGCTTTCCGCCTTTGCATCCAACATGGTTCGTTTCCTCCCATGCGTCTCGGAGTTCACGCCCGAGCAGATATTTCGATTGCGTTTCGGTCGCCCGCGAACACTCTGGCCTTACTTGCCTGCGGTCGAAGTGGAGTCGCAATTCTTAAATGTTGGCCTGCAACGATAGCGCATGAAGCCTCGGATGTCATCGCCTCTTCTGAGATGAATATATAGGCCTCAAACAGGCACGGTCGCTTCTTTGCCTGCCGTTGCTGAAACAGGCTGAGCTGATCGGCGTACTGTACCTCGAAAACAGTCTGGCGTCGCATGTGTTCACGCCGGGGCGGATCGCGGTGCTGAAGCTGCTCGCCTCACAGGCGGCAATCGCGCTGGAGAACGCCCGGTCGTACAGCGACGCCGCAGAGCGCGAGGCGAAAATCAGGCGACTGGTCGATGCTAACATCATCGGGATTTTCATCTCGAGTCGGAAGGGTGAAATCATCGAAGCCAACGACGCGTTCCTCAAGATGATCGGATACGACCGAGTGGATATCGCCGCCGGTAACATGCGCTTGGCTGACTTGACGCCGTCGGAATGGCGGCCCAGTCCCGCGCGCTCCCTAGTTGGCACAGACACGCCTGGCGCGGTCCAACCTTATGAAAAGGAGTACTTGCGCAGGGACGGCAGCCGTGTGCCTGTGCTGGTCGGCTCGGCCGCGTTCGACGAACAGCAAGATCATGGAGTTGCCTTCGTACTTGATTTGACTGAGCGCAAGCTCGCGGAGGCAGAAGCACGTGAAAGCGAGCGGCGCTACCGTGAGACGCAACTGGAGCTCGAGCACGCCAACCGCGTCGCGACGATGGGCCAACTGACATCATCGATCGCCCAGATCGGGTCAAAGGACATATTCTTCGCCTACATGCCGGTTCGTAGGTGACGGTTAGAACGTTTCTGGGACGCGCTGATACTGGGAAAAATACTGCCCGCGCGTCCCCGAAAGTAAACGTCTCAATCCGTTCTCGGGACTACTTCTTCTCGTCCTTCGGGGCCGGTGCACCGTCCTTGTCCCTTTTGATATTTCCCTTGGTCGCGCTCATGCCGGTCGTATCCATCGAACCATCTGGCTTGGCACCGTTCGTCAGTCCGGGCTTCTCCATCCCGGTCTGTGGAGCGGGGCCGGTGTTCTGAGCAAAGGCCGAACCGCACATAAGCGTAAGAGCAGTAACGGCGACAAATTTCTTCATTGGTCTCTCCGTTGGATGACCTACAAATAATTCGGCGCGCTAAAGTGTGGTTCCTAGACTAGCAGACATCGCAGCGCACCTTTGTGTACCGAGTGGCATAAAATTAAGCCGAGATTGCGCGGCTGCAAATGTCCTCAATTGCGGGCGCGATTGACGTCAGCCGCGTTCGTGACGGGTCAGCGTTCCTTCCGTAGTATCTCCGGCCATGAACAGAGTTCCAGTGCTATAAGGGCTTGGATTGCTGCGTCGGCTGAGGGCGGGACAATGCCAATCAAAAGGTTATTGAAAGACGAGCGCACGCCGGAAGAAATCGAGCTTTTGGACACGGCCTTCAACCAAGCTCTCAACTTGCTGGGCGTGGTTGATCGTAACGACCCACTTTGCGACATGGTCGCTCGTAAGGTTGTCGAGGTCGGCGCGATAGGCGTTCGCGAGCCGCGAGAGATCGCAAAAATGGCCGTGGCCCGGACTGGCCTTCGGTAAGGCCACCTCCCAAATTTTGCGATTACCGCTATCCGCACCAAGCACGACGTTTCGGGCAACTCGTCGCGTCGCATTAGGGATGCGCGACGAGGCGCGCCCTCACCATCGCCAGCGTCAACACCAGACTTCACCAAATTATCCGCCCAGAGCGGGACCGCTGAACAGGGCATAATCCAAGATGAACCGTCAGATGCAGATGCGAAAGGACGAATTTAGAACCGATGACGAGAAGGACGCTTGGCAACAAGGCTACATCGCTTCCATCGAAGCATTGATGGACCTGCATCAGGACTTGCCTGAGAACCTGCATGGTGCCTTGTGCGCTGGTTGGTGGTGCGCTTTTGAGGACGCGACAAAACGCGGTCGATAATCGACTGAGAACGACAAGCAACGAGCAACGCCCATCACATCGAGCAAGCGAACATCGAGAGCTGCGCGCCCATCACTGTGACCGCGTCACCACGACAGGCAGTACAAGGGGAGCGGCAACCGACGGGCACGCAGGCGTCAGGGGCAGTAGGAAGGCGCACAGCACGCGGGGAAGCGACAGGCCGACAGGAACACCGGGCAAGCCGCGCCAGCGCACAGAGCCTCCTTTGATCTAGGTCAACGCCAGCGATCCTTTGGCGCGCACGCTATGTTCAGCCGCACCTGAGGCGTCACCTTTCAGTGACGCAAGCGCAAAGAGGGAGGTCCGCCATGCATCTGAGGAAACGTCTTTCGATCAAGTCAGCGACAGTTGCCGGGATTGCTGCTAGCGCCCTGTTGGGGCTTGCAGGTCTCACTCTCAGTCCAATCCCAGCCAAGGCGGTCGTGTACTGCCAGTACGTTGAATATCCGGTGGGTTGCGTTGCCCGGGCTGGCGTCGTGCTACGGCCTCGTCCGGTGGCGCGCGCTGCGGTCCGTTATAACGCCGGTGGCAATGCAAACGGTGGCGTCAATCGCGTTGGGGCGCGGCGGTAAAGTACTCGTTTGCAAGTCACGGAGACACGATCGTCACCGTTTCCCGGCAGAGGCTTTTTATCGTCCCGGTGCGGAGGATAGGCGACCGACACTGGGTGGCGGCATCGCGGCATGAACCACACTTGGTATGTCACTTTTGAAGTTCCGACAGATGGCACGCTGTCAAGAAGGCGACATCCGCGCTTAACTAAGACGTTCGCAACAGAGGCAGAAGCTAAGGATTTTGCGCGAACAAAATTCAACGACGGTTTGATCGTCACTGCCGGAACCATCATTCCGCACCTGCCGAGAGTGTCAATCCCATCGGTAGAAATTCCAGCGTGGCTTGAACCGCGCGGCCAAGTTGATCCAGATCAATAACGACCTCAGGCGTCGCGGCCTGATCTCATGGCAGGCGCGATTTGTGCCTGACTATCAGGAAGACAGCTAGGCGAAGCCCTATGAGCAAGAATCAAGGCGCTTCGCCGTCCACAGGACGGCGACCTTGAGAACGGCCTGCACATGCGGCGGTGCCGGCGCGCACTGCCCGGGATGCAACAAGCCTGCAGATGGCGCGGCGCCGCGACTACCACACAGGTTTCAGCCAGATAGATATTCGGCGGTGATCTAGAGCAGCGTCACGATTTCGAAACATCAGCGCTTGAGATCGATGTCGACGAAGTTGGTCGTTGCCAGGTCTGCGGCGAGCCTCGAAACCGTCGACTCGAGCCTTCCAATCTTGATCAGGTCGATTTGGCACGTCGCATGCCCGCTAGAGACTGCGTTGATCTTACCTAGGTCGCAATCGCTCAGATGGAGCAGACTGGCCTGGGACCATTCGTCGTCCGCTGGCGGAAGCGCCCTGCGCCTGCGAGGCCGCGTGGAGCAGAGATACGCCTGGAGGCGAGTATTTGACGCCCGAGGTGCCAAGTCGGCTCTACGCGGCCTCCTAGCCCATAATGAATGCCTCGGAGCCAGTGGATGTCGTTGCGCTTAACTGAACCGGTCGAAACTTGCCGGCGCCCTTCGTGTGGCGGCGGACAGAATCATCGCCCCTAAGCTGCCCGTCGTGGACCCTCCTGCCAGGTTGATTGTGCAAACCGGCTGTTCAGCCACGGAACACCGTGCAATCTCCGGCGACCGTGAAGTCGTGGAATGCAGGCGTCCAAGGAACCCGCGAACATGTCAGCCGTCTTGGATTCGAAGAGTCACCCGGTTTCCTTTAGGCAAACTTGAACATGCTCGCATCGAGCTGTGCCGGCGCGACCCCGATCAGCCAGACCGCGCTGCCCGCGGCGTCGGTGATGATCGTGGTGTTGATCCTGGTATCATAGAATTCAGCTGCCTGAACATCGGCGAACGAATGCAGCGATGTACCCGCGAAGCTGACGAAGTCGTTCACTCCGCCCGTGTTGAAGTCCTGGACGACCAAGATCTCCTGGCTGGTGTCGCTGATGTTGCGCGACCAAATCGGCGCCTAAGTGACGCTCCTGATTGCCACTGAGGTCGCTTCCACCGAATTGCCAAGGCGGCACGTCGGACCCACATTGGGCAACGCGGGTCATCCAAGCACAAGCGGCCGGCCCTTTTCGGGCCGGCCGCTTCTTCTCTTGTTCTGCACTGCGGCCTGTCGCGCGCAGTTAGTCGCTGCGACCGGCCGTCTTCATTTCCCGAACCTGCTGCATGACCTGTTCTAGGTTGTAGCTGGCTGGATCTTGGAGCGGCGGGAATTTGATGTAGGTCTCGAGGTGCATCAGCCACAACTGCTGGCCGATAGGCAGCATGTTCCAGTCATAGACATAGGCGGTAGACGGAGAAGCAATCGCCCCGCCCATACCGAACAGCGTCTTCTGCTGTGAACCAACGGAGGTCTCGAAGGGATCGCGTTTGATGTTGACGACCTGTGTCCAGTGGTAGGGCAGCACACCGGAAATGAAGCCCGAGGGCGCGTCTGACACCATTGCAAAGTACATCTTCCAGTTCTGGTAGCGGACTGCCGATGGCTCCTTGCCGGAGTAATAGAGGAAATGGTCGCGTGCCGACTTCTCGGATTTGCCGGTAAGATAGTCGATCTGGTTCACGCCATCGAGCGTCGTCTTGACGAGCCCGGGGTACTCACCGGCCTCGAGCCGTTGCTTCAGTCCGTCGCCCTTGGGCCCGCCGGCGATCTCCACGAACGTCGGTAGCCAGTCGAGGGAGGCAAACATTTCGTTCTTGATGGTGCCTGGCTTGATGACGCCGGGCCAGCGGATGACGGCCGGAGCGCGCATGCCGCCTTCCCAGGTGCTCAGCTTGCCACCCTTGAACGGAGTTGTGCCGCCGTCCGGGAAGGTGATAGTCTCGGCGCCGTTGTCGGTGGTGAACACCACGATTGTGTTGTTGGCCTGGCCCATGTCTTCGAGCTTCTTCAGCACCACGCCGATGTTGTCATCCATCTGCTTCATGCCGGCTTCGTTGACACCCCAGTCCTTGCCGCCTGGCTGGCCCACCATGGCCTGGTACTTGTCCGACAGCACGGTCGTGATGTGCATGCGCGCCGGGTTGTACCAGGCGAAGAACGGCTTGTTAGTCTTCTTCGGATCGTTGCGGTCGAGGAAGTCGACGACCTTTGCCGAGATTTCTTCGTCCACCGTCTTCGAACGATCGAGGGTCAGCGGACCTTCGTCCTTGCACGTTTGTTTAGCGCCAGTGCCGTCGGATGACGTGCACGCGAGCACCGGACGCGGTGGTGTCAGGCAGACCGTGGTCTTGGGATCCACGGAGCCAAGAACCTCGGGCAGGCCGGGGACCGGGGTGTTCTTGCATGGCGGCGCGAGGCCCTGCTGGGTCGGCGTCTTGTTGATGTCGGGGAAACTCACACCTTGCATGGCGTCGAGGTGATACAGATAGCCCCAGAATTCCTGGAAGCCGTGCGCGGTGGGCAGAGAGTCGGCGTGGTCGCCCAAGTGGTTCTTGCCGAACTCGCCGGTGTTGTAGCCGAGATCGAGCAGGAACTTGGCGAGCGTCGGCGTCCCGGGCCGCAGATAGGACGGGCTGCCGGGAATTTCCGGCAAGACCATTCCAACGCGAACCGGCTGCATGCCGGTGATGAAGGCCGTACGCCCAGCCGTGCAGCTTTGCTCGGCGTAATAAGTCATAAAGGTCGCGCCTTCGTTGCCGATGCGATCGATATTGGGCGTCTCCCCGACCATAAATCCGCGGTGGTAGATGCTCGGCTGGAACAGGCCAATATCGTCGCCCATGATGAAGAGGATGTTCGGCTTCGCCGGCGCTTGGGCCACAGCCGGTGTGGTGGCCGGCCCGGACAGCGACATCAACATCGTCGCGCCGAGCAGCGTGGCAAAGGACTGCTTGAGCAAACAACGCGTCTTGCGTGGCGGCGTCGCAATAAATGGCCGCTTGGCAGCGAATACGGTACTCAACATGGCTTCGCTCTCCTTTTTTATGATGCTTCAGTCGCTCCTCGCCTGATGCATCGAAAGCCGAGGTGACTGGTGGAAGTATCGACCGGCTCCGCGTGGCGCGCTGCCGGCCGGTATCGCCGGCAGTAGTTCGGCGCGCACAAATGCGAGCCGCCTTTGATCACCTTTCGTGGAATTTTCACATTGGTCGTTCTGGGGTCGTAACTGTCGGTCTCGCGGCCGCCACGCGGGTTCTGCGGAATGCAGCAGGCCTTCGGCGCATCCGCCTGATGCTTCGGTGAATACCAGTCGGCCGTCCACTCCCAGACGTTGCCGATCATGTCGTGCAACCCGTAGCCGTTCGGAGGGAATGCACTGACCGGCGAGGTGCGCTCGAAGCCATCGGCATTCGCATTCTGGCGAGGGAATTCTCCCTGCCAGGTGTTTGCCATGTGACGGCCGGCCGGCGTGAATTCATCGCCCCACGCAAATTCCGCGTCCTCGAGCCCGCCACGCGCTGCCAATTCCCATTCCGCTTCGGTCGGCAAATCCTTGCCGATCCATTTCGCGTAGGCGAGGGCGTCGTTGAACGCGACATGCACGACAGGATGGTCGTCCAATCCACGAATGTTGCTGCCCGGGCCGTAGGGGTGTCGCCAGTCAGCGCCCTTGGCGAACGTCCACCACTGGCTGAAGTCGTGCAGGCTGACCGGATGGTTGGGCCGCGAGAACATCAGCGAACCGGCATAGACCATGTGCGGGAGTATTCCGGGATAGTCCTTCGGGTCGGGCGCGATTTCGGCGAGTGTAACGTGGTCGGTAGCCTTCACGAACTCCTTGAATTGCCGGTTTGTCACCGGATAGCGGTCCATCCAGAAACCGTCCACGGTGACGCGGTGCGCCGGAGCTTCTTCGGGATAATGCCTGTCCGATCCCATGCGAAAGGTGCCGCCGGGTATCCAGATCATTTTATCGATGTCTAAAGGACCGTCACAGATGGTGACAGCGGACGCAAGCTTGGTCGCAGGGTGCGCTGTCATCAATCCGTTACCTCCCCACCGATGCACGCGACGCGCATTCTGAGCGGAAATACGCTACGTGGAAGGATCCTGCCCCGCTATTGGACCGTGGGCCAATAGCGGGGCACAATCTGCATAGTACCTATCGGTCGACTTCCATTTTCGCGGGGGAGCAGAGTGCCGTGAAGGGCTTGCCCTCGAGGTCAATGTCGCTTCGTTGATATTGCTGACAGAATGCGACGACCCAGCTCGTTACCATCGCCTGAAAAACGCGTCGAGCCTCCGCTCGCAGCACGAAGAGGTCAAAACATGATCAGCCTATCCATTCGGCGGAAGATCATGGGCATCGCGGTCGTATTGATCGCGCTGATGGCGGTTACCGCCCTTCTATCGATGGCGTCGGTCATACAGGTGGGCGGCCAGCTAGATGAACTTACCCAGAGCTACATTCCTGCTTACGGCAATCTTGCGCGAGCCAATATTCGTTCAGTGGAGCGCGCGCTCGAGCTGCGGCGGCTCATCATCGAAAAACTCCTGTCGTCATCGAATGACGTCACCGCACTCCGCGCCAGATTCGATGCCAAGGGTGGTGAATTCGACAACGAAATAGAGGCGGCGCGCAAGCTTATCGGCGGCCTGATAGAAAAGAACGCCGCCTCCGGCGATACACGTTTGCTGGTTCGGCTTCAGGTGCGTCTCGATGCGGCCGTTGACGACTCCCGGCGACATCTGAACGATGAAATCAGCCGTCTGCTGAATCTGCTGGAAGAGGGCAACGCCTCGACGATTGACGAGAGCCTGAGCCGTGTGGATGCGCTTCGCGATGAGCTCAACAGCAAGCTCGACGGGATCCGGGCAGACATGCTGGTGCTCCTGCGCGCGGATGCGGATCTGACCGCGCAAAGGCAACGTCGTGTGACGTTGATTGCCGCATTCCTGACGCTGCTTGCCGCGGTTCTCGGACTGGTGTTTTCGCTCTTGGTCAGCGCTGGGGTCACGCGCCCGGTCAGGCGGCTACTCGAAGGCGCAAAGGCGGTGGAAGCGGGCAACCTGGATGAACAGGTGCCCATTACGTCGAAAGACGAAATTGGGCATTTGACGACGGCTTTCAATCAGATGATAGAGCAATTGCGCCTCAAGGAGCGAATCCGCGAGACCTTTGGAAAGTACATCGATCCGCGCATCGTCGAAGGACTCATTGACCGGCCCATGCTGGCGGTGGAGGGGCAGCGGCGCGTCATGACCGTGCTGTTCTGCGACGTGAGGGGATTTACCAGCACAAGCGAGGGAATGACACCGCAGGGTCTGGTGAAGGTTATGAATCGTTACTTTTCGACGATGTCTGCTCCGATCCGCGATCATGAGGGAATCATCGACAAATATATCGGCGATGCGATCATGGCGTATTGGGGCCCGCCGTTTACGGACGACGCCGCGCAAGCGCGGCTCGCCAGCCTGGCTGCCCTGAAGATGCTCGAGTTAGTTCCACAGTTGAGGACTGAGCTTCCCGAACTTCTGGGAGTTCGCACTCTTCCCACCGCATTCGATCTGCGCATAGGGATTGCGACCGGCGACGTGCTCGTGGGCAGCATCGGCTCCGAATGGATGAAGAATTACACCGTGATGGGCGACACCGTTAATCTCGCCTCCCGTCTGGAGGGCGCCAACAAGGAATATGGCGGTCGCATTCTGGTGTCGGAGGCAACGATGGCCGGCGCCTCCGACGCGGTGGACGCGCGCGAGATCGACCGAGTTGCCGTGCTGGGACAAAATCAACCCCAAGCAGTATTCGAGATCATGGCGCGCAAGGGCGAGCTTTCGCCGGCGCAGCTTAAGCTGCGTGATCGTTTCTCGGAAGGATTGTCCCGCTACCGGCGTCGAGAATGGGACGAATCGCGTCGCGCGTTTGCGGCGGCGCTCGCTATCGTCCCCGATGATGGCCCGTCGATAACCTTCATCAATCGTCTCGATAAATTCATCCTGCGCCCGCCCGGCGAGAATTGGGACGGCTCGTGGCGGCTTGAGCAGAAGTAACGCGCGAACGCGTAAGTCCATCAAAGACTTGATTGGAGAAAAGGCCATGAATCCAATACCATTCGCCATTGTTAGCCTTTCGCTGTTTATCAACCCGGCCTTGGCGCTGACGCAGCTTCCGCCGCCAACGTCCGTACCTCCCGCGACGGAATCCGCAGCCAAGGCTGCGTTTGGCGTTCTGCAGGGTCGCTGGGTCAGGGTGCAGGGAGGCTACGTGATCACGATCAATTCGGTAGACGCCGATGGCCGGCTTGACGCCAGTTACGCCAATCCGAGGCCGCTGCCTTTTCACACGGCCGTCGCTACCAGCGACGGCAACAGTCTCAAACTTTTCTTTGAGCTACGCGCCTCCGGCTACAACGGTTCTACCTATACGCTGAGCTATGATGCGGCGAATGATCGACTGATAGGTGTTTACGATCAGGTCGTCGTCAAACAGAAATTCGAGGTTGTGTTCGTCCGCTCTAAATCGTGACGCAGCAGCCGATTGGCGACAATATGGGGCGGTCACTGCATGCGTGGCCCGCAAAATCGAGCGGACGGGTCAGGCAAGCGACGTTTGATCGCGCTCAGGAATTGCTAGAGAGGTATGCCGGGAAACGTGGTAAGGTTATGTATCTCCAGGCGCTTTGTGAATCCGCATCGGTGTATTTTCGGCGTAGCGGTCTTTTCCGGAATGACGAGGACGACGCGCATAGTTTGGCGGAGCTTGGCGCTCCTTTTTCTTTTCGCGGCGGAGTCGTATGCCGCTGAGCCGCGACGCGTGCTCATGCTGCATGCCTTCAACTACACATTCCCCGCCACGACACTGATTGCGGATGGGGCTCGAAAGCGATTATTGGAACGTTCGCCACAACCACTCGAAATCGATGCAGACTTTCTTGACCTGGCGCGAAACACGGATGCCGAGTACGAATCCCGGGTAGCGATGTTTCTGTTACTAAAGTACGGGAAACGCCCCCCCGACGTCGTGATCACGCTGGGCAGCGCAGCTTTGCCATTCGTTGTCAGGCACCGCGACAACATCGCGCCAAATGTCCCTGTCGTATTCACGGCCATATCCCCACAAAGCTATAGTGCGTTGCGGCTACCGCCGAACATCACCGGAATCGTTTCCGAGTTTAGTCTCGACAAGACGCTTGCGCTTGCGGAGCGACTGCAGCCTGAAGCGACCCGTCTGTTCGTCATCGCCGGCAGCGGGCAGGTGGATCGGCGGTGGCAATCGGTCGCTCGAAGAAGCATCGAGGATCGTGAACGAAAATTCGAGGTGACATATCTGTTCGATCGCTCCCATGCGAAGCTGATGGAGGAGGTGGAGAATATCCCCCATGATGCGATCGTACTATACTTGACGTTTTTTGCCGACAATGGAGGCAGAGCCTTTGTCCCTGCTGAAGTGGCAGGCTCTCTGGCCGCCGTGTCACCGGCACCGCTCTACGCGCCTTATGACACCTATATTGGCAACGGTATCGTTGGTGGCTTCGTTGAGACATTTGAATCGGTTGGTGTCCGAGCGGCAGACATGGCGCTTCAAATCCTTGCCGGGAGAGACCCCGCCACGATTGCCCCGGAAACAAATCCGGGACAGTCCTATCGAGTCGATCACAGGGCTTTGGCGCGGTGGAAGCTTCAAGAGAGCCGACTTCCTCCCGATACTGTTGTGCTGTTCAAAGAACCGACAATCTGGAGTGAGCATCGAGGCATCGTCAGTGCTGCCATCCTGATTGTTGCCTTGCAATCATTAGTTGTTGCCGCGCTGCTGATTCAGCGGCGGAGACGGTTGCGCGCCGAAAATCTGCTCAAGGAAAGCGAGGAGCGGATGACGTTCGCAGCCGCTGCCGCTAATATCGGGCTTTGGCAATTTGACCGGCATCGCAATGAGCTTTGGACGACGGAGCATTGCAGGGCGCTGTTTGGTCTTGCGCGCGATGCGCCGTTGACCCGCGACGCGTTCCTTTCGGTCGTTCACCCCGACGATCTGCAAACTGCCACCCAATCGCTTCAAAAGTCATTCGAGACGGAGCAGCCTGCCATCAGCGACGTCCGAATTGTCCTGCCGGGTGGAGAGGTGCGTTGGGTACGCATGCGAGCCCGCTCTCGTTCAGAGGGCGGCAGCCGACCGGATCACCTCGGCGGCATATTTATCGATATCACCGAACAGAAGTCGGCCGAAGCTGAGGTCGCGCTGCAACGTCGGGAAGTTGAACATTTGATGCGCGTCTCCGTGCTCGGTGAACTTTCCGGATCGATAGCGCACGAAGTCAACCAGCCGCTCACGGCGATCTTGTCCAATGCCCAAGCGGCTCTGCATCTCCTCGCGCAAGATTCACCGGACCTCGTCGAAATCCGCGATGCGCTCGAAGATATCGTTCATGAAGACAATCGAGCCGGCGAGGTTATCCACCGTCTCCGCGGTCTTCTGAAGAAGGGCGAGCGGAACGCGGAAAACGTCAATATCAATGACCTTGTCAGGTCAACCATCAGCCTGCTGAACAGTGAGCTCATTGGCCGCGATATCAACGTCAGGCTTGATCTGGAGAACAGCGCGTTTTTTACGCGGGGCGATTCTGTGCAGCTACAGCAAGTCCTGCTGAATCTTGTCATGAACGCGATGGATGCTATGGCCTCGACCCCGATAACACAGCGCTCAATCTTCGTCTCAACACGAGGGGATCAAGCTGGAATGGTAGATGTGCGCGTGAAGGATCAGGGACACGGCATCGGTCCAAAGGAAAATGGCCATTTGTTCGAGCCATTCTACACCACCAAGGACCATGGTCTCGGCCTGGGTCTGCCGCTCTGTTCGACGATCATACAGGCGCATCAGGGGAAGCTGAATCTGATCAACGATGAGGGCGGGGGCGCCATTGCGGTATTTTCGTTACCAATCCAGCAGCCGGAAATGGGTAATGCATGACGGAAAAATTTACGGTTTACCTTGTCGACGATGACCCCGGAGTGCTCAAGGCGCTGTCGCGCCTACTCCGCGGCAGCGGCCATGACGTCAAGGAATATTCTTCGCCGCGGGTATTCCTCGAAGAGCACGACGTAGCTCTTCCCGGCTGCGCTGTGCTGGACGTTTCGATGCCCGGTCTCGACGGTTTGGAGATTCAGCGGGTGCTGACCGTCGGCGACTATCATCGTCCTGTCGTGTTCGTTACCGGAAAAGGCGACATTCCCACCAGTGTGCGTGCCATGAAGGCCGGCGCGATCGATTTCCTGACCAAGCCCGTAAAGGATAGGGAACTCTTCGATGCGGTTTCCCGTGCTGAAGCCAGGGACGTCGAGTCGCGTCGGCTTCATTCCGAGTTGGAATCGATGCAGGCGAAGGTAGGCACCCTGACCCCGCGCGAACGAGAAGTGCTTATCCATGTGGTGGCGGGGCGGCTCAACAAGCAGATCGCCGGCGATCTGGGTACGGTCGAAAAGACCATCAAGGTCCACCGCAGTCGGATGATGGAGAAACTGGGAATTCGCACCGTGGCCGACCTAGTTCGGATGGCCGAGAAGCTCCGCCTTACGAAATAGGGGAACATTGGCCCAAGGGCCAACTCGACGCGCGCTCGCCGCACCAGCAATAATCATTTATGGTGGAAGCTTCCCCGTGGATTGCGATTGTGGACGATGATCCGGCCGTGCTCAAGGCTTTGAGCCGGTTGTTGCGTACGCACTCATTTCAGGCGCGAACTTTTGCATCCGGACAGGAATTTCTCGCGGCATTGCCAACTGGTCTTCCCGAGTGTCTGATTGTCGATCTTCAGATGCCCGAGATGAACGGTTTGGAACTGCATCAGCATCTCGTAAGCAACGGCATAACAATTCCGACGATTCTGATTTCTGCACATGACAACGACGTGTTGAGCGAGCACAAACGAGGGTTTGTGGCCAGCCTTCGAAAGCCGCTGCAGAAACAGGCTTTGTTTGAGGCTATCGGAAAAGCGGTAGGGACGCGGAGCACAAAGTAGCGCGGGGTGAGCACGCTAAGCGAGCCAAAAGAACATACAAGGAGCGCAAAGATGCCTATATCGATTTCCATGATCGTCGTGAGTTCGCAGCTGGTCGTCGCGGTCGCGGACGGGGTGCCGGCGTTCGATATTTCGCGAAGCTGCAGGTTCGACCTGGCGGCGACAGCAGGGCTCACTGTCGATCAGTCATCAAAGACCTGCATAGGAGACGAAACCAGGGCGCGACAGCGGCTGGCGCGCCAATGGTCGAAATATTCCGCTTCCAGTAAGGCGCAGTGCGTACCGCAGGAGAGTATCGGCGGCACACCGAGCTACGTCAGTCTTATGACTTGTCTAGAGATGGGGCAGTGGGCTCGCTGACGGTTCTGCGGCATTCGCTGCGGGGCGCCAGCAAACGTCAGTCGGACGATGAAGCCCAGGCGAACATCTTGTCCTTCACCTGGATCAGGGCCGGCACCGGCAGCAGTTTGGCCGGCGCCGCAGCTTTCTCGCCGCGCGCCACCAGCTGGGCCATCCAGATCTCGCCATCGGTGTAATAGGGATCGCCTTCGCCATTGCGGCCGTTCAAGGTCGGACCAATTCCTCTGATCTGATAGATTCTAAGCACCGAACGGCCGAGGTCCAATCCGGTAATCAGGCCGTCACGCTCTTGATCGACGTTTGGTGCAATCTTGTGCGTTACCTGTCCTGTATCGCGGCTCAGGGTTACACCGGTATCGAAGCTCGCCGATCCGAGCCAAACAGGACTGCCATCGGCGCCATTTGACAGCACCAGCCATAACCGGACGTGCTGCCGACGGTCCGCGCTTATCCCCTCTGGCTTTTCGAACGCCAGATCCTCACGTCGTCCGTCGAAGTAGAGCGGGCTGACAGGCGCGTCCTTGTAGGAGCGGTCAAGCAACACGCTGCCGATGATCTCCAGGCTGGTCCGCAACGTAATCGGATCGGCTGGATACCAACCTGCGGCATGAAATGCGAAAACCACATCCTCTCGCGTTCCCATCAGACCGACGTTGATCGGGTCCCCCGGCATGCCCTCGGCCGTCGACGTCACCATCGGCCGCTTTGACAGGCCTGGCTCATGTTCGATCCGAGCCCAGGTTGCAGGCAATATCAGATAGCTGACCAACACATAGATCGAGATCACGGCTAAGGGAAGCCAGAGATAGCGGTGCCCATGTGCCACAAATGACGGCTTCATGGATGTACCTCCCATGAAGTGCTGACGGCGAGGCGCCCGACGTGGTGGCAGGGGGCTACCCGACAGTTGATAGTATTACTTGAGTAACACGCCGCGACGGCGTTGCCTTGGTCTACGGCATTCCGAAACGACAAAATTGCCTTAGTAGGTCCTACGTCACGCCTTTGCCGTCGCGAGACAGGACCCCGAGGTTGGTTTGGGCGAAGGCGTGGCGTTGCTCCGCCGCTTTCCGAAACCATCATGCTGCAGCTGAATCGTCCTGTCGCACGCCGCGTCCTGTCACATGCACTACCCGGGGATCGAGCTGGGTTGTGGCGTAGCCATCACGGGCCAGCGGCCGAATAAGACGCAGAGCATTTACGTATTCGCCTCTAGCAATAGCATCAATCCCATCTAACGTGCGGATAGACGAACTTGCAGCCCAGGAGAAACAGAGCCGTTGGCACAACCTGCATAGTGGCTCTCTGGTCTCAGTATGAATCTTTTTCCTGGCCAATCGAGTCGGGCTGATTTTTGCATGGTGAGCCCTGCTTGCGCTGGGTTACGCTGTCGCTGGATTTATTTCGAAGGCAACATACTTGCGGAGCGCAATATGACAGCGGAACTGGTCGTGCCGAAAAGAGGGCGGCCGACTCCAGTACAGCGACGCAGACTTGGCGTTGCTGCAATCGTCTTAGCGCCTGCGATGATGCTTTTTTCCCATCGTGCGCAGGCAGATGAAGGCGGCATTAGTTTCTGGATCCCAGGCCTCTTTGGAAGCTTGGCGGCCACGCCGCAGCAGCCGGGATGGTCGCTGGCGAATATCTACTACCACACCTCCGTATCCGCCGGCGCCGATGTCGCGCGGGCGCGCGAATTTACGCTCGGCAGGGTTCCGGCTAACGTTACCGTCAACACAAATCTGAATTTGAATGTCAACGCCACCGGCGATCTTGGCTTTGTGCTCCCGAGTTATGTATTTGCAACGCCAGTGCTCGGCGGCCAGGCGTCAGTGTCCCTCCTGGCGGCCTATGGCATCGTCGGCACCAGCCTGGCGGGGACTTTGTCCGGCGTGGCCACGGGCCCGTTCGGCAACACCCCTTCGCGCGGTCCGACACCATCAGCGACGCGACATGGGGCTTCGGGGATTTGGCCCCACAATTCGCATTGCGCTGGAACGCCGGCGTCCACAATTACATGACCTATATCACCGGCGACATCCCGGTTGGCGCTTACCAATCCGATCGCTTGTCGAACCTGGGTATCGGACACGGCGCGATCGACGCGGGCTACACCTATTTCAACCCGCAGACCGGACACGAATTCTCCGGGGTGCTCGGCTTCACCTACAATTTCAAGAATACTGCGACGCAGTATCAAAACGGCGTCGACATGCATTTCGACTGGGGTGCATCGCAATTCCTGTCGAAGCAGGTCATGGTTGGCCTCGTGGGCTATGTCTACAAGGAGCTGGGCTGCGACAGCGGCTCAGGTGACCGTGTCGGCTGCTTCCAGTCCCAGGTGGTTGGCATCGGCCCCCAGATCGGGTTTCTGTTTCCGGTCGGCGACATGCAGGGTTATCTCAATTTTAAGGCTTACGGCGAGTTCGCTGCGGAAGACCGGCCATCCGGCTGGAACACCTGGGTGACCTTCGCTATCTCGCCGCCCGCGCCCGGAGCGCCTCCGACAACAAAACCCATCGTCAGGAAATATTAAATCGACCAACCTGCGGCTTGATCCCTGACCGATAGTTCGGGTGGGCTGCTCGGAGCGACCAAAACCCCAACGGACCGTGGTTTTCAACCGTAGATTGTAAATTCACTAAAGGCTGCTGACTGAAGAAAGCAAGCATTTGTAATGGTTTCTTAGATCGCGTTCGGAGGATGGACGTTCCGTCGCGGGCTCATTTTGGAAATCTGACGTCGGCCGAGTACGGACATCGGCCAGCATCCTTTCGGCGCATTCGTTATGGCCGTTGGTTAACCCACATGCGCGCGCACCTTTTAGTCATCGATCCGATGAGGGCCGATCTTGGCGAAGAGGCCCCATGTCGGCTATTGCCACAAGTGGACATGAGCCCGCGGGTCGTGCCGGGTCGGCTAAGGGCCAATAAGAGTCGTGCCCATAGTCCAAATCGCAGTCGAGCGAGGTCTTGGTATCAAGGGTCGTCACTGATCTCGTGGCAGGTGCGGGCCGAGCGCGGATCGCATGAACTAAAGGGCCTTCCGGGCCGCTGGGATTTATTCGCCGCGGCCCAAAAGTTCTTTTGCGGCACGAAAAAGGATCCGCGCGGGGTACATACCAATGTCGGCTCTCGGGGGTGGGCGGCAAACACCCGAGGGGACGGTGACTTCCGTTCTTGGCCCTTCTCGGACCTCATCGCGCGGCCTGCGAATGTCTGCTCACTGGGGTTTGCGGACTTCAGCGGAAGGCCCGCCGAAACTTCCGCGTGAGACCCGAAGCGGTCATGACGGCGTAGCGTCTTGGCCGGCATCGGTGGCTTGCGAACAAGCTCGCGCTAGATCGCGGTAGCGTGGCGGGCCCGTGTGCAAGTTGCCGAACTACCGGTGTGAGCCCCGGCAGCCGGCCCTAATTAGCGAGCACCGGCGAGCGTCACAGGTTGCATGACGCTTTTCACGACGTAATCACCGATTTGGAATCCCATCTGCGTACCGATGCGTGTGTGTCGAGAAACGATAGTGGAAGCCGGCCCAGATGCGCGCGTTTGCGACCTCTTCGGTCATGGCTCCCACGTTGGCGAAATGATGGACTACACCAGGCAGCGCCGGGTTGGTCAGGGCGACCTCGGGGAAATCCTCGGTTCCGAGAACCGCCTTCACGACACCGGCTACGGCCCCGCTCTGGATACAATGCGAGCACGGGTATTCAGGGTGCATTGGCGTGGGGCCGATTGGCTGCCAGGTTGCGTCACGATCAGTGGCCGGGTTGCCATCAATGTCACCGTTGCGAATGGCAGTGATCGGTCGCCAGAAGTTGTATTGGTACTTGGCGTCCAATACCGCAATGATGGCGTCGTTCAGGCCAACGGCCGAGAGCGCCATGAAGCGCGCGCTGTCCACGACATCCATCTGTTTTGCTGTCGCGAGCTGACGCAGGAAGGGCTGATAGCCGGTCAGCGGGTTGATCCAGAACCGGGCAGTCTCGGTTTGCTGGCCTGTTCGCTTCGTGCTGTTCTGTCCGCCGTAGTCCTTGCCCAATCCTCGCTGTCTAGCGAAACCGGAGGGGCCGGTCGGAACTGGGACCCTGCGGTCATGGCGAACGGCTTCATGTCCGGCCACATCGAGGACAGCGTGATCGCAGTCGGCACATAGACCCCAGGCGAGGTCCGCGGCCGATAGGCATCGGGTGCGCCGGAGCCGTCATGCGCCCGCTCCTCCAACAACTTGGCTGCAACAGACTCGCCAAGGCGGATACCATCCGATTTGGCGGGACCGTCGGGAATTGAGCCGAGGTAAGCCACGAGGGCGCGTTTCATATCCCCGGCTGTCTTATCGTCAATGGTCGCCAGCACCGTGGCGGCGGCCGCCGCCGCGGCAGCGTCCTTCGAAGTGGTTGGGTCCGCAGGCAGTTGGACTAGATAGGGTTGGTAGCGGCGCTCGATCGCGTTGACCGCATCGAACATCGCGGTATGGACCATCGCCAACATGCGGATGGCCGTGTAGGGCGACGTGCCATTGAGAGCGGCCATCGGCGTAACCGCAACGACAGCCTTTTCGTCCCAATCGGTAATGACATTGGCGAAAGCCGGTGGCGCTGCGGTGGTCAGAAGGACGGCCGCGACCACGCCGCGAATCTTGGCATGCATGATTTGCTCCTCAACTCCGGCAAAGCGAATCGCCAAGATCAGCCTGGAAAAGGGTCGCCCATGCTTCGGGCCTACTTGACGCTCACCCGACTGCTCGCTTCACACGATTGTGCTTTACCGTGATCTGCGTGCGGGCGTGGCAGGTGCACGCCGTGCCGACGTTATGGGCCGAGCGAAGGCCGTTGTATTGAGGCCGATGTCCTGGCGCGGAGTTGGCACTGCGTCTGGCGCGCGGGACAAATGTCCTGCCTCTGCGGCGACCGGCGGACTCGCTGCGCCGCCGAGTCCCGCTTCGCGGGCCATTACGATGGCCTGATAGCGGTGCTTGACCCGAATCTTGTCAAAGATCCTGGTAATGTGATTGCGGACCGTTTTTTCCGAAAGCCGAAGCAATTGCGCGATCTCCGGGTTGTTGAGTCCTTGGGCGATGGCTTCGAGCACGGTCCGTTCACGCGGTGTAAGCTCGTCGAGCGACAATGACTTGCGACACGTCACAACCTCGTTGGATGGTTCAGCAAGAAAGCGTCGCACTTCGACAACGAGTCGTTGCCACGCTGGTTCGTCCGCGAGCAACATGTGATTGTCGCTGTCGAGTTGAACGAAGCGGCTATCGGGAAGGAGGCTCGCGAGCAATCGACCCTCTTCCATTGGCGCAATCATATCGCGTTCCGAATGCACTACCAGGGCGGGACACCTCACCTGGGGTGCGACGTCTCGCACGTCGGTATGCGCGGCGATCTGAAACAGTCGGATGGCCGTCTCTGCTGAGGTCGCGGCGGGCATCTGATCGCACCAGGACCGCGAATGCTCCGGCGTACCGCCCGGCTGGAAGAGCGAGGACCATATTTGCACAAAGGCATGGTTCTCTTGGCCCCAGCCAAGTCGCGTCAGGTCACCCAAAACGGTTCCTCTCTTCGCCTCGGCTGGCGTATCCGTCCGACGCATCTTGCCTCGCGCATAGGTGCCGTAGAGGACGAGATGACTCACCCGCTCAGGATGGCGTACGGCATACTCGACGGCGATGGGGCCACCCCAGCAAGTCCCCACTATAGCGAACCTCCGAAAGCCGGCCGCTTCGACCACGCATTCGAGATCACTTACCCAGGTCTCGAACGAGAGATCACCGACGTTTCTATCCGATAGGCCGCAGCCGCGGGAGTCATGGCGCAACACCTCAAACTCGCGGGTGAAGGCGTCGAGCCATGGCCGCCACGCGAGACTGTGCCATTGGTGCTCAAGATGAGTGAGCCACGTCGCCGACATAACCAGCGGCGGCCCATCTCCGCTCACCGCATAGGCAAGCCGCACACCATCTGCTGTCGTGCAGAAACGGATGGTTTGGTCCATGGCGGCGGGCCCGGTTGCACCTCGTTGGACTATATCACACAAGTAATCGTGGTGCACCTTTCACAGTCGGCTGGCCGTTCAGCCTCGCGATGAGGAGCCATGGTGCTGGTCAACTCAGAAGACGTCGGTTATTGGCCCAACGCCGACGTGCCGACAGATCGCTTCTATGTCGCCTTTTCAGGGGATTGTGTTGAAGAAGTCCGCGAACTGGCAATTTGGGATCGGGCAATGCGACCGGCGCACGGGTGCTTGATTGCGCCTAGGCGGGCTGGAGCGCAGGGATCGGGATCAGCTTTGCGAGCTTCCTGAGGTTCTGCGCCGTTGCGGCAAGGAGGAACTCGTCACGAGCGCCCAACGGGCCTCTTAGCCTGAGACGGTCGAGGCGCAGGATGCGCTTGAGGTGCGCGAAGAGCATCTCAATCTTCTTCCGTTCGCGCCGGGACCTGACATAGGCATCAGTCTTGGCAATATCGCGCGCAACGTCCCGGGCCTTTTCGTGGATTGAACGTGGGACCTTGC